>JALDXQ010000124.1:0-21213 GCA_032156805.1 Acidobacteriota bacterium
CGCCCGAGCCTGCGAGTTGATCAGCCGTATCGCGCCAAGCAGCGCGAGCGTGTTGATCACAGGTGAAAGCGGATCAGGTAAGGACGTCGTGGCGCGGGCTATCCATGAGTTGAGCCGTCGCCGCCACGGACCCTGGGTGCCGGTCAACTGCGGCGCGATCTCGCCGTCCTTGATGGAAAGCGAGCTGTTCGGGCACGAACGCGGTAGCTTCACCGGGGCCGAGCGTCGTCACAAGGGCTACTTCGAGCAGGCCACGCGCGGAACGCTGTTCCTCGACGAGATCACCGAGATGCCGATCGAGCTGCAGGTCAAGCTGCTGCGCGTCCTCGAAACCAATTCACTGTCGCGTGTCGGTGGGGAACAACCCATCCAGGTGGATGTCCGCATCCTGGCTGCCAGCAACCGCGACGTGCAGCAGGCAATCGATGAAGGAAAACTGCGAGCCGACCTGTACTACCGCCTCAAGGTCTTCCAGATCGATCTGGCGCCGCTGCGAAACCGTCGCGAAGATATCCGCTTGCTGGCGCAGGCCTTCCTGGAGGATTTGATTCAGAGCGAGGGGCGAAAGAAAAGCTTCAGCGATCAGGCGCTGGACATGCTGGGACAGTACAACTGGCCCGGCAACGTTCGTGAGCTTCGCAACGTGGTGCACTTCGCGTACGTGCTGTCGGAGGACTTGATCGAGGTGGACAGTCTTCCGGCTGAAGTCCAACGCGGCGGGCGACAGCCAGAGGCCGCGGCCGAACAGAAAGCCGAGGCCGGCGGCGTCTTCACCGTGCGCGTGGGTTCGACAATCGCGGAGGTTGAGCGTCGTCTGATTCTGGCGACGTTGAAGGAGTATCAGGAAGACAAGCCGAAATCTGCGAGCGTGCTCGGCATCAGCCTGAAAACGCTTTACAACCGCCTGAATCAATACCAGGCGCCAGACTCGGGAGGCGGGCAGGCATCATCAGACGATCCGTCGTCGCAGCCGGCAAACCAGGTGGAGGTGACGTCGTAGCGAGTCAGCGGCGCCGTAGCGCACGCAGCTCGCGGGTGATCACGTGGTTGAGGAGGGGTGGATCGATCGGCTTTCGGAGACGCGCGTTCACCGGCTGGTCGTGACTGAAGACTTCATCTGCAGACGTGACCACGATGATCGGTATCGTGTCGTGCCGTTCGCGCAACGCCCGACAGAGCGCCAGACCTGACAACCCCGGCATCCGCCAATCAGTCACGACGAGGTCCGGAGTCGCCTCGGTCAAGAGATCGAGGCCATCGGTTCCGTTGCTGGCCGAGACAACCTCGTACCCGTAAAAGTCCAACAGGAGAGTTAACGCTTCCCGCGCGTAGGGGTCGTCCTCAATGACGAGGATCCGCGGCCGCGGCTGAGCCTTGGCTCGCTTCCGACGGGAGGTTTCAGGGACTGCCTGCAGTGGTGTGACTCTGTCTCCACGGTCGAGGATGCCGCGATCGGCTGGGGAGCCCGACGATGCCTGGCTGGTGCGATGCCGATGGCGGGCTGTGTGGTCCATCCTCGAACTCAATGAAACTCTCGCGATTCTGCCCACGCCGATCGCACGGCACGAAACCGTGGCGACCCTCTGATTCTGATGATGCAAAGAGCACGTTTCGTGCCCTTTACGCAGATCAGCAAGCTCAGGGAGATCCCATCCAGCACCTGCGACGAAGCGCTGTTCGGCGATCGGGCCGAGCATGGGTGCCTTGACCGCGTGTCTCAGTCGAATGGGACGAGTGCTGCGACTAGTGTGGGGCATTGGCCGGCTGACCGACTTCGGTCGAGGTCCGCGCACGCAGAGTACGTGCCCGTTTGATGTGACCGCGGATTCGCTGCCAGCGACGCCGCATTACTTGAGGAGAGAAATTGAAAGATCAGCGAGCGAGGTCAGCCCAACACGCGACGACACGTAACAGCGCCCAATAATTACAAGGTCTCGAAGCTCAGCCTTGTACCTTCTACAAATCGGGAGCCTCTGCAATCGGCGAAGCCGATCTCGAACCGACCGTCATGAGTGCACGTCCGTCCAAGACGCCAAGGCTCGCATCTTGCAGCCTCGACATACGTTCATAGGCCTCCCCCCGAACGCGCTATCGATCGGGTTCCCCCCGGCCACGTCGCCGCAGGCTTGTTGGCCTGCGGCGACGAGCCATGTCCACAAACTATCGACGCTCGCCGCTGAACAAGCTCAACCTCCGCGCTTCGAGCCAATCGAGCTTCTGCTTGAGGTTCGTTTGATGAGGAGCGGGGTAGACGGGGTGTCCTGCGAGCGAGTCGCAAGCTTCGATGTTGTGCGTCGACAGGTAGCAGTCCCGCCAGCGCTGCTTGTATTTCAAAAACGCTTCGGCTTCGTTTGCGCTGATCGTGTCCCGCTCCTTGGCGATGCACGCCACGAGGAACACGGGGAGAAGGGCGGTCGCGACGTGTGAATGCGCTGATGTTCGTCGAACGACCAGATACAGCGCCAGAATGCCGGGCAGCACGTAGGGGATGTAACGAGATGCGGTTGCCGAATGGAGTCCGAGACAGATTCGACCGACCGCGCTGCTCACGGCGAAGAGCAATGTAAGCCCGGCAAGGCTGCCCGTCACCAGCCACAACGCCGAGTCGTCCTGCCCACGGACCAGACGGAGGACGGCGTAGGCCACGAAGGCAGTCATTCCGGTCGCAAGGAGGGCTCCGGTCAGGAGGTGCCACCCGGATTCTCCGGCTTCGAGTCCAAACGGACGGCCGAGGACGAAGCCTGCGTATGACAGGTACTCCCACGGGCGCGGATGCGGAAATTGAAAACAGTCGGTTGCCGACTGCGGTGTGAATCCGTAGAAGAAGAACGCGACGGTTCCCAGGCTGGCGGCGGCGCCCGCGCTATATATCGCTCGTTCGCGACCGGTAAGCTGCCCGGCGCTTGCCAGCAACAGTAGCAGCGCCGGTGTGATCCCTCCTAGCAACCATGTGAAGCCTGTGTTCACGCACAGAAAGTTCACGACGACAATCGCAATACACCGCCGAGGATGTGACGGGATGGTCAGCGCGAGCGCGTAGCCGACCAGAAGAAGAACAGGCAGGGGGCCATGCGCCAGATTCGGCGCGACCACGTAGGTCTCGGCATTGGACGTCGTGAGAAACAAGAGCGGGACGACAATGTCCCATGGGCGAAGCCGGCCACAGACGCGCTTCACTAGCCACAGCGCGCCTAGCGCCGCCAGCACCATTACGAATGCCGATGCCGCAGCATCGGCTCTTCCATTCCAGCCAGTGGCTGGATAGAGAACCCCGAGGATCAGGTTGCCGAGTCCCTGACGCTGCGGTCCATGCTGCCAGCGGAACAATGTCCAGGCATCGGCGCCATCGAAGAGACCCTGCAGAAAGTCCCACTGATCCCAATACATGATGTTGACTGTGTAACGGTTGATGTAGTCCGCCAGCCTGATTACGAGCAGCACGAATACCGCAGTCACGAACCATGGGACAGCCCGCGCCGCCCACCCAAATCGAGGGCGTACCTCTGCCAGCGGGTTGCCTGCGGTCATCGTGTCTGTGGCGAAAGAAGACCGTTGGGAGACGGGTACCACGAACCTGTTCTACCGTCGAGATCGGCCGCCGCGTGCAACAGGCGAGCCGGGGAAGAGTGTAGCGCTACGACAGAGGAAGCAGGGCGGATAGAAGCTGCAAGAGATCTCCGTAGTCGACTGGCTTGACGAGATGTGCGTCGAATCCGGCATCGCGCGTGTTGCGTCGGTCGTGCTCCTGGCCCCAACCTGTTAAAGCCACGATAACCATGCCTTTACCCCAGGCATGGGAACGTATCTGCCGACAAGCGTCAAGGCCGCTGATCTTGGGCAGACCGACGTCCAGCAGTATCACGTCGGGGCGATAACGCTCGGCGCCTTCCACGGCCGCAACCCCATCGTGAGCCATATACGTTCGATGCCCGCTCAACTGCAGCAGTGTAGCGATTGACTCCGCACTGTCCTGATTGTCATCAACGACGAGGATACGGCGTACGGAGGTGTCGGGCCGCTCCAGTGGCCCGGGCTCATCGTGATGTTCTTCGGCAGCGACGACGGGGAGGCGCACCTCGAATTCACTGCCCAAGCCGCGCCCCTCGCTTCGTGCCGTCACGGTTCCGCCGTGCAGCCGAACGAGACGACGTACGAGTGTGAGGCCGATTCCCAAACCGCGCCGCGGGCGCTCGCTGTCGTCCTCGACTTGCGTAAACATCTCGAAAATCCCGTCGAGTTGATCGGCAGGCATGCCAATGCCACTGTCGCGCACGACGAGGACGACCTCATCGCCTTCTCGCTCGGCGGTCAGCCAGATGTGGCCGCCCGGCTCGGTGTACTGACAGGCATTGTTGAACAGGTTGCTGAATATCTGCGCCAGACGAACGGGATCGGCGTCGAGATAGATGGGTTCGTCCGGCAGCGATACATCAATGGATTGCTGATCCCGTTCGGCGAGCGGGCGACTTGCTTCAACGGCATGTTTGATGACGGATGCAAGCTCCACCCGGGTCTTCTGCAACTGCAGCTTGTCGCGCGTGATCCGGCTGACATCGAGCAAGTCGTCGACGAGCCGGATCATGTGAGAGAGCTGGCGGCCGAGGATCTCGGTCGCATGCCGGAAGAGCCGTGGATCGCCTTCAGAACGGAGAAGGATCTCGAGCGAATGCCGGATGGGCGCGAGAGGATTTCGCAGTTCGTGCGCCAAGGTCGCGAGGAATTCATCCTTTCGGCGATCGGCTTCCCGCAGGGTCGCATCCAGGCGCTTGCGTTCGCTGATATCCCTGGCCACTATCGAAGCGCCAATGACCCGGCCCGAGTCATCGCGAACCGGCGACGTCGTCAATGACACGTCCACGCGCCGGCCATCCTTGGTCACTCGAACTGTCTCGAAATGATCGACGCGATCTCCCTGCTTGAGGCGCTGCAGAATCTGGCGCTCTTCCTCACGCAACTCCGGTGGAATGACCAGGTCAATCGAACGCCCGACGACTTCTGCGGGCGAATAGCCCAACAGACGCTGCGCCCCTTCGTTCCAGGACAGGACGATGCCGTCCAGCGTCTTGCTGACGATGGCATCATCGGACGCGGCGACGATGGCCGCGAGCAGCGAGCGCGTTTCCTCTCCGCGTCTTTGTTCGGTGACATCGAACATGAAACAGCAGCTGTGGACGAGACGGCCCTTGTCCCAGAAGCTGCTGGAATCGATCAGTACCTTCTTGATCGAGCCGTCCTTGCACCGCATGCGCGCGGGAAAGCGCGCGACGGTGTCTCCCCGGAACACCCGTGCGACGAAGTCGTCGACGGCATCCCGGTCGACATGAAACCGGGAGATGGGCCGCCCGACGAACTCGTCCTGCGTGTAACCCAGCAGCTCGAGTTCCGCCCGATTCGCGCGAAGGATGGTGCCGTCGGGTCCGATCCAGTGAAGGGCGACGCTGGCATTGTTGAAGAAATCCGTCAGCTCGCGCTCAGTCCGCTCGAGGGTGATCTCCGCAAGGCGCCGCTGGCTCACGTCCCGGAACATCACGACCGACCCGACGATATTGCCCTGCTCGTCGCGAAGCGGTGCCGCGCCGTCGTCAATCGGACGTTCTTCGCCATCCCTGCCGATGAGGACGCTGCGGTCGGACAGTCCGTCGATGCGGCCGCGGTGCAGGACCTGGGTTGCCGGACTCTCGATCGGCGCTCGCGATTCCGCGTCGACCACCCGGAACACGTCGCTGAGGAGCTGCTCGCGGGCCTCGCGCTCGCTCCAGCCGAGCAGCGTCTCGGCCGGCGGGTTCAGCGACATCACCCGTCCGCTCATGTCGGTGGTGACCACTGAGTCGCCGATGCCCGAGAGCGTTGCTCTGAGGAGTTCATCGCGATCGTGTGCCTTGCGCTGGGCGCCACGCGTGGCATTGCCGAGCGCGATGATGACGGCGCAGGTCACTGCATAGACCAGGGCCGCGACGAATGACGACGTATCGGCGAAGCCGAATTGGCCGCGCGGTTCAATGAAGAGGTAGTCGGACGCCAGGTAACCGCTGATCGCGGCAAGCACCCCTCGACCATGCCCCCCGAGCCAGGCAGCGACAGCAACTGCCCCGTACAGCATCGCAACGGGGTAGGCGGCGCCCAGTAGTGGATCGAGCGCCCACCTGATCGCGACGGCGATAGCGGTGAATGCAAGGGCCAGAGGAGTCCCGAAACGCGCCGCGAGTTTCTCGAGTCGGGCACGTACCTCACGCCGGATGGTCATTTGCGACTGTCCAGAAGCGACTTGAGTTGCTGTGGGTCGACCGGTTTCAACAAGTGAAGGTCGAAGCCGGCCTGGCGCGAGCGGTCCACGTCCGAGGCCGATCCATATCCAGTTACCGCGACGAGGTACACCCGGTCGCCTTCGGGTTCTGCTCTGAACCGGCGAGCGATCTCGTATCCGTCCATGCCCGGGAGCCCGATGTCCACCAGTGCGACGTCGGGACGGGCCGACTTCAACATTTCGAGCCCTCGCGCTCCGTTCTCCGCGACGAGCACCTCGTGCCCGTAGAGTTCGAGGAGGATCCGGTACATCTCACCTGCATCCTGGTTGTCCTCAACGATCAGCACTCGCTGCTTGGGCATGCTGTGGGCACATAAGCGAAGACCGTGCCCGCGTTGCCGATGAAGGCTTGACGCACACAGCCACGGTAGAGGTTGAAAAGAACATTCGACCTGCCTCGACTTGGCGAGACTCGTGCATACCGCCGCGCAGGATTTTCCACTCCTCGGTATGAACACCATTGACCGCTTCAGGATCCTTCTCGTCGAAGACTTCGATGACGCTCGCGAGCTGTATTCGACCTGCCTCCGATCATCGGGGTACGACGTCATCGAAGCGGCGACCGGAACCGATGCCGTCGCCCTCGCGCGCTCGGCGTCCCCGCATCTCATCCTCATGGACCTGCTCCTGCCGGGGATGGACGGATGGCAGGCGACGGCCGAGTTGAAGAGCGACCCTCACCTGAAACACGTTCCGATCGTGGCGCTGACCGCTCACGCCTTCAGCGACGAGCGGGAGCGCATTGCCAACCTGGGGTGCGATGCGTTCCTGGCCAAGCCGTGCCTTCCACCCGACCTGATCCGAACTGTCGATCGCATCCTGGGGCGATCGCCGGTCCATCCCGAGACCACCTGACGACATGCATTCAGAACTCGCGCGTCCTCAAACGACCGGACTCGTCGAAGTCCTCGACCGCGTGCTCGACAAGGGACTGTTCGTGGGCGGCGACATCAAGATCTCGCTCGCGGAAGTCGAACTGCTGACGATTCGCATCCGGCTGATTGTCTGTTCCCTCGACAAGGCTCGAGAGATCGGCCTCGACTGGTGGACGCACGATCGCCATCTCGCGCCGGGTCTGGCGCAACGCAAGAGTGGCGAGGCGCTCGAGGCGAGGGTGAAATTGCTCGAACAAAAGCTGGTGCAGGCCAGCGGCAAGCGTGCCGGCCGGGGCTCGCGCGCGCGCCGTGCGGTATCGAACGGCGTCAAGTGAGTTGCTGAAGAAGGAGCAGAAACATGCCCGTCGAACGAGCCGCCAGTGGAACCAGTCTGGTCGATGTCCTTGATCGAGTTCTCGACAAGGGCATAGTCATCGACGCCTGGGTTCGCGTCTCACTGGTCGGCATCGACCTGATTACCGTGGAAGCGCGGGTCGTCGTTGCCTCTATTGATACGTATCTCAAATATGCCGAGGTCGTCGGCCAGGTCTCGCCGGCGTCGCGGCCGCTGCTCGTGCCCCCGTCCATGGAAGTCACGACGGCCAAGACGGTGGTGCGAGTGCCAGCCGGCGTGTCGCGTCGTCGCATTCGCACGCGCGCCTGAGCTCAGGGGGGAGAAGTCGCGACCGACCATATGGCGATCACTGCGCAAGCCAAACTCGCGCTGACGGAGTTTCTGCTCGGCACAGAGGACGTGGTGGCGTGTGCGCAGTACGGCCTCGATTGGCTGGCCACCTACGCTGGCATCAGCCGCGCCCTGTGCGCGGCATCTCTGGGGAGCGATCCGCACCTCTGGGGCATCGCAGGACTGGGGATTTCACCGGCGCGGACCGGGGCCTTCCAGATCGATCCAACCAGGGGACGCGATCGGCTGTCGCGAATCGCTCGCGGCGGCGGGGCGGTGTGGTTCGGGCCGGGGCGCTCGCGCCCCGAGACGCCACTGGGAACTCGCCCATTTCACGCGCTTCCCATGCGCACCGGGCGGCTGCGTCCGGCATTGGCGCTGCTCCTCGTCGAAGGCAGTCATTCGCGCCCGGAGCGAGTGCTGACCTGGTTCGTGCGCGTCCTTGGCGCCAAGCTGGCGCGCCTGCGGCTGAAGACTGCGATGAGCGACCGGGGCCTCGATCGCGAACGGCGTCTCTTGTTCTCCGTCATCAATGCCGTAAGCGACCCGATTCTCCTCACCGATGCGCAAGGCAAGCTGCTCATGGGCAACACGCGGGCCGAGCAGTTGCTCGCATGGTCGGAAGATCCCAGCGAGGGTCGCCGGCACGCGCTCGAGCTCAACAACCTCCACTTCTCGTCAGCGCTGGCCAGTGCCGCGGTGGCGGGTGGTCTTGGCGCGCGAGAAGTCATCATGGTCGATCCCGAGGACGGATCGGATCTGCTGTTCGAGCTGCAGACCACGCCACTCGAGGCCGATCGCGGGCAGAGCACGTTCGTATCAGTTCTGCGCAACGTCACCGACCTTGGACGCGCCACGCGGGAGATCGAAGACAACTACAAGCGGCTGCGCGCGGCCGAAGCGCAGGCCCGGGCCGAACGCCGGCGGATCGAGCAGGTCATTCACTCGGTCGTCGATCCGATCATCGTGAGCACGGCCTCGGGAGCGATCCTGATGACGAATCGTCCGGCGGAGCAGTTGTTCACCTCTTCGGACCACGATCCGCAGGTGCTCCGCCGGGTGCACGCCAACGGCGCGCGATTCTCGTCGTTCGTCGGGTTGCTCATGAGTGGATCCGCAGATCAACTACGCGAGCGGCTCGCGCTGACCGATCCGCAGACCGATCGCGTGGTCCCCGTCGAGGCGATCGCCGTCAGTGTTCCCGCCGTGCGATCCGAGCTCGCCGCTGTGGTAACGGTACTCCACGACCTGACGGAAGCGCTCGAACGAGAGCGGCTGCTTGCGGAAGTGAAGCAGGCGTCCACTCAGCTCGAAGCGCGGGTCAGTGCCGCAACGACCGAACTGGCGACGCAGAACGAGTTGCTGCGCCGCCAGGCGCTGGCACTCGAACATGCCTCTGCGGCCAAGTCACGGTTTCTTGCGAGCATCTCGCACGAGTTCCGGACGCCTCTCAATGCCATCCTCGGGTACACCTGGATGCTGCTGCAGAACATGGGCGGCGCGATGAACCCTGAGCACAGGCGCATGGTCGGGAAAGTCGACTCGAACAGCCGCAACCTCGCGGCCCTCATCAACAACGTGCTCGACATCTCCCGGATCGAGGCCGATCAGATCGTGATCGAGCTGACGGCATTCGCGGTCGAACCGCTCGTGCGTGAAGTCGTGGACGAGCTCGAAACGGTCATCACGGCGTCGTCCGCTCCGGTTCGCTGTGATGTGGCAGGCGAGCTCCCGGCGCTGCGAAGCGACCGACAGAAGGTGAAGCAGATCCTCGTGAATCTGCTTTCGAACGCACTGAAGTTCACGGCGCAGGGGGCGATCCGGATCGACGCGAGGCTCGACCAGGGGCGCGGACCGTGGTGCATCACCGTCCACGATACCGGTGTTGGAATCGCCCCCGCAGACCGCGAGCGAATCTTCGAAGCGTTCGAGCAGGCGGGACCGGCGGGCACAGTCTCGGCCGGCACCGGGCTTGGGCTGGCCATCTCCCGTCGTCTTGCGCGCCTGCTCGGAGGTGATGTGACCGTAGATAGTGCACCGGGAGTCGGGTCGACGTTCCTGCTGACGTTGCCACTCGAGCCGCAGATGCTGATCACGCCAGATGTCACCGATCGGACGACAGCGCGCGCCCTCACCGGCGCGGGCGTTGAGGCCGGAGGAGCGCAATCGTGAGAGGGAAACCGAGGACGGAGACCGCACGGGCGCCCGAGAGCCTGGCCCGACGCGCAGCCATCGCCCGGTCGCTGAAGACGAACGTCACGCCCGCCGGGAAGCGGCGCGGCCGTGCAGTCATGGCATCACCGGTCGAGGCGGTGCGCCCGCAGACGCGGCGTCGGCCAACGGGCAAGTATGTCTACTGCATCGTGCGCGCAGCGGATCAGGTGCCATTCGGCCCGATCGGTCTCGGCGCCGATCCCGCCGAGGTCTACACGATCGCGCGCGGCGACCTCGCGGCGGTCGTATCCGATGCGCCACTCGAGGTGCTCGACCCGACCCGCGACAACGTCCTGGCGCACCAGCGCGTGAACGAGACGGTCATGAAGCAGCACACCGTGCTGCCGATGTCGTTCGGCACGGTGTTCAAGACGCACGACGATGTGCTCGAGTTGCTTCGCTCGGCGTCCGACGCGTTCTCGGATGTGTTGAACAAGATGGAGGCCAAGCTCGAGTTCGGGCTGAAGGTCGTCTGGGACCGCGACGCGATCATTCGCGAGATCGAGCAGGAAGATGAAGACATCCGTCGCGTGAAAGCGGAGCTGCAGGCTCACAAGGGCTCGACCTACTTCGCGCGGATGCAATACGGCCGGCTGGTCGACGCGGCCCTGCAGGCTAAGTTGGAGCGCTACGTCGCCGACACCTTCGAGGCGCTGCGCGGTGCATCCGTGGCGTCACGGTCGAACAAGCTGATCGGCGACCGCATGATCCTGAATGCGGCGTTTCTCGTGAACCGTCGCGATGCGCGCGAATTCGATCGCTGCGTGAAGGCGCTCGGCGCGCGCTACGACAAGTTGACCTACAAGTACACGGGGCCCTGGCCGCCGTACAACTTCGTCAACATCCGTCTGAAGCTCGAGCGCGCCTGACATGTTCATCCTCGACTCCCTCCTCGTCGGCGGTTTGCGTTTCGTGCTGCAAAGAGTCGCCGACGTCGCGGATGGGGAGTTGAATGACCCGGAGCGGTGGCGGAACCTTTTGCTCGAGGCGCAACTCGCGTACGAAAACGGCGAAGTCACGGCCGATGAACTGGCTGCGCGCGAGCGCGCGATTCTCACACGGCTGCGTGAACTGAACCCGGGAACCGGAGGTGCCGTGTTGTCGACCGACGACCTCGAAGGTGTCGATGTCGTCGCGGATGTTGGCGACGAATCCGAGTGAGGGCGTGATGGGCGAGTTGATCTACGCTCACTGTGCCCTGCGAGCGCGGTCGCGCCCGGTGATCACGGCGCGCTGGCCGCGGATGCCGCGGGGAGATGCTCCGAGGGCGCTCGACCTCGGACAGGGGTTGTGGGTCATCGTGTCCTCCGTCCCTGGCAAGGAGTACGAGAGCGGCCTGGCGCGAAGGCTCACCGACGTCGAGTGGGTGGCCGAGTGTGGCGTCGCGCATCATGACGTGATTGCACGTGCGGCCCGCGGGCATGGCGTTGCGCCCTTCCGTCTCCTGACTCTGTTTCGATCGGACGACCGCGTGATCGAGGAAGTCGCCCGGTTGCGCTCCCGCATCGAGAAGGCCCTTGACGCGGTGATCGATCGACGCGAATGGGTCGTGCGCGTGGCGGCGGTGGCGCGCGTCACGAAGCCAGGCAAAGGGCGGACGGCGAAGAGCGGGACTTCGTATCTCGTCGCGAAAGCAGCGGAGTCTCATGGCCAGCCACCCGCCACACCCGCCGCCCGGCGGGCGGCGCGCCAGTTGATCGCGGACCTGAAAGGCTTGGCGGATCGTGTTATTCAGCGGCCGTCCGAGGCCGGACATGTCCTCTACGACGGAGCGCTCCTCGTCGATCGCGCGCGTGAACAGGATCTCGGCAATGCCGTCCGGTCATGGGTGCCGCGACTCACTCCGCTCGGATGTCGCGTCTCACTGACAGGCCCGTGGCCTCCCTACAGTTTCGTGAGCCTCGCTGGGCGCCGCTCCAGTGCCGCCGACGACCGCGTCTGAGGTATCCCGCCGGCGTCAACGGCAGCGGCCCAAGGCTGCCGCGGCTGTCAAGGCGTCTGCTCGCCGCCTGCCCGTCTCTGTCCGATCGCAGTCGCTGCTCGACGTCGTCGACAGCCTCATCGACAAGGGAGTGGCACTCGACGCCGAGGTCGTACTCGGCCTCGCCGACGTCGACCTGCTGTACCTTCGCGTTGGTGCATTGCTCGCCGCGGCAGACAACGTATTCGCGAACGAGAAGAGAAGCCGGCGCGTGAAACGAACAGCAAACCCGGCGAGGCTCAGCGCGCCGAGCGGGTCGCGGCCTCTCCTGTCGAGCCCGGTTCGAACAGCGGCGACGCCGGCCGTGCCGGTGAAGTCAGCGCGTGCGCTGGTTGCCACTTCGAGCGAGACCGACGACACCAGCCGTTCGGTGATCCGGCTGGTACTGACGCTCGTCGAGTTCATTCGTGGCCTGCTCGAGCGACAGGCCGTGCGACGGGTCCGCGAGAAGACGCTGACGCCGGCCGAGGTCGAGCGGCTGGGCAGCGCGCTCATGCAGCTCGAAGCGACGGTTCATGAGCTTGCAGACCGTCACGGCCTCGACCCCTCCGATCTCAACCTGGATCTCGGCCCTCTCGGCACGCTGCGGTGACGCCTCTGGCAGTCGGCTTGCTCCAACGATTTAGCTGGAGGGTGAGCCATGCCAGGGACAGTCGATGACGTGATTGCACGCTGGCCGCGCGAGCCACGCGAATCCGCCAGGCGATTGATCGAGCACTACGGCCCGCCCCAGGAGTACACCGAGTCTCAGCTGATCTGGCACCGGACGCACGATGGGTGGAAACGAACAGTGTTGACGGCGGAGGAGACACCGCACGACTTCCCCGCGCATCACACGGACTTTCTCGAGCAGTTCATCGACTACCGGGTGCCGATCGAGATGTTCTCCGCCCTGGCGGCGTACGACGGTAGCGTGGTCGTCGATCGCACGAGAGGTGAGTTGTCAGCCCGCTGTGGTGGCACGTCGATGAACTTCGTCGCGGTGAACCTCGCGCACGACATCGTGAGCGGGACTCGAACGATCGATGAGGCGCGAACGGAGTACATCCGTCTCTATCGAGCGTACCAACAAGGCGAGAAGCCCCCGTATACGCAAGGGTTCCAATTCGAACCTGCGAACGGTGACACAACGGATCCCGACGCGCCAGACTGACTCCTGCGATCGCGCCAGTCCTCACGAATCCTCCTGCGCGGCACTGGCCTTGACGAACTTGCAGCGTGTGATATGTAACCTGTCGCGAGGTGCGGTGATGATTGCCTTACGGAGACAGTCGCGATGGTGGATGCGCGCAGTATGCATGGCCATTGCTGCGCTGGGTTGCAACGCGCTCGTGGACGCGCGTCAGCCTGCAGCACCGCCGGCTACGGCTGTTCAGGTCCGCGTCAAGACGATCATCAACTTCACCGTGCCGCTCGTTGGGCAACAGGTCCGAGTCGTTGATGGAGTGGTCAGTCGCGTCGCCAGCCCGCGACTCGTGATCCTATCGGGGACAGGCCTGCACGCGCCGCTCAGTCTCGATTCGGTTGCGGTCATCGTGGAGTCGGGGACCGCCATGATCACCGCCGGAGAGCGGGTCATGGTCACAGGTGTCGTTCACGGGTTCGTGGCTCAGCAGGAGGAGGTCGGACGACCGCTTATCGGTACCTTGACGATGGCGGAACGCGACGCGCTTCGAAAGCGCCCGTTGCTGATTGCCAGCTCGTCCACGAGCTTCACCAAGCGGTGAATGTGTTACCACATCTGTAGTTCTTACAAGCCTGCTCTATCGATCGACTCAATCCGCGCTGTGTCTCATCACCCAATCGCGGCTCACACAACCAAGATTGGCTGGCGTCGCTCGTCGAGACTTGAACAGTGCGGCCACGATTGAGACGACCACGGCACCAGAGATCATCCAGAGCGTATCCATGTCTGCGTCTCCTTGACCGGCATGCCGGCCGGTCAGACTGCGGCCCGCCGGATTGCAAACGGCGATCCCACTGTAGAGGCTGGTGAACGGCGAGTGTAGACTCGCTGCCGCGCGAGTCACTATCGACCAGACGAGAAACCCGCCCGATCCGAACGCGGGTATGCGTCTTCCTGGTTAGATGGGCCTTGATCCCCCGAATGGCGGCGCGCCAGACGGGCGAGGCTTTGAAGGAGCAGAAGGCGGAGCAGAAGATGGAGGTGTCGCTGCTGGTGGGGTATCTGCCACACGCGTGAGCGTCTCCTCGAACACCTGGCCATCGGCGACCGGCGCGCTCCACTGTCCGACGAGACGTGCGCCGTCGATTTTGTAGAGGATGACGCCTCCGGCGTCTGGGCCGAAGAAGCTGACCGCGAGGATGTTCCCCTCGCGAAGGCCAAGTCCAATCGCGGTCAGTTGCGTTCCGACGTACCACTGCAGCACGAATCGATTGCCATCAGGCTGGATGACGACCGCGCCGCGATACGCTTTGCCGTTGGCGCCGGTCCCCTGGCACTCGTACACGCCCGGCAGTCCGGCCGCCGGAGCAGGTGCCGCTGTCTGCGCCAACAGCGGACCTGCCCATACCGTCAGAGATATTCCCAGGAGCAGAGCGGCCGAACCCATCGCATTCCTCCGTCGCGGCAGCTTCGCGCCGCTATTTGCTCCCTTGCGACCGTCTTACGACTAGTGTCGTTACTTCGCGTTTGGTTTCACTTCGAGTGAGTTCACCACGTCCTTGGCACCAGGCTGACTGCGCGCGAGATCGCCAACGCGATCGCGTTCGGCCGCGCTGTTCACGTCTCCAGTGATCGTGATGATGCCGTTGTTCACGTCGAAGGTGATGCTGTTGTCCTTGAGATCCGCTTCATTGTCGACGAGTTCGTCGAGGCGGGTTTCAAGCGCACCGTCGAAATCGTTGGCGATCTCCTCGTTCCTGTTCGCCACGGTGACTTCGTTGGCGACCTGTGCACCAGTCCCGATTGCCTTCTGGACGACGTCGCCTGCGCGCTGACGTTCATTCTCCGTATTCACGGTGCCGGTCAAATGAACCGTCTTCGCGTCGTTGTCGTAGTTGGCATCCACGTCATCGAGCGCCGCAGTCGACAGCGCATCATCGGCCGTCTTCTCGTAGTCGGGAGTTCTCGGTCCACACGCCGCAGTCGCAATCATCAACGCGGCGGCGAAGCATCCCACTGCTAGTTTCATGTCGTCCTCCTCAGTCCCTTCTGGAGTGAGGCAAGCTTCGGACCATCAGCGGAACGCGACCTGGTCAACGAAACGTGCAGGAAAATCAACGCAATCATCCTCATCAGCACTTGCGGTTGTGCTCGGACTCTGCTTGTAAGCCTTACAGCATTAGTTGCGCTTGCGAGGTGCGAAACGCGGGATCGAAGAGTGGTACGCAATCTGCTCGGAAGTCACATGTCTCGCGCTCGCGGCGTGAGGCGAACAAGGAGTTATGTGATGAACACCGACATCGTCCAGGGCAAGTGGCATCAGTTGAAGGGCAGTGCGAAGGCGCAGTGGGGCAAGCTGACTGACGACGAGCTCGATCAGGTCGACGGCCAGGCCGAGAAACTCGTTGGCCTCGTTCAGGAGCGCTATGGCTACGCACGCCAACGGGCCCAGCAGGAAGTTGACTCGTTTTTTGCGCGGCAGAAGATGTAAGTCACGAGCGAGCAGGGTGTCTCGCGTGCGGAGCGATCGAGTGGCCGTTGACACAAAACTTCAGGCGTCGCGCGCACCTAATGATCCATAGACTCCGTACCGAGCGCTTTGGGAATCGCGGCCGGGGATTCGTCTTCGCGGACCGACTGTGCGGCCTGCGGAGACGATTTCCCCGGTGACACGGTGGCGGCAAGTACTTCGTCGAGTGGACGACGTGCTCGCACTTCTTCGAGAGAGTGACCATCGGTCAGGTCCAGACGCAATGGCGTCATCGATATCCAGCTCTGTTCGATCGCCCAGCGATCAGTACCTTCGTCGGCACCCTCGATCGGCGTGACGGTGAACCAGAACACTTTCCGGCCCGCCGGGTCCTCCGTCGGTACGATCTTTCCGTCGTAGCGACGAACGGACGCGCGCGTCCAGATCACACCGCGCGGGTGCCGTGGAAAATTGACGTTGACCAGCGGAAGATCCTTCTCCGTCACCAACGTCTGCAGGACCTGGCGAATCCACGGCCTCAACGGCTCGAAATCGGCGACCGACTCGGCGCCGGCGGGTGCACTCAAGGCGACACCACGCAAGCCTAGCAGTGCGGCCTGTTTGGCCGCGGCGACGGTACCGGAATGCCAGATCGAGTTACCAAGGTTGAAGCCGAGATTCAACCCCGACAACACGATGTCGACCTTGTCCCAGTGATACGCGCCTACGGAAACGCAGTCGGCGGGCGTGCCGTTGACCCGGAACGCCTTCAAGCCCTCCAATCTCGTCGCACGATAGGAGAGCGGTCGTGAGGCTGTGATCGAGTGGCCTGCCGATGAGCGTTCGACGTCTGGCGCCACGACACACACTTCACCAAACTCCGCGGCGATCGCGGCCAGCACCGCAATTCCCGGGCTGTAGATCCCGTCGTCGTTGGACACGAGGATGCGCATGTGGGGCGGCTTGCAAGCAGGTGGCCACCGTTGTCCCGGGCGTGACAGTGACCCCGGCCGCACGGTCCGACTCTTGAATCCCTGAGTCGCACGGTTCAGATGCGTGTATCACTCTTCCACAATCACCGAGCAGGGGACAGCGCGTCGCTGTCCTGGGTCCAGGAACTCATCGAGGCTGCCGGCCATGAGGTCGTGCGCGTCTTCGATCGGGAAGCGGCGATCGCCGAGCTGATCGACGAACGCACCGAGCTGGTTGTCGCAGCGGGCGGCGATGGCACCGTATCGGCTGCGGCTCGCCTCCTTTCGGGACGTCCGATACCGCTCGCGATTCTGCCGCTGGGGACGGCAAACAACATCGCGAAGACTCTCCAGGGAGACGCGTCGTGCGACGAGCTCGTGGCGGGTTGGAGCACGGCAAGCCGCCATCGGGTCGATGTTGGCGTCGTCAAGGGCATGTGGGGAGAGCGTCGTTTCCTGGAGGCCGTTGGCGTGGGGCTGGTTCCGACCTGCATCGTGTCAGCGGACAGCGAACCGCTATCAGGCAATGACGTGGAGTCGAATCTCGCCAGCGCCCTCGAGCGCTATCGCGAGATCCTTTCCGCCTTCAAGCCGCGCTGCTGGACGCTCCGCCTGGACGGCGAGGAAGTGAAGGGCACCTTCATCCTGGCCGAAGTTCTGAACACACAATCCGTGGGGCCCAACATCGTGTTGTCGGAAGACGCCGATCCGTCAGACGGGTATTTCTCCGTCGTCACAGCAGGAGAGGAACACCGCGACGTGCTGATGCGGTATCTCACAGACCGCATCGAAGGACGAGACAGCCGACTGGTGCTCCCGTCGCGGCGTGCGCGGCACATCGAGTTGCAAGGCCAGGGCGACACCCACATCGACGATGAGCTCGTGCGATCGGCGATCCCGGGAGCACTCTCGATTCACATCGAGCCCTCGGCGGTCGAAGTGTTGATCAACAGTGATAATGTCCGGCTCGTCGACCACCGAACTCTTGGCGGAGGTGTGTAGTCGGACGCCTCAGTGCGTAGCTTTGCGAATATCGCCCGCCGATGGCGGGAGCTCCTGCCGCCGGCGTCGCGCGCTGATCCATCGCCGCATCGCAGACGAACTGATTCGCCACCGCTGCCCTTCGACCTTCTCGCCCGGATTCTTGCCGATAGGCGCTGCATGCTCGATCTTGGCGTTCATCACCGCACCGAGAAGCAGCACGAAACCGGACATGTAGAACCACAGCAGCAGGACCATCGCGCCCCCGAGCGCGCCATACGTCGCTGTGTAGTGGGTCACGTTGATCACGTAGTACCGGAAACCCAACGAGGCGCCGAGCCACAGGAGTGTCGAAAACATCGTGCCCGGCACGAGCCAGGACCACTCCTGATCGGCGTCAGGCGCGTAGTAGTACACCATCGCGATGCCGAAGGCGGCGAGCGCGAATGCGATCGGCCACTCGAGAATGCGCCAGGTCCACTCGAGCGCCGCGCCGAGACCAAACATCTGCGCGATCGGTTCGGCCAGCTGCGGTCCGGCAATGATGAGGGCGAAGGAACCGAGCGCGAAGAACGCGACCCCCATCGTGAGCGCGATCGCGATCAGCCGAACTCTCCACCATGAGCGCCCCTCTTCGACGCCGTACGCGTGATTCACGGTATCGATGATCGCCGTCATCGCCGTCGAACTGCTCCAGAGCGCCGTCAGAATACCGAGCGTCAACAGACCGCCTTGCTGGTCACTGGAGATCTTTCGTATTTGGTCGGTGATGATGGTGATGAACTCAGGGGGTGCGAATTGATTGAGCGCGCGGACGATTTCGTCGATCAGCGTCGAGATGGGGAAGTAACTGGCGACGGCGATCAGAAAGAGGAGCGCGGGAAACAACGAGAAGAAAAAGTAGTACGCGAGTTGCGCAGCCATCCCGACGCAGTTGTGTTTGAAGATGGCGTCGACGAACGTTCGTCGAAGGATCTCAGCCCAGGTAAGCGTGACGCGTAGGCGTCCGAGGAGCAGGGCCATGGGGGGTGGGGGCGAGGCGGAGCTCGTAAGCCCCGCCTCGGTTGCGGTTCAGGAGGTGGGCATCGACGAAGGCCGAGAGGACCGCTTCAAGCTCGGCCGCTTCCAGTCCCCACAGTCTGCTGGCCTGTTCCGCGGTCACGCACAAGTGCGGCGTCTCCCGGAACTGCTGGCGAATAAGTTGGACCCAATCACGAACCCGGCGGGCGCCGTCGGATTGAGTCGCGGTGACGATTGACACGTTGTGGCCTCGCAAACTGTGCAGCAGGCGTGTTTCCGAAAGGCGTGCCTGCTGCAAGCGGCGCCGGTGCAAGAGGCTGACCAGCGACACCCGCTTCAATGTTGGGCCGGATCCCGTGGAGGGTAGCTGTTCCGACCTCAACCCTTGTGGGTCTTGCAAGACCGGAAAGCGCTTCTTCCAAAAACAGAAGAGCTATCGCGCCGACTGGCGCTCCTCCGCCCGGTGGCCCGAAAGGATGTTGAACATGCCGTAGTTGCCCTCGTGGCAGGCGACCTC
This sequence comes from Acidobacteriota bacterium, assembly GCA_032156805.1. Taxonomy (GTDB): domain Bacteria; phylum Acidobacteriota; class Vicinamibacteria; order Vicinamibacterales; family UBA2999; genus Gp6-AA40. Next base: position 19,145 of record JALDXQ010000124.1, read on the forward strand.
GAACATTGGTCCCTCCGACCGCTCCATTGGCAGCTCCACGCTCCAGGGTCGAACGAAAACCGTGGAATCCTCGATTGTCGCGCGGTAGGTCAGGATGTTCGCTTCGGTCAGGGTGAATCGCTCGGTCACCTTCAACAGTTCATCGCTCAACCCATTGAGATAGCCCACGCCAAATCGGCTCTGGTGGTTGAACTTCAGGTTCGTTGTCTCGACAACCAGCGTCGCGCCCTCCCACCGGCCACGTGAGTCGCCGGTCCACTGCTGAATGCCCTGCGACAGATGCGGCCGCCCGTCCAGCGGAATGACTCGCGCGTCGTGATTCATCTCGACCAGGATCGTCACATAACCGGGGCTCTGAATGATTTGGTAATTGTTGTTGTAGGGCTCGGGCAGCATGGGTACGGTGGCGCCGAAGAGAATGCAGCGTTCCGTCAGCCATCGATCCTCGGGGGTGTCCGCCGGACTGGCGCTCTCGCGCTTCCGGCGCGCGTCGACTTTGCGTTGCGCCTCTGCTGTCAGTTCCGGAATGCGACCGTCAGGCGGGTCGATAACCAGTGATGTTCGCCCGCTGCGCACCAGGCTCGTTCCGCGTTCGAAGAACGCGTCGTTATAAGCGCCGACCTGGCCAGGCGGGAGGGGGCGATCGGCGTTGGTCTGCTCGATTCGCGTGCGCCGGAACTGCGCCGCCTCCTCGGCGGTGAAGAATTCCTTGCCAGCCAGTTCCGGCGGCCGCTGCAGGGGTGTCAGCGTCGCGTTCGTCCAGATCCCTTCGAGATCCGGGTCTCCCCAGGGGGTACGCCGCACGTTGTCCTGTGCCATCACCGTCGTGACGGCAAGAAGGCAGAGGATGACGACCGCAGTGTGGGTAACGGGTCTCTTCATGGCCACCCTCGTTCAGGAAGCAGAGGTTCGGGGTATCTTTGCACAGGTCGAACATGAGTTGTCGCGTTGCCTGAACATCCCGTCGCGATGAAGTGGCTGCGCGTTCCCGATCCGCTGACGTTGCTCGTGGCGTGCGTTGTGGTGGCCGCCGGGCTCAGCTACGTGCTGCCGGCGGGGCAGTATCAACGCCGTGAAGATCCCCAGACCGGCCGGCAGGTCGTGGTTGTCGGCACCTACGCGCGCGTCGATCCGAACCCGGTCGGGTTCTTCGACGCGATGGTAGCCATCCCGCGTGGGATGGCCAATGCCGCTGATGTGGTCTTCATGATTCTGTTCGGAACGGCCGCGTTCACGGTCGTCGACAGAACAGGCGCCTTGGCGACCGGGGTATCGTGGCTCGTTGCTCGACTCGGCCATCGCCGATTGCTGGTGATCCCGGCGATCAGTCTGTTCTTCGCTGCCGGCGGCGTCGTCGAGAACATGCAGGAAGAGGTGATCGCGCTCATTCCGGTCCTCACGCTGCTCGCGCGACGGCTTGGGTTCACACCGATCGTTGCGGTCGCGATGAGCCTGGGCAGCGCGTTCGTCGGCGCCTCGTTCAGCCCGATCAATCCGTTTCAGGTCGTCATCGCCCAGCAGGTCGCCGACGTGCCGCGACTGTCAGGCTGGGCATTTCGATCGGTGTTCCTCGTGGTGGCCGTGACGCTCTGGATTCTTGCGACGATGAGGCACGCCAGCCGCACACGGGACCTGCATCCGGTGGCGCCTTCACCCGAAGACAATTCAATCCAGCCGGAGCACGTGACGCGGCATCTGATCATTCTCGTGATTGTCGTCGTCACGTTTGTGGTCCTGGCGTGGGGACTGCTCTCGCAGGGATGGGATTTCAACCGTCTGACGGCGCTGTTCTTCATGATGGGTGTGGTCGTGGGCCTCGTCGGCAAACTGGGGCTGTCGGGTACCGCGCGCGCGTACACCGAGGGCTTTCGCGAGATGGCGCTCGCGGCCGTCGTCGTTGGCGTGGCGCGCGCGATCTTCGTGGTCCTCGAAGACGGCAGGATCGTCGACACCATCGTGCACGGCCTGTTCACGCCGATCGCGGATCTTCCGCGCGCGTTTGCCGCCCTGGCGATGATGGCGGCGCACATGGGCGTGCATTTTCCGGTGCCGAGCGTCAGTGGACAGGC
>JALDXQ010000125.1:0-21206 GCA_032156805.1 Acidobacteriota bacterium
TTCCTGGGCACGAAGCCCAGGGACTGACCACTACACCGGATTGCACCCTGCTAGAGCGTTTTTCACAACACTGTAGCGACGCGATAGCCGCAGTGCCGGACGAAGTTGAGGCACTCCGGCGGCGTGAACAAGTGCAGCGCGATGGCCACGAGCTCGACGACCTGGTCGAAGCTGCGCGGTCGCGCGGCGCGCAGAAACGCCTTTAGCTTGGCAAACGCGAGTTCGATCGGATTGAAATCGGGGCTGTAGGGCGGCAGAAACCGGAGACGGGCGCCGACGCGTTCAATCGCCGCTTTGACCTCGGGCTGTTTGTGCATCGCCAGATTGTCCAGCACCACCACATCGCCGGGGCGGAGAGTCGGCACGAGCACCTGCTCGACGTAGGCGAGAAACGTCGGATTATCAAGCGGACCATCGAAGACCGCCGGGGCCGACAGCCCCTCGACGCGTAACGCGGCGATCACCGTGTGCGTCTGCCAGTGCCCGCAGGGCGTGTAGTCCCGCAGCCGCAGCCCACGGGGACTGCGACCATAGCGGCGCAGCAGATCCGTCGTGACCCCCGACTCGTCCAGGAACACGTAGCTGCGGGCATCATGGAGGCTCAGCGTGTCTTGCCACTGTCGACGCTGCGCGGCGACGTCAGGGCGGCGTTGTTCGTCGGCGTGTACCGTTTTTTTTAACGGTCACCCCGAACCGATCGATCGTGCGCCACAGCGTACTCAAGGCGGCGGTGGTCGGCAGCGCGTCCCGCAATTCGCTGAGCGTCGCATCCGGCCGCGCGGTGATCAAGAAGATCAGCCGCTGTTCCTGATCGGCGGTCAGCGAGCGTTCCCGAAACTTCGTTTGCTTCCGCGGAGCGATCTCCCCGGTCTCTCGTTTCCGCTGCTTGACGCGATTCACCCAGGACAGGCTGACCGTGTATTTCGCCGCCACCTCTTTCGACGGCAGACCTCGGTCCGAGTCGTGCAATACGCGGGACCGCAAATCCATTGAGTAGGCCGCCACGGCACCTCCTGTCGGAGAAGTACCATGGTCGGGGTACTACGTACAAGTAGAAAACGCTCTAGCAGGGCGGACCCAGGACCATGACCAAGGACGGACAAAGCGACCAAGGACGGACGAAGAACGAAGTACTAAGTACCAAGGACCAAGGACACGTCCCGGCGCTAGCCAGCAAGCCCGTCGATGATGGCGTTGAGCGTCGCGCTCGGGCGCATCGCCGTCGACGTCTTCGCCGAATCGGGGTGATAGTAGCCGCCGATCTCGACCGGCTTGCCCTGCACGCCGTTCAACTCAGAAACGATCTTCGCCTCGTTGCGCTCCAGTTCGGAGGCGATGGGGCTGAAGATCTTCTGCAGTTCTGCATCCTTCGTCTGATCGGCGAGCGCCCGGGCCCAGTACATCGCCAGGTAGAAGTGACTGCCGCGGTTGTCCAGCTCGCCGACCTTGCGCTGCGGTGACTTGTCGTTGTCGAGGATCTTTCCGTTCGCGCGATCGAGCGCTTCGGCGACGACGAGCGCTTTCTTGTTGCCGGTTTTCGTCCCGAGATCTTCGATGGACACTGCGAGCGCGAGGAATTCTCCGAGGGAATCCCAGCGCAGGTAGTTCTCCTGCGTGAACTGCTGCACGTGCTTGGGCGCGGAGCCGCCGGCACCGGTCTCATAGAGACCGCCGCCATCGAGGAGCGGCACGATTGAGAGCATCTTGGCGCTCGTGCCGAGCTCGAGAATCGGGAACAAGTCCGTGAGGTAATCCCGAAGCACGTTGCCGGTCACCGAGATGGTGTCCTGCCCGGCGCGCACCCGTTTCAGCGTGGCCCGAATGGCCTCGGTCGGCGCCAGGATCCGGATATCGAGGCCGGCTGTGTCGTGGTCCTTCAGATAGCGCCGTGCCTTCTCGATCACGTTGCGGTCGTAGGCGCGTCGCTCGTCGAGCCAGAAGATCGCGGCGTGCCCGGTCGCCCGTGCGCGCGTCACCGCCAGCTTCACCCAGTCCCTGATCGGGAGGTCCCGCGTCCGGCACATGCGCCAGATGTCCCCCTTCTCGACCGGATGCTCGAAGAGCTTCTCCCCGCTGGCATCCGTGACACGCACGATGCCGGCCGCCGGGATCTCGAACGTCTTGTCGTGCGAGCCGTACTCTTCGGCGCTCTGCGCCATCAGCCCGACATTGGAGACCGTGCCCATCGCGCGCACGTCGAACGCGCCATGTTGCTTGCAGTCGTCGATGACCGCCTGGTAGATGCCGGCGTAGCTGCGATCCGGGATCATTGCCTTCATGTCGTGCAGCTTGCCGTCGGGGCCCCACATCTGACCTGACGATCGGATCGCCGCCGGCATCGAGGCGTCGATGATCACGTCGCTCGGCACATGCAGGTTCGTGATCCCCTTGCTCGAATCGACCATCGCAAGCGGCGGGCGCGCCGAGTAGACGGCCTGCAGATCGGCTTCTATCGCACCGCGCGTCTCGGCCGGCAGCGCCTGGATCTTCTTGTAGACATCGCCAATGCCGTTGTCGGGGTCGACGCCGAGTGACTCGAACGCCGCGCCATGCTTGTCGAACACGTCCTTGTAGTACGCCGTGACTGCGTGTCCGAACATGATCGGGTCGGACACCTTCATCATCGTCGCCTTGAGGTGCAGCGACAGCAGGACGCCGTCGCTTTTCGCGTCGGAGATCTCTCTGCCGAAGAACTCGGTCAGGGCGCGTTTGCTCATCATCGACGCGCCAATGACGTCACCCTCGGTGACGGCAATGCCTTCCTTGAGGACCGTGACCTTGCCGGTCGCATCCGTCAGCTCGATCTTGAGCTTGCCCGCTTGTGTGATGACGGCCGACTGCTCGTTGGCGTAGAAGTCACCGCCGCCCATGCTCGAGACATGCGACCTGGAGCCATTGCTCCAGGCGCCCATCGAGTGCGGATGCGACTTCGCATACTCCTTCACCGATGTGGCCACACGGCGATCCGAGTTGCCTTCGCGCAGGACGGGGTTGACGGCGCTGCCAAGCACCTTGGCGTACTTTGCCTTGATCGCTTTATCAACATCGCTCTGCGGGTCCTCCGGGTAGTCGGGGACCGCGTATCCCTGCCGTTGCAGCTCCTTGATCGCCTCTTTCAGCTGTGGAATCGATGCGCTGATGTTGGGCAGCTTGATGATGTTGGCGTCCGCTGTCTTGGCGAGGGCACCCAGCTCGGCGAGATCGTCGCTTTGCCGCCGTTCGGGAGTCAGGCTCTCCGGGAAAGCGGCGAGGATCCGGCCGGCAAGCGAGATGTCGCGCGTCTCGACCACGATGCCGGCGGCTCGTGTGAAGGCCTGGACGATCGGGAGCAGCGAGTACGTCGCGAGCGCTGGTGCTTCATCCGTGTGCGTGTAAATGATCTTGGCTGTGCTCATGTGTCTCCGGAAAGCCGATGCGAACGTTTCATTGTCCATCAATTCAGGTAACATTTCTGATTTCCGGCTACCACGGAGACCGCAGACATCGTGAGCGCCCCTCTCGTCGCCGTCATCATGGGTTCATCGTCGGACTGGGAGACGATGCAGCACGCCGTCGACGTGCTCGAACGTTTTGCCGTTCCCTACGAAAAGCACATCGTTTCGGCGCATCGGACCCCGATGTGGATGGCCGAGTTCGCGACCGGCGCGGAAGGCCGCGGGATCGAGGTGCTGATTGCCGGCGCGGGTGGAGCAGCCCACCTGCCGGGCATGGTGGCCGCTCATTCCGTGCTCCCGGTGCTGGGCGTTCCCGTGCAGAGCGCGGCGCTGCAAGGGCTCGATTCACTGCTCTCGATCGTTCAGATGCCCGGCGGGGTGCCCGTTGGCACGCTGGCGATCGGGAAGCCCGGCGCAACCAATGCCGGCCTGCTCGCGGTGGCGATCCTCTCGAATTCACGCCCTGAGCTGCGCGAGAAGCTGCGGGCGTTTCGAAGCGATCAGACCGAGAAAGTCCGGCAGGATCGACTGCCATGATCACGCCCTCGTCCTCACGATCCGGTGCGTCCACAGCGCAGGTCATCGCGCCAGGCGCGACGCTTGGCGTGCTGGGCAGCGGTCAGTTGGGTCGGATGTTCACGATCGCCGCGCGCCGAATGGGCTACCGGGTCTACACGTTCTCCCCAGACCAGGACACGCCGACCGGGCAGGTTGCCGATCGCGAGGTCACGGCTCCCTACGAAGACCTCGATGCGCTGCGTGCGTTCGCACGGGATGTGTCGGTCGTGACCTTCGAGTTCGAGAACGTCCCGAGTGAAGCCGTGCATGCGCTCGACGGCATCGTGCCCGTGCGCCCATCGGGTGCGGCGCTCTACACCGCACAGCAGCGCGGCCGTGAAAAGGCCTTCCTGTCAGAGCGTGGATTTCCTACCGTGCCGTTCGCGCGCGCGTCGACGCTGGCCGAACTGGAGCAAGGCATTGCGAGTATCGGCACGCCGATCGTGATCAAGTCAGCTGCCTTTGGCTACGACGGCAAGGGACAGCACAAGGTCGTGCGACCGGGTGAGGCCGAGCGGGTGTGGAATGCGCTCGGGAAGAACGAGGTCCTGATCGAGAAGTTCGTGTCGCTGCAGGCCGAGATCTCCGTCATCGCGGCGCGCGGCCTCGACGGCCTCGTCGCCGAGTATCCGCCCTTCGAGAACCGGCACAGCAATCACATCCTCGATCTGACCACGGCCCCTGCCCTCGTGCCTGCACCGATCGCGGCGCGCGCACGAGAGATCGCCCGCGCGATCCTCGAGGCCATGGACTATGTCGGGATCCTGTGCGTCGAGTTCTTCGTGACGACCGACGGCGATCTGCTCGTCAACGAGCTTGCGCCGCGGCCGCACAACTCGGGGCACCTGACGTTCGACGCGGCCGTGACCAGCCAGTTCGAGCAGCAGGTGCGCGCCATCTGTGGTCTTCCACTCGGCTCGACCGAGCTGCTCAAGCCGGCGGCAATGGCGAATCTGCTCGGCGATCTCTGGTCGGAGGGCGAGCCGAACTGGGCTGCCGCGTGCCGGTTTCCTGACGTGAAGCTGCACTTGTACGGAAAGACACAACCGCGACCGGGACGGAAGATGGGGCACCTGACGGCCACCGCGCGCACCGTCCAGGAAGCACAAGACGTCGTCATCGCGGCGCGGGATGCGTTGCTTTCGTAATCACTAAGGCGCCGGCACTGCCGGTAGCTTTTCTTCCCCCGGATTGCTCTGGATTCCCAGAAGATTCAGCGCCATCGAGACCATCCGGTAGTTGGCCGCCGTGATCGTCGCGTCGATCATCAAGCGGTCGTCATACTGCTGCTTCAGGGCGTTCCACGTCCGGTCCGATACGACCGAATCGCGATACATCTCGTCCACGAACCTGAGCAGGTTGGCCTCGAACGGATCCCAGCCCGGCGCATCCGGGCCCATCGTGATTCGCTCGATCGGCATACCCATCTTGCGGGCGCCGCCGACTGGCCCGACATGCTCCGACCACTCGTACTCGGACTGGGAGTTCCATCCGACGCGCAGGATCAGCAGCTCCCGGTGACGTGAACGGCCGGTCTTGCCGAGCATCGAGATCTGATTCACGTACCCGGAGCCGTTTCGCGCCTTGGCGAGCAGTGGACACAGGTTGAACGTGCGCGGGTTGTTGGCGCCAGGACCGGGAAGGGGAACCGCTCGCGGCGCCTTCAGCGTGATCGTCTCGCGCGCTGGCACGTCCACTCGGTAAGCGATGTCCACTGGCATCCGATCGGCTGCGGGAACATCGTCGGGCTGGACGCCGAGTGTGTTGTAGAGGAGCGCGAGCGACGCAACATCGGCGACGGTCATCCCCGCATCCATCACGGTGCACGTGTCGTAGCGCGCAGCCATCACCTGGTAGACCAAGTCGTTGACGAACGAATTTCGGAACAACTGATCGGCCATTCGGAGCAAGTTGGCCTCGAACGGATCCCACCCTGCAGCGCTCGGGCCCTGCGCGATCTTCCGGAGCTCGTCGGTTGTCAGCCCGGCCTGTCGAGCGAACGCCACCCGCTCGCGCCAGATGACGTCGCTGCCGTGCAGCCATGCCGTGCGCAAGATCAGCAACTCGCGGATTCGCGGCGCGAGGCTGGAACCCTGCGTGACGTAGTTGTAGAGCGTCATCGTCCGATCGACCAGGTCCGGAACGTTCAAGAGCGTCCGAAAACTGTTGCCCGGGCGAGCGCCGCCAGGCAGGAACGTCGCGATTCTTTGTTTGTGCTCGTCGGTCCATTGCGCTTCCGGCAATGGCGGGATCCGTGGTGTCGTGAGCGCGACCGGCCGCGACCCTCCAGGCCGATCAGGCAAAGGCTGACCGCTGAGCCGTGCCGATGGGAAGGCGAGTAGTATGAGCGACACCCCAATGAACTGCCGCGCGCGCAAGATGTGCGGGAACGTGAGGCGCATGACCGCTCCTCTCGGTTGAACACGACAATCGTGGCGCCGTTCATCATCGGGCCGATCGACCGGACGATCAAGAACGGGAGGCAACATGAGCGCTGGGGCAATGAAGACGGCCATTGTGGCGATCGGTTTTGGACTGCCACTCGTGGCGACGGGGGATCTCGTGACTGCGCAGGGCGGCGGCCGAGGGGAACGAATCGCTGACGCCAGGCCGGGCGACGTCCGTGTCCTGGCGACCGCGGCGATCCGTATTCCGCTCGACGCCGTTCGTGCGGAAGCGTCGAAGGCCATCGGCCACCCGCTGGTGATTGAGTACGGGTCCGCGCGTGGCAACCTGAAGGATTCGGTGATGGCAGGGAACGCCTTCGAAGTCGCGCTGTTGCTCCCCGACGTGGACGAACAATTGCTGAAGGCGTCGAAGATCAAGGCCGCTGGCGTTGTCATTGCGAAGACAGACGTCGCGTTTGGGCTGCGTGGCGACGCGACGCCCGATCTGAGCACACCGGCGAAGGTCAGGACCGCGATGCTGAACGCGAAATCGTTGCGCTGGTCGGACACCGGCGCCGCGCTCTTCACGGTGAACACGATCCTCGACACGCTCGGGATCCGCGACGATGTGAAAGCGAAACACGACATGTCGGCCCCCGCGCCGCCGCTCGGGCCGGGTGAGTACGAGATCAACATCTACCCGCTCAGCGAAATCATGCCGAACAAGAACCTTCGCAACATGGGACCAGTGATCCCGGAGCTGCAGGTGCCCGCCGTCGTCACTGCGACGATTTCGGCGAACACGCCGAGTGCGGCGGCGGCCCAGGCGCTGGTGAAGTTCCTGCAGGGCCCGGCGATCGAGCCGGCTCTCGAGCGAAACGGTTTCAAACGGTGAGTGTCGTGTCCGGCTTCAGCACGTAGTGTCCGGCTTCAGCCGCACCAGGTGGTTTCAGCTCACCATCGCGGCGTGCGGCGCCGACGTGAGCTTCAGGTGCGACTGCGCGATCCACCGCTTCAGATCGCTTTCCTGCAGGACCGTGCCACTGAGCCCAACATGGCCATCGGGCCGCAGCAGGTAGTACGAGGGACTCGCGATCGATACAGCAGCTAATGCGGCATCGTTCTCGGGGTCCGAGGGAACCGCGTGAACCCGCAGCATGTCGCCGAGACCGAGGCCTTCGAGCGATGGTGCGGGCTGCCCGATGACGAGCAGGTTGAACCGCGTGTCATCGAGCCGCTGGAACAGATCCTCGCGCGGCCCCTGCGGCTGGAATCTCAGGTGAAGCCACGGAAAGCGATCGCCAGCATGCGGCGCGTTCTCGGCAGGTGTCCCGACGTTCCGCGAGAGCGTGCTCTCGCGGTAGCGGATCCCAATCTGGGAGACCGTCTTGAACGCCGCCCTCTGGACCGATTTCCGGGACATCACGATGGCCGCCACGCGCGGGATGATGTGCGTGCGAAGCATGCCGGACAACCAGTTCTCCGACACGACGATCCTGAATGCGCGATCGGTGGTCTGGAGCAGTTGCTGCGCAAACGGGCGACGCTCGGCTTCGTAGGTGTCGAGCAGCTCGTCGCCGGCGCGATTCGTGAGGACGAGCGCCAGCTTCCACGCCAGGTTGTAGGCATCCTGAAGCCCGGTGTTCATGCCCTGCCCGCCCATTGGACTGTGGATGTGCGCAGCGTCGCCAACCAGGAAGCAGCGGCGGTCGCGAAATCGATCGACGCAGCGATGCTGGATGCGGTACGTCGAGAACCAATGACAGGCCGTGAACGACAGACCAGCTGCGCCAACCTTGTGAAGCGACGGAAGCACATCCTCGAACGTGACGTTGTCTTTACCGAACAGCTCGTCCGGCAGGATGCCGATCACACGCCAGGCATTGTTTCCCTTCATGGGGAAATAGAGATGGAACCCGCTGCGCCACAGAAACACGTTCAGCTCGCTTGGAACCATGGGGCCGGTGGCCTCGGTGTCGGCGACGAAGAACGAATGCTCGTACGGGGCTCCCGGAAAATCGATACCGCTGATGGTGCGGACGGCGCTGCGCGAGCCATCGCAGCCGGCGACGTACGCCGCGGTGATCGTTTGGGCGCGGCCGTCGGGCCCCTTGACGGTGGCCTTCACGTGGTCCGCCTGCTGCTCGAGCGCCACGAGCTCGGTGTTCCACTGCACGGAGAGGCCCCATCGGCGCAAGTGCTCGCCCAGGATCTGTTCGTTATAGTCCTGACCGAGCATCAGGACGTACGGAAACGGGCTCAGGTCGTTTCCCATGTCCCTGAGGGGGATATGCGCCTTCAATCGCCCCCCTGCCCACATGTTGGCGCCATAGCCGGGCGCGCCCAGCTCGAGGGCGCGGTCCGCCAGACCGAGCTTGGAATAGATCTCGAGCGTGCGTGCGTGCACGGCCATCGCTCTCGACTCGCGCGCCGGCCCGCTGTGCCGGTCGATAATGGTGACGCGAATACCCCGCCGGCCCAGCTGGTTGGCCAGCATCAGGCCCGTCGGGCCGGCTCCCACGACAAGAACATCGGTCATCACTCGAACCTCCCTCTACGCACCGCCCGACAAGAGGGCAAGGTCCGGGCCATTCGCTCGTCAATGGATGTTTCTCCAAAACGGGGCCTAATTCTGGTGATCTCGCCTCTGATGGCGTTCAGCGCTCTCGTTCGTTGGTGCGCTTTGGCGCAGGGTGCGCGGATCGGTACACCTGTCCTCATTTCCGCGGACATCCAGAAGCTGCTCGAGAAGGTAATGACGCGTTGTGCTCGATACCGAAGAACACGAGTCCGTCAGTCGCGCCGAAGGGCCACCAGCGGGTCAACCCTCGTGGCGCGACCGGCGGGGACGAAGCACGCCACCAGCCCGACAACCACCAGGAACAGAATCAACGCCACCAGGGCCGCTGGATCTCGCGACGGCAGTGTCGGGATTGTTGCCGCGAGCAGACGTGACACCGCGACGGCGCCCACGCTCCCGATAAGGGCGCCGAGCACGATCACGCCGGCGCCCGTAGAGAGGATCAACCAGAGCACATCGCGGGCCTTCGCTCCGAGTGCCATGCGAATTCCCAGTTCGCTCGTGCGTTGTACGACGGAGTACGACGTGACGCCGTAGATGCCGATCGCCGCGAGCGCAAGACCGAGCGCGGCAAATGACCCAAGCAGGGTGCCGAGCAGCGAGACGTTGCTCAGACCTTCGTCGACCAGGCTGCTGGCGTTGCGAAGACGATGCAGGGCCAGAGTTGGGTCGAGTCCGGCGATCGCCTGGCGGATCGGCTGCGCGAGCGCGTCTGGCGCGCCAGAGGTGCGCACCGTGACGTTGACGAACGGCACAGCCTCCTGTGTCAGCGGGCGAAATGCCTGCTGTCGTGTGTACGGCTCGGCGAGGTTGGCCGGGAAGCTGACATCGCTCACGACGCCGATCACTTCCATCCAAGGGCGGTTGTTCGTACGGCGAAAGCGCTTTCCCAGGGGACTCTCGCCGGGCCAGAAGCGACGCGCCATCCCGTCATTGATGATGACGACTTCAGTACTGCCCCTGACATCGGTTGAATCGAACGTTCGCCCCGCGATCAGGCGCATGCCGAGCGTGTCGAAATACCCCGAGCTCACCTGCTCGAAGAAGACCTCCGGCAACGTACCCGGCTCTGGTTCGGGCTGGCCCTCGATGAAGACACCGCCGCTGCTGTTGAAGCCCCAGACTGGCATTGAGTTGGAGAGCGAGGCATTCTGAACACCCGGTAGCGAACGTAATCGTTCCTCCAGTTGACCGAAAAACGCCAATCGCTGGGCAGGGGTCGCGTAGCGTTCGCCCCGCAAGCCGAGCTGACCGGTCAGCAACCCGTCCGGGCGCCACCCATAGTCGAGATTCTCGAATCGTTGCAGACCGCGCAGAAAGAGCCCGGCGCCGGTGAGGAGGATGACAGCGAAGGCGACCTCGCCGACGATCAACGCGTAACGAAGACGGTGATGTGCACCGCTCGTCGAACCGCGCGGACTCTCCTTGAGTGCGTGATTCAGATCGGTCCGCGAAGCCAGCCACGCCGGGACTGTTCCGAATGCGATCCCGGTGACGATCGAAGACACGAGCGCAAAAGCGAACACGCGGACATCAACAGTGACTGCTGCACCGGGAAGAAACGCAAAGAGGCTGCGGTTGATGAACTCGATCGCGCCGTACGCGAGCAGGAGACTCAGGATCCCTCCGAGAGTTGCGAGCAGCATGCTCTCGGTCAACGACCCACGCAGGAGACGCGTGCGTCGCGCGCCGAGCGCAGCGCGAACGCTGTGCTCGCGGATACGAGCGGCGCCGCGCACCAGTTGCAGGTTCGCGAGGTTTGCGCACGTGATGAGCAGCACGACGCCGGCAAGCCCGAACGTGAACCACATGACGCTTCGAGACACGTCGCTCGACGACGAGCGCTGGAGGGGAGCGAGCCGGAGGCTTTCGTTCTGGTTCGCCGAGGTCTCGCGCGACAGATTGGCTGCGAGCGCTGCCATCGACCGCTGCGCGCTGTCGATGTCGACGCCCGGCTTCAGACGCGCAAACGCCCGGAGGTAATTGTTGCCGCGACTCTGGCGTTGCTCAGGGTTGAAGGCGATGGGCCGCCAGAAGTCGACGGTGCCCCAGAGCAACGGGTGCTCGAACTCCGCCGGCATGACGCCGATCACCTGGACGCCCTGTCCGTCGATCTGCACCGTGCGGCCAACCAGCTCGGAGTCAGCGCCGAAGCGGTTCCGCCACGCCCGGTCGCTCAGCACGACCACGTTGTCTGCACCCGGCAGGTCCTCTTCGTCCGTGAACACCCGACCGAGTGTTGGAGCCACGCCGAGTGCGGCGAAGAAGTTGCCTGACACCAGCAGCCCCTGGAGACGTTCGGCAGGTTGTCCGTCGCGGACGAGGACTGGCGTCGTGCCGTTGAAGGTGACCATCTCGGTGAAGACATCGTTCCGCGTGCGGAAGTCGATGAAGTTGGCCGGCGAGTGCGGCCAGCTGTCCGAGTGGATCGACGTGCGAAACACCCCGACCAGCCGCTCCGACTGCGGATACGGCAGCGGACGGAAGAGGTAGGTGTTCAGCACGCTGAACATCGCGGTATTCGCCCCGATGCCCAGCGCCAACGTGACGATAGCCACGGCCGTAAAACCTGGAGCGCGGCGCAGCGAACGCGCGGCGTAGCGGAGATCGTTTCCAAGATCCATGTCTCTCTCCCCCAAGGGTCAGTGAACTTGGACGGCGGATGCGCGGCAAAGGTTGGTAAACTCCGGCCGTGGTGGACTCGCTTCGTGGTGCCCTTATCAAGGACAACATGCAATCGCAGTAGCTGACTTGCTCGTAGTGTCCGGCTTCTCGACCGCCGTAGCCTTGGCGACGGTGGTCAGCCGGACCAATCGCAGGAGGACGCTCACTATGAGACGCTGGTCCTCGTTCGTCGCAGTGCTCGGCTTCATCCTCGGCGCGTCGGTGGCGGCGCAGCATCAGGTGGAACATCGCGACATGGCGCTCGTGGGTCACGACGACCTGCAGGCCCGCAGCGCGTACCAGCCCACGATCCATCGGCAGGGTGACCGCTGGATCGCCTACGTCGGTCATCACGGCGGCCTCAAACGAAACCCGCTGACCGGCAAGGACGAACAGAACGGCACGTCGATCGTCGACGTCACCGATCCGAAGAAGCCGCGCTACCTCGCGCACATTCCCGGCGACTCGGGAGAAGGTGAGAACGGCGGCGCGCAGATGGTTCGCGTGTGCAGCGGCAGCACGCTGCCGCGGGCTGACAAGAGCAAGGTGTTCATGCTGCGCTCGTTCGGGAACTCGGGCCACGAGATCTGGGACGTGACCGATCCGGCGAAGCCAACTCGCGTTCGCGTGCTGCTCGAAGGCCTCGTCAACACCCACAAGAGTTTCTGGGAGTGCGACACCGGCATTGCCTACGTCATCTCCGGTCCGAAAGACTGGCGCACACGCAGGATGACGAAGATCTATGACCTGGGCGATCCGACGAATCCGACGTTCATTCGCGACTTCGGTCTGCCCGGCCAGCAGCCTGGATCGACCGTGATGCCGGTGCCCACCGAGCTGCATGGACCGATCTCACTCGGGCCAAAAGGCAACCGCGTGTACTTCGGCTACGGTACGAGCCGCGCGGGCGTCGTCCAGATCGTTGATCGCCAGAAGCTGCTCAACGGACCGAAAGAGCCGACCGACGCCAATCTGCTCTATCCGCAGATTGCACGGATCGATCTTCCTCCCGATGCGGGCGCGCACACGGCATTTCCGCTGCTCGGCATGACGCTGACGGAGTTCACCCGGCAGAAGCTGCCGGCGAATGCGCCGGTGCCGGGAGGAGGTCACGACCACGGAGAGTCGGTGCCCATCCCGACGGCGCAGGCACATCGCGACTTCATCGCGGTGGTCAGTGAATCACTGGCCAACGAATGCCTGGAGCCGAGGCAGATGGTGCGCATGGTCGACATCACGTTCGAGGCGACCCCGATCGGCGCCTCGACCTGGACGGTGCCCGAGGCCAGCGGGAACTTCTGCGGCCGCGGCGGCCGGTTCGGCGCGCATTCCTCCAACGAGAATTTCACGCCGATCTATTACGGCCGCGTCCTCTTCGTCACGTTCTTCAACGCCGGAGTCCGTGCGCTGGACATACGCGATCCGTTCAACGTGAAGGAGATCGGCTACTACATCCCGGCGACGACCGCGAACACGGACCGTCGCTGCGTCGGTCAAGGTGCCGACCAGCGCTGCAAGATCGCGATCCAGTCGAACAATGTGGAGGTTGACGATCGCGGCTACGTGTACGTCGTCGATCGCGCGAACACCGGCATGCACATCGTCGAGCTCGCCGGCGCTGCAAGAAAGGTCGCGAATTTCTCGCCGCAGTGATGCCGGGTCTCTAAAGAGCAAAGACCCGGCCTACAGCGAGACGCACGTAGTGTCCGGCTTCAGCCGGTCCCTCAGAGTGATTTCAAGAACTCCACGAGGTCGGACTTCTGTTCGTCGGTGAGGTTCAGTTCGAAGTGATCGTCGTAGTGCTCGACGACAGCAGGAAGATCGGGGGCGCTCCCGTCGTGGAAGTACGGGGCGTGCTGCCACAACGCGCGCAGCGGCGTCGTCCGATACTTGCCGGTGGCGCTCCGGTTCGCATACGTTGGATCCATCCCGACCTCTATCGGTTCATGCAGGAAAGGCCGAAACCCACCGCGACGTACGTCCGTATAGGTCGGCCCTGAGTGACAGGAGCCACATCCCGCCTCCCGATAGAAGACGCGCTTGCCCCGCGCCGCCGCCAGCGGATTGAAGCTGTTCTCCGGAGGCTCCGGTTTTTCCAGTCGCAGCTGGTATTGCAGCAGGGCGAACAGCTTCGGAGTGACGAGATCGGGCCGCTGCCGGATGAAGAGACCGATACGGCGATCGAAGAAGTTTCCCTGACCGCCCATCTGCCCGACACCCACGTAGCTGTTCCAGTACGAGATAGGACCATCGCCGGTGTAGGTCTCCCAGCCGACGCCGCGCAGTGCATAAATCGGTGGCATGACGACCGGCACCGACGGGCTGTTCAGGCCAATCAACTTTGTGCCGTCGAACGCGTGGTGACGCGGGTCGTACATGCCAGGTCCCCAGAGAGCGAATTCTTCCTTGAGCCCGGGCGGAAGTCCGGGTGCGAGCCCGACGATCTTTCCCACGTCGAGATCATGGTTGGCCCATCCGTCCAGCCGCTTGCCAATCCCGGTGTCGAACGAGTCGTCGACGTTCGAATGACAAAGCGCGCACGTGATCCCGATGCTCGTGAGCTCTCCTGCCTCGGTGACCTTGCCCATGACGCCGACGACGGCGTTCAGGCGCAATAGCTCCAACGTCACTGCGGGATTGTCGAGCCTGATCGTTCCAGCCTTGATCCCTTCGACGACTGCAGCCGGGAGTGCATCGGCGTCGACCTTGAGGCCCAACTTCAACGCGGCCTCCGGGCTGACGCTTGGAATGGCCTCGTGCAGCCGCAGAAAATCCGTCCACAGCTGTTCGTCGCCGAATGTATCGAAGCGGAAGATCTTCTGGCCATCGAACCGTCGATGGTTGTCTTCGCGAGCGGACGCCGACGTGAACGTCAGCGCGAGAACCAGTGCGATCGCAGCCACGCCGATGAGTCGCATGACGCTCACTCCTTCCAGGCGGGCTCATGTGTCGCAGGGGGCCCGTGACGAATAGAGTGCTGCGCTGCGATTTGGTTACGAACGCACGAGCCGGACGGCCGCTTACGAGATGCGCGTGAGTACATCCTGGACGACGCGATCGCATCTCGGTCGCAGGAATCGGAATGTGTTCGTTGCTGCCAGACCGGCGTATTCGTAGAGGTCGCGCCGCAGCGCGCCTCGTGCACGCGAGAGCCGTGTCTTGACAACGGCCTCGCTCACACCGAGCGCCTCTGCGACTTCGTCCGTCCGCATCCCTTCGATCTGGCGCAGCACGAACACTTCGCGCGCGCCGTCCGGCAGCCGATCGATTGCCGATTCCAGAACGGCCCCCAACTCGTGGGCAATGGCCAGGCGCTCCGGGTCCGGCGCCCCGTCCCGGGTATGAGGGAATTCGATCGCCGACGCCTCCTCAGGATCCATCGTCATGTATCTGCCGCGCCGCCGGGCTCGGGCGAGCGCTTCGTACACAGCGATTCGTGTGAGCCATGTCGAGAACTTCGATCGTCCGTCGAATTGCCGAAGATGCGTGTAGGCGTTGACGTACGCCTGCTGCATGACGTCTTCGGCTTCGTTCTCGTCACGGAGGATCGCTCGCGCGGCACGGTAGAGCCGTTCGTTGTACCGGCGCATCAGCACCTCGAACAGCGCCGTCTCCCCCGCAAGAACGCGAGTGATGACCTGCTCGTCCGAGAGCAGACCCCACCTGTCAAGAACTGGCGCGCTCGCAACAGACATCGTCTCTCTCCAGGCGGTGGTAAGCCGACCGTGGTCGTGGCGCCAGAATTGACGGACGCCCTAATAGAGTCGAGACGTAAGCAAAAGTAACTCCGGTCCGGCTGAAGCCGGACACTACGGGAGGGCTACGGGGCAGGGCTCGGGCAGTGGAACGGGCCGGCCGGATTCATCATATGCGCCGAGATCGGGGCACGTCCGGTGAAGTCGTCGTTGATCCCTGTCAGGCGAGTGACGGCATCGATTGCGGCAGAGCCAGCGCGCAGTTGAAAATCGGAGTCCGCCGGTTTGTAGAGTGTGCGCGGTCGTGTCCCGGTGGCGTGACTTTTACAAAGACGTCGCACGGAAGCTCGGACGGTCCGGCTAAAGCCGGACACTATGAAGGCTACGCACCACGCAGGCGTCATTATGCCCGCGCGAGGTGATCGCGCAGCGCCTTGAATGCGGCGAGCATCTGGTCGAACGAGAAGTGCGCATTCCTCCCGCTTGTGTTCGGGAGGACGAACACCGCCGCTTCACCCAGATGGTCTTTCTGGAGGCCCATGACCACCGGGCCGGAATGCTCCGGGAACATCGCTCGATACACGGTGATGCCGATGAAGGCGACGATGTCCGGTTGATATCGACGCACCTTCGCGCGCAGGCGCGACCGGCCTGCGGCGTATTCTTCCGGCCGCAATTCGTCAATGCCGGGCGTCGCCCGCGCCACGATATTGGTGATGCCGTATCCCCACTCAGGCAGCCGGTCATCGTCCAGGAAGGTCACGGGCTCCGGAACGAGACCGGACTGGAAGAGAAGCTTCCAGAATCGATTGGAGAAGCCCGCGAAATGATGACCCGTCAGCGCCGAACGCACACCAGGATTGATTCCGACGAAGAGCACACGTACTCCCGGCCGGATCCGGTCGCGCAGCCGTGGCAACGCAGTGGTCTTACTTGCCGGCAGGAGCCATCCCTTTGAAGGTCAGCTTCTGCAGTCCCATCGTAGTCTGCGCCACGTACAGGTTGCCCTTCGAGTCGGTTGCGATCTGGTGTCCGCCATTCTTCAAGCCGTTCGGCTTGATCGAACCGACGATCTCGAGACTCGCGCGATCGACGACCGCGATGTCGTCACCATTGCCCACGTAGAGGAAGCGCTGTTCGCGGTCCGGTGACAGCGCGACGTTTCTCGCAAAGGGCGTGTCGGCCTTCACCAGTTGCTTCACGAACTTGCCGTCGGCCGTGAACGACTGGATGCGACGGTTCTCGCGGTCGGCGACGTACACAGTGCCGTCTCGCGCCACGCGCAGCGCGTGGACGATGCTGAAGTTGCGTGGTCCCGGATCGTCCACCGTCTTCGGCGTCACCACCTCGCAGTGATCGTCATCGACAGGTTTCTCGGCAAAGGCGCCCCACATCCGCTTGAACGCGCCGGTGTCCGCGTCCAGCACGATGACACGGTGATTGCCGTATCCGTCTGCCACGAACACTTCGTTGGTGGGCGTGTGCACCCACGCATCGGCCGGACGGTGCAGGTTCCGGGTATCGGAGTTCCCCTTGCTCTGATTACTGCGCCCGATCTGGAGAACGAGCTTGCCCTCTGGTGTGAACTTCAGCAGCTGATCATCGGCAACCGGCTTGAGACCGCGGATGCCGTTGGTCGGGCAATTGTTTCCGCCGAGCCACACGAACCCTTTGGCATCCACATGGATGCCGTGTTCGCGCTCGGGCCATTCGTATGCGCCGCCGGGGCCGCCCCAGCCTCTGATGAACATCCCGGACGCGTCGAACACCATGACGGGTGGAGCGGCAACCGCCGCCTGCTCGGGCGGCAGCGTTCGCGGACGGTGCAGCAGCCAGACGTTGTCCTGCGCATCGATGGCAAAGCTGGACGGATCTCCGAGTTTCCATTTGGCGGGGACCTGCGGCCATGAGGCATCCACCTCGAATGACGGCAGGTCGCGGGCCTGCTGGCTCTGTGCGACCGGCGATGAATGGAGCAACCACGCCACACCGGCCGAAACGACGAGGACGATGCCCACCTTTAGCGTTCGCATAGCACACTCCTCGGGAATTGCTCCGTGGAGGATACTCTCGATGACGCCCCAGTGCCTGGCTACTCTTTCGGCAACATCGTGGTCGATGCCGACGCCCGTCGGGTGACGAGGGGAGGGGAGCTCCTGCCGCTCCCCGACCGCCACCTGGGCGTTCTGTTCGCCTTGCTCGCCCGGCGCGGTTCGATTGTTTCCAAGGATGTGCTGATCGAAGCGGTCTGGCAGGACGTCGCTGTGACGGATAACAGCCTCGAGCAGGCAATCTCCGCGCTGCGCCGCGTCCTTGGCGCGGCGCCGGATGGAACCCCCTATATCCAGACCGTTCCACGCCAGGGCTACCGGTTCGCCGGACCGGTGACCACGACGGCATCGCGTGCGAGCGATGCCACGCTCGAGGAACTGCTTGCGCCGCATCGCGCATGGATCGAGGGGCGCGCGGCACTCGAAACGCTCGAACGAACCCAGATTCTGCGCGCGCGCGCCGTGTTTGAAGGCGTGCTACGGCATGCATCCGAACATGCGCCGGCACACATCGGGCTTGCCAACGCGTGTGTCATGCAGTTCGAGATGACACGGACCGACGAGCAGCCGGATATCGCGGCCCTCGAGACGGCCGCACGGCATTCGAAGGAAGCCTGCCGTCTTGCGCCCGACTATGGCGAGGCGTGGGCGACGCTCGGCTTTGTCCTCGATCGCACGGGTCACCATCTCGATGCGCTCGCCGCCTCGCGCCGCGCAGTCACGCTCGAACCCGATAACTGGCGCCACCATTTCCGTCTGGCTTACGTGGGCTGGGGCGAGGAGCGCCTGCGTGCGGCGCATCGCACGCTCGCGCTGCTTCCGGGCTTTGCCCTGGCACACTGGCTGGTCGCCACTGTTCACGTTGCTCGTCAGGCATTCGACGAAGCCGGGCGTGCGCTGGACATTGGCATTGCGAGCCTGTCGGGTGAGTCAGCCGCACAATCGAGGTTCAGCGCCGTTGCGCTCCACTGGCTGCGAGGTCTCCTGCACTTCGCGCACGACGAGAGCACGACAGCGCTCGATGCCTTCGAGCGTGAGCTCGCCCTCGAAGGTGGTGGGCACCTTTACGCTCGTGAATGCTGTGCCAACACGTGGTACGCGATCGGCGCGCTACGCTGGCACCAGGGAGATCGTGTCGCCGCGACCGAGGCGTTTCGACAGGCGGTCGGACGTGTGGAGCGTCATCCGCTGGCACGGCTCGGTCTCGCCGCGCTGGGCGCCGCCGACGCAACGTCATTGGCTGCTGCCCAGGCATCGGCTTCTGTTGATGGGGCAATCGGGCGGGCCGTTGGGCTCGCGCTGGCGGGCAGGCACAGCGAGGCGGCAACGCTCGTGGACCAGGCGCTGACCGCGGCCCCCGTGGGCAATGCCGGCTGGCTGGTGCCGGTCGAACCGCTACTGCACGTGTCGGCACAATCTGCCATCTGGGCAACTGTGCTCGCACGGCTGCGGACGCGAGCGGCATGAGCGAGGCCCAGTTCACGGTTCACGGTTCGTACTATTCAGGACTTTTCAGGACGGCCGTCAAGACATCGATATCCGCGGACGCGCACCATGCATTCCATGGAGGTGCCTATGCGTCTTGCCTTGTTGATGTTGTTCTTCATGAACGTTGCGCTCCCCGTCGCAGCACAGACCGCGGCGGACGTCACGATCCCGCCGCCGCGGCTCAAGACCGTGGACCTCGCGGGCCCTCGCTTTGGAATCACCGCGCTCAGCGCCGGCGTTGTCGAGAAGCTCGCGGAGCGTTCGATTCACGTGGGCTCGAGCATCACGCAGTTCGGATGGCAGTTCGAGAAGCAGTTCTACAGCAAGGACAGCGGGCCGGCTGTCATCAACGAATGGGTGTTTCTCCTCGGAGGGCTCGAGCAGGGCCACGCGCTGCCCAGCCTGTCGTGGATGGTCGGAGTGCGATCGCGCAACGGCGCGGAGTTCGGCGTCGGTCCGAACATCACACCCGCAGGCGTTGCGCTCGCTCTGGCCGGCGGTGTCACACTCCGCTCCGGCGGGTTGAACGTGCCGGTAACCTTCGCCGTCGTTCCCTCCAAGGCCGGCACGCGCGTCAGCGTGCTGACCGGTTTCAGCCTGAGGCGGTAGTCATGATGTCAATGCTCCGAACCATTGTCGCGACGACAGCGTTGCTGCTCGCGAGCTCGAGCGCTCACGCGCAGACCATCCAAACACCATCGCCGTCGTGCTGGGCGGTGGCCATCAAGGGGCAGGTCCTCGTGACGATGACCGACGGATCGGTGCAGAAGGGGACACTGGCCTGCCTCGGATCGACCGAAGTCGTGCTCGCCGGTTCGGGATCGATACCGATCGATTCGATCTTGCGGATCGACAAGCCGCGAGACGGCATTCTCGACGGTGTGCTCAAGGGCGCCTCAGTCGGTCTCGTGATGCTGGCTCTCTGCACGCCTCATTGCAGCGGAGAAGGGGTGGCGCGAGTCACCCTGGCGTATGCGGCCTTCGGAGGGATTCTCGATGCAGCGCAGGGGAACAACCCGACGATTTTCCGGCGGGGCGGGCCGTCGCCGTCGCTCGCATGGCGAATCCGTTTCTGAATTCAGAAATTCAGAATGCAGAATTACGGTGTCAGGCTCAATGTATAGACCGTCGATCCTGGCAGGAACGGTGTGGCCTCGCCGTTTACCCATGCCGGATGCGAATTGGCGTAGAACGGCGAGAGGGGATGGCCGCTCTGACCTGTCGGCATGTGCATCATCCCTTCGCTTTCGCGGCCGGGGGAGACAATCATGCGCTCGGATGACGCCGACGCGTTCCAGTGCATGTTGGGTGTGTAGAGATCGCCGGGCAGTGGCTGGACGGGCATGTCGAGCCACCTGCCCGCGAATGGCACTCCTCCCGAGAGCGGATGCCGGTAGGTGGTGACATTCCACCGCGACCAGGGTTCCTCGAGTCCGCCTTCACGTTCGGCCCTTGCCACGACTTCAGTCGCAGCCTGCAGGATCAGATCGTCCCAGCTGGCATATCGCGGGTCGAGCAGGTGCATCGGCCTTTCCGACACCAGCTTCCAGATCGGCCCCTCACGCCTGCGGATGTTCCGGTAGTCGAACGTCGGATCGGCCTCTGCGCACTCGACGAGCACGAACGCGATCACCGCATCGGAGACTTCCTCGCGAAACATGCGGGTGAGGCGATAGCCGGCTGATCCCGGAGAGGCGTGGCCGTCCCAGTCGCGCTCGACGATCTCCCTGAGGCGAATGCGTGGCTGATCGGTGACGGTCTTCAGCGCCTGCAGCAGGAGCGTCCGCCAGCGCGTGAGGAACTCCGCGCTCGTGTCGAGCTGAACCTTCAGCAGGTCGGCCGCCGTAAATCGTTCCTGACTGGCGAGCCGTTCTCGAATGATCCGCGCACGCGAGCCGACTTCGTAATTGCCATCGCCGATACGGGCCAGCATCTCGCCATCGACGACGCGTGCGTTGGCCGTCCAGATGCGCCCGTTCTGCGGATCCATGACGCGAGGGTACTCGTCTCGATTGAGCCAGCCGCTCCATCCGTTCGTGCCGTCGGCCCACGACACAGGCAGCCGGCCGTTGAATCCGACCCGCCGGGGGATCGCACCGTAGATCGTCCAGCCGATTCGTCCTGTGGCGTCGGCCACGACGAAGTTCTGGCCGGGTGTCCCCAGTCCGTTGACTGCGTCCGACGCTTCATCGATCGAACGCGCGGACTCGAGCGCGGTAATTGACGTGCTGAGACGATCGATATCGTGGGCGATCCAACGGAAAGCCCGCAAGCGACCTTTGTGGTCCGGCTCCATCACCGGGCCCCAGATCGTCCAGAGGATCGGCTGCTGAATGGACGGCTCTCCC
>JALDXQ010000126.1:0-21183 GCA_032156805.1 Acidobacteriota bacterium
GCCGCGATCCACGAACGTCTGCATCCGGTCGCGGTTGAGGCGAGCTTCCTGCGCGACGGCGCGCCGCTGGCGGACGAGGGCGGTCTTCTCCGGGTCGACCGTCGTCTCGCTGCCATCCGCGGTCAGGCCAAGGCGCACGCGCGCCTGGACCAGTGCCGCTTCGGCCTGCTGGACGCGCAGCTCATAGTCGGTCGGAATCAGCCGGGCCACGACCTGCCCCTGCTTGACCGGGCTCCCGAGGTCGACGCTGACCTCTGCGAGTCGTCCCGGTACCTTGAAGCCGAGCGCGACCTGATCCTCGGCGGCCAACGTCCCGGTCACGGTGATCGAGCGGACCAGCGCGGCTTGAACGACCACAGCCGTGGTCACTTCGCGTGGCGTGCCGCCGTTTCCCGCTTGAGCCACCACGCGCTCCTGGCTCGAGCAGGCAGAGGTGCCGAGGGTAGCCGAGATGATGAGTGCGAGAGTTCGATTCCTCACGTGTCTGAATTGTGGCTTACGGGACAGAGGCACGGCAAGGTTGACGGCCAGTCCGGTGCGATACTCGGGCGTTGCACGGTCGTCGCGGCTGGCATCGGCCAGCAAATCGGAGGGAAAGATGGTGAAAGGGGCAGCGCTCTTCATCGCCGGAATCGTCGTGGGTGCCGTGTTCGTACAGCCAGGCACTGCACAGGACGTCAGGCCGCGCGGGGTGAATCACATCGGCATCAACGTCCGGAACTACGAAGCCGCGCTCGCGTTCTACAAGAAGACGCTCGGGCTGCGCGAGGCCTATACGATGCGGCGGCCGGACGGCAGCCCGTTGCTCACGTACCTGCAGGCGAGCCGCGAGACGTTCGTGGAACTGATTCCAGTGGGGCCGGACCAGCCCACCGGGATCACGCACTTCGGCCTCGAGGTTGGTGACATTGCTGGTGCGGTGGCTCACCTGCGTCAGCAGGGAGTCACGGCGGCCGATCCGGGGCTGACGCCCGCTCGCGCGCGTTTCACTCGCATCACCGATCGAGACCAGGTGCAGATCGAGGTCATGGAGTTCACGGCGGAGTCGATGCAGCGAAAGGCGATGGAGGCGTGGAAGTAGTGGCGCGCCGCGCCCGCGTTACGGGCCGGGGTTCGTGTCGGTCAGTAATTTCTGTAATTCACGTTGCAGATCCGCCTCGACTGAAGCCGCTGCCGGCTTGCCGATCAGGTTGTGCTCTTCGTACGGATCTGCCTGCAGGTCGTAGAGCTCGTTCATTCCCTGCAGTTCGCGATAGGCGATGTACTTGTGCCGCTCGGTGCGAACGGCGGAATAACCCATCTTGAAGATGCGTGGGTAGACGGTGTCGCTGAAGTACTCAATCAGGAACGAACGCCGCCATTCGCCAGGCGAGCCGGCAAAGATCGGTAGCAGCGAGCGCCCCTGCATCCCGGGCAACGGTGACAGGCCCGCGAACTCCATGAGCGTCGGCGCGATGTCGAGGCTGAGCGCCATCTGCCGCGAGACTGAGCCAGCCGTCACCTTTGGTGGAAATCGCACGAGTAGTGGAATCCTGATCGTCTCCTCGTATGCGAGCCGGCGCTCTTCATTGAGGCCGTGCTCTCCATAGAAGTAGCCGTGGTCACTGGTGAGGACGACGACCGTGTTGTCGAGTTGGCCACTGCGCTCGAGCACGCCGAGCATCCGACCGAGGCTATCGTCCACGCCAAGCAGCATCTCCGCGCGGCCGCGCATCTCATCGTCGGTCGTTGCCGTCTCGCGGCCGAGCGGCGGCAGCGATCCGATCTTTCGCAGCAGTGCTGGTTTATCGACGGGTGGTTTGAACGCATTGGGCCGCCGTGGCATCTGTCGTTCGGCATACCAGCCGCGATGGCGCTCGGCCGCTACGAATCCACCCGGTTGTCCGGGCACGGGAACCAGACTGCCGTCGTCACGCTGAACGATGTTCGGATGGATCGCTTTGTGCGCGAGGTAGACGAGGAAAGGCTGGGAACCGGCGCGCTGGATGAACGACTCGACGTAGTCGGTTAGCACATCGCTCACATATCCGGTCGCGCGCAGTGCCTTGCCGTCGACGTTCAGATTGGGATCGAGCGCCTCGCCCTGGCCGGGCATCGCGACCCAATGCGTAAATCCAGGGCGAGGGCTGGCGTCATTTCCCATGTGCCACTTGCCGAAGAAGCCGGTCGCGTAGCCGGCTTTCTGCAACTCGCGCGGGAAGGTCGGCAGGTCATGACTCGGCCTGGCGGTGTTGTCGACGATCCCGTTCGTGTGCGCGTATTGCCCGGTGAGAAACGACGCGCGGCTTGGTGAGCAGAGCGGCGTCGTGGCGAACGCGTTCTCGAAGCGCATGCCCTCGCGTGCCAGGCGATCCATGTATGGAGTTTCGAGCACCGGGTGACCAGCTACGCTCATCTCGTCCCAGCGCATGTCATCGACCAGGACGAACAGGATATTGGGCGGGCGCGATGAAGCCGGTGCCTGCGACGATGGGGCGGGCGCGCACGCCGTCAAGCACGTTGCAACGATGGCTCCACCAGTACGCCGTAACCAACCGACCGCGCGGGTAACCTTCATACGGACGGGAGTATATCGCCACGGATTCGGCTACGATCGGCCCCTAACACGTGATGCCCACTATCTCGTCGCTCGTTTCACGCCGAACCTTCGTCCGCACGACGGCTGCCTTAACGGTCGCCGCGATCGGCGCACCGTCGATCGTGCGTGCGCAACGCCCTCTGACGTTGCGCTTCCGTACGATCCCCGATCCCGATGGCTGGCACCCGGCCCTGCGCCTCAAAGGTGATTGGCTCGTCGTCGAACTTTCAGACGGTGTGCTGTCGGGATACGGCGAGGCGTCGCACAGCAACGACGATGAGCGCTGCAAGGAGGCGGTGACGGAACTGTTCGCGCGCCACTATGCGGACTTCACGCCGTCGATCGAGAGCCTCGCTCGCAAGGAACGCGAGGTCGCATCGATCAATGCGGACCTGGTCACGGCGACGGCGTTCTCGGCGCTCAATCAGGCGTTCTACGATCTGCTGGCCAGGCGCGAACAGGTTCCGGTGTGGCGACTGTTCAGGGACAAGGCGCCATTCGCCGGCGTGCGGCTGTACACCACGATCAATCGCACGCTACAGACGCGCAGCTCCGAGGAGTACTCGACGATCGTCGGCGAGGTTCGCGCGCAAGGCTTCTCGATGTTCAAATGCGCACCGTTCGAGGCCGTGAACAGTCCCGATAACGCTGTCGCGAATAGTGCCTCTGGACTCGCCACGCTGAAACGCCTGCGTGACGAGTTCCCGGACCTCGGGATCCGGGTTGATTTCCACGAGCGCTACGCCCGTCCCGAGGACTTCTTCGCCATTCTCCCGGAACTCGAGCGGGTGCGGCTGGATTGGATCGAGGAGCCCTTCGCGATGGGGGCCGCCTACGCGGAGCTGAAGCGCCGCACGCGACTGCGCATTTCCGCGGGGGAGATCTTCTGGGGCGACGGCAGGTTCGCCGAGATCAGGCGAAACAAATGGGCTGACGTCATCATGCCCGACGTGAAACACGTCGGCGGGTTCGGGCCGCTGCTCGGTGTGATGAAAGCGAGCGCAGGTGCGATCGAGGTCTCGCCGCACAACCCGGCGGGGCCGATATCGACCGCCGCAAGCCTGCACGCGGCGGCGATCTATCCCGATGTCGTGCGCACGCTCGAGTACACCTTCGACCGCAAGCGGACGCGGCGCGCCACGGGCGAGCGCGTAGAAGGTGGTGTGTTGCTGCTCAGCGACAAGCCCGGCTGGGGCGTCGAGCCGCCCGGGTGATTTCATCGTCGTTCGCGATGCGGTTCCGCACGAAGCCGCCGCTTCGCCCAGTGCAGGTGCACGGCGACGTTGGCGAGCACCAGTATCGCCATCAGCGTGAAGAGCGTGGCCTGATACCGCGGCATCAGAAAAAACAGCGAGTAGAAGACGACTGTTTCGGTTCCCGCGACGATGCCCGAAGGGATTGTCGCCGACGTCGTTTCGCCACGCGCCGCCGCTCCCCTGCCGCGGGCCTCGAGCAGCGCGGAGAGATACATCCAGGAGGCGGCGTTGACATAGAAGGAGGCCAGCAGGAAGACACCCGCGACTGCGAGCTCGTATTGGCGCCCGGCAACGACGAACGCGACCGGGATCGCGGCATAGACGACGAAGTCGAGGACGATGTCCAGGTAGGCGCCGAGCTGACTGACGCGTGCATGTATGCGCGCATGGGTGCCATCGAGCCCGTCGAGCAGCCGGTTGAGCAACCACAAACCGAGCGCGACTCGAAGGTCGCCGGCAAGCACGACGACCGCGCACAGGAGACCGACTACAAACGCCACCCAGGTGATCGCCGTGGGCGGGAGGTGCGGGCCGAGTGCTCGCGCCACCGGCTCGAGCAGGCGCTCCTTGAGCGCCCGGAAGAACTGGTCGAACATCGGCCCCGAACTCTGCTGCAGCCGGATCGAGACGTCAAGTCCGTCCTTGACATTCGTCTTCCGGGGCTCTAGAAACGGGCCTTGTCATTTGGGAGACTGCCATGAACTCACGCCTTGCACTCTTAGTTGCCATCATCGGGCTGGCTGGTTGGTCTCAGGCAGAGGGGCAAAGTCATCTGTCGCGTGCCGTTCCGCCGACCGTTCCGACCGTTGCGCTCGATAAGGTCGCCCGCCACGGGTTCTTTTTCGCGGGTGGGAAGTACGTCGGTGAATTGGGGGCAAACAAGGAGTCGACCATGGGAGGGGCCATGTATGTCGAGGTCATGGTGCCTCGGCAGATCAGGTCACCCTATCCCGTCGTCTTCCTGCACGGCGCCGGACAGACGGGTGTGGACTGGCTCCAGACCCCTGACGGCCGTCCCGGCTGGGCCTACAACTTCCTCGAGATGGGCTACGTCGTCTATCTGCAGGATTTCCCGGCCCGTGGACGCTCGCAGTACGTGCCCGGTGTCGACGGCTCACCCGGTCAGCTGAACCTGAACATCCGCACAGCGGAGAACCTCGAGGAGACATTCACCGCGATGGCCGCGCGTGGCAATTACCCGCAGGCCAAGAAACACACGCAGTGGCCAGGGACCGGCCGGATTGGCGACAAGGTCTTCGACCATTTCACGAAGACGCAGGTGCAGTTCCTCGCGGGCGGGCGGCAGGAAACGCTCACGCGCGACGCCAACATCGCGCTCCTCGACATGATCAACACGCCGGTCATCCTCCTGACGCACTCGCAGGGCGGCGCGTTCGGATGGCTGGTTGCCGATGCGCGCCCGAACCTCGTGAAGGCGATCGTCACACTCGAGCCCGCGGCGCCTCCAATCCGCGGCGTCGACAACGCGAAGGTGACCTATGCCGGCGGCGGCGGACTGAGCTGGGGTGTGGCCAACAGCCCGATCACCTACGAACCGGCGATCACCGACGCGAAGGAGTTGCAGACGGTTCTCGAGGACAAGGCGCCGGCGCCCGACAAGGTGCCCTGCTACGTGCAGCAGGAGCCGGCGCGAAAGCTGAAGAACCTGCAGAACATTCCCGTGCTCTTCATGGTCGGGGAAGGAAGCTATCACCGTATCTACGACCACTGTCTCGCGAAGTGGCTCAATCAGGCCGGCGTGAAGACGGAGTACGTGGAGATGGAGAAGGTCGGCCTGCCGGGCAACGGGCACATGATGATGCTCGAACGAAATAGCGCCGACATCGCCAAGTACATCGGCACCTGGCTGTCCACGAATGCGAAGCCCGGTTCGGGCGAGAACGCGTCGCGCGCGACACCGGGCAAAGCGATCCCGACGTTCTCGACCGAGAACATCGCGC
This sequence comes from Acidobacteriota bacterium, assembly GCA_032156805.1. Lineage (GTDB taxonomy): Bacteria > Acidobacteriota > Vicinamibacteria > Vicinamibacterales > UBA2999 > Gp6-AA40. The sequence goes on from JALDXQ010000126.1 coordinate 5,796, forward strand.
GCAAAGGGTTCCTGTTCGCGGGCGGCGGTTATTGGGGCGAGGCAGGCCGGCAGGTCATGCGCGGCGCCATGTACACCGAGGTGTGGGTGCCACGCCAGGTGCGGTCGCCGTATCCGATCATCCTCTTCCACGCGAATGGACAGACCGGTGTGCAGTGGCAGCAGACACCGGACAATCGTGCCGGCTGGGCCTATCGACTCGTCGACCAGGGCTACGTCGTGTACATGGTGGACTACCCGGCGCGCGGGCGATCGGCGTACGTGCCGTTGCCTGGTCCCGATGGCAAGACGCCGATCGACGGCAACCTCAATATCAGGACGGCACTCGAGCTCGAACGCATCTGGACCAACACCCGCGAGCGCGGTGATTTCCCGCTCAAGATGAATCACACGCAGTGGCCAGGTGCGGGCAAGATCGGCGATCCGGTCTTCGACAACTTCATGCGGTCGCAGGTGCAGTTTGCCGGCGCCAGCACCGGGCTTGCGAAAGACGCGACGATCGCGCTGCTCGACGCGATCGGCAATCCCGTCATCCTGTTCGCGCATTCGCAGGGCGGCGGGATCGCATTCGACGTGACGGAGTCGCGTCCGCAGTTCGTCAAGGCGATGGTCAGCCTCGAGCCGGGAGGTCCGCAGTTCGGCAATGTCGACACCGCCAAGGTGACAGCGGGACCGCGCAATCCGAACTCGTGGGGGCTGACCAACTCGAAATTCGAATTCGATCCGCCGGCGAATGCGCCATCTGATCTGAACGTGGCGCTCGAACCGAAGTCGGAACGCCCCGACGAAGCGCCCTGCTGGATGCAGGTCGAGCCGGCCCGCAAGCTGGCGAAATGGAAGAACATCAGGGTGTTCTCCGCGAGCGCGAACGGCACCTATCACCGCGTCTACGATCCCTGCATTCCGAAGTTCCTCAATCAGGCGGGTGTGAAGACCGACTTCGTGCGCTTCGAGGACGTCGGCATCAGGGGCAACAGCCACGTCATGATGCTCGAGAAGAACAGCGACGACATCATCAAGTACATTGCAAGCTGGCTTCAAAAGAACGTGAACTAAACAGAGGACTTATGCACAAGTATCCCGTAGCGATCGTGCTCGTGGTGCTGGCGTTCGTGTTCGCGGGCTATCGGCATGCGCCGGTCGAAGGACAGGCGGGGCAGACCAGCGTCGCCGCTGTACCGAGCGAGAAGGGCGGACAGGACATCTTCGGCGCCTACGATGTCGCGCCCTGGCCGAAGCCGCTCTCGACGCTGCCCGGACACGAGACGTGGACGTGGGGAGCGGGGCAGTACGTCTTCGCCGAGAGCCCCAACCGCGTGTTCGTGCTCCAGCGCGGCGAGCTGCCAGTCTTGAAGCGGCCGCAGCAGCCGGTTCGTCTGCCGCAGATCGGACCGAGCGTCGAGTTCCCGATGTTCCGCCTGCCGTTGCGCGACGCGACGAGCGCGAGCCCTCCCGGATCGCTGTTCGGCCCTGACGGCAAGACGCCCGGCGACGATTCCGACGTGGGCAAGCCGGGTGTCGACTACCGGTGGGAGCACATCATCACCGTGTGGGACGCGCAGGGGAACATGATCGAGGACTGGTCGCAGTGGGACAAGATGTTCCGGCGTCCGCACGCGATCTATATCAGCCCGTACGATCCGCAGAAGAACGTCTGGATCGTGGACGACTACCGGCACGCGATCTTCAAGTTCAGCAACGACGGCAAGAAGCTGCTGCAGACAATCGGCGAGCCCAACGTGCCGGGGAACGACGAGAAGCATTTCTATCGTCCGACATTCATGGCCTGGTTGCCCGACGGCACGTTCTTCGTGGCGGACGGCTATCAGAACACGCGTGTCGTGAAGTTCGACAAGGACGGGAAATACCTGATGACGTGGGGGCAGCGCGGCGAGTCAGGGAAGGAGAAGCGTCCCGGCTACTTCAACAACGTGCACGGCGTTGCCGTCGATCCGCAGACGCGCCGCGTGTTCGTGAACGATCGCAACAACGGGCGCGTGCAAGTGTTCGACGAGAACGGAAAGTATCTCGACGAGTGGAGCTTCGGACAGCGGCCGATCTCCGACGTTCACATGTTCATCATCACGAGCGATCGCTTCCTGTGGGCGGCCGACCGCGGCACATCGAAGCTCGTGAAGTACAGCCTCGACGGCAAGTTCCAGTACTCCTGGGGCGTCTGGGGCGAGTTCCAGGGTGGCTTCTGGGGCGTGCACGGCATGAGCGTCGATCAGGAAGGCAACGTGTACACAGCGGCCGTCGACAGCGGCGGCGCGCAGAAGTTCACGCCGAGGAAGGGTGCGAATCCCGCGTTCCTGCTCGGCAAGCAGGTCAATCCAGGATGGAAGTAGCAAGAGTGCACAGTTCACGGTTCACGGTTCAGGGGAGGTGAGATGTCTTCTGCGAGCGTTGCAGTCAATGCGGCGTCGGCAACGGGGCTGACACGTAACCAGCGTCGTGGATTCATGGCCGCGTGGGGTGGCTGGGCGCTCGACGGCATGGACGCCTCGATCTACGCGCTGGTGCTGGTGCCGGCATTGACCGAGCTGCTGCCCAACTCCGGTGTCGAAGTGAACCAGGGGAGCGTGGGGTACTACGGCAGCATCCTCCAGGCAATGTTCCTCCTCGGCTGGGGCCTCTCGATGGTGTGGGGACCGATCAGCGATCGCGTGGGACGCGTGCGGGCGCTGATGCTGACGATCTTGTGCTACTCGCTGTTCACCTTTCTCTGCGGCGTGGTGAACAACATCTGGCAGTTGGCGGTCCTGCGCATACTGGTCGGCATTGGCATCGGTGGCGAGCAGCCCGTCGGGGCGGCGTACCTGGCGGAAGAGTTGTCCGAGAGTCAGCGCAAGATCGGCGCCGGGCTGATGCACACCGGCTACTACTTCGGCTTCTTCTTCGCCTCCGTCGCGAACTATTTCATCGGCGCCAACTACGGGTGGCGATGGATGTTCATTTTCGGCGGCCTGCCGGCATTGCTCATCGGCTTCATCCGCTACGGCGTACGCGAGTCGGCGAAGTGGGAGGAGCGCTTCGGGAAGGACGAGCACAAGCGTCCGAAAATGCGCGATGCGTTCGCCAAGATTTTCTCGCCGGTGTATCTGCGACGCACGATGGTGATGTCGGGACTGTTCCTCGTGTCGATCATCGGACTATGGGCGGGATCGATCTACGTGCCGACGGCGGTGACGCAGGTGGCGGTGAGAACCGGATCCGCTGCCGCCGATGCCGCGCGGCTCGCGTCCTATGGCGGCATGCTGCTCGCCATCGGCACGATCGTCGGCTGCGTCGCCGCGCCGTTCCTGGCCGAGCGCTACGGGCGCCGTCAGGCGATGGCAGTGTATTTCGCGATCATGGGTGTCAGCATCGTCGTGGCATTTGGATATGTCTTCTACCTGACGACGGCAGCGCTGACCTGGTTCTACGTCTGCGTCTTCTTCCTCGGCTTCGGCGGCGCCAACTTCGCGCTCTACACGCTGTGGCTCCCCGAGCTGTACTCGACGGACTGTCGCGCCAGCGCGATTGGGTACGTGAGCTCGGTCGGCCGGTTCGTTGGCGTAGCGATGGTCTTCGTCCTCGCCACCGGGATTCGTTCCTATGGCAGCCTGGGCGTTCCTGTGGCCATCACGGCGATTGCGTTCGTGCTCGGGCTGCTGCTGCTGCCCTTGGCCGAGGAGACGAAAGGAAAGTCTCTGCCCGCCTGACACGTTGTTGGATCGCGCGCCTCCCTGCGTTTACTTAAGCAAGGGAATGCAAGGAGGCGCTCAATGGGTAGTTCGACTTCGCGTAGTAATACGTGGTCCGCGGAGTGGCGTCGTTTCTGTGCGACGCTCGTGATCGCGGCCGCTCCGGCGGTCGCCACGGCCCAGGACGCACCGAATTCAGGTATCGCCGACGCCGTTCTGAGATTGGCCGGTACTGTTGCGGGGAACACGCTCCCCGTGGGAGGACGCCTTTACAGCGGGACAGTGGAGCGCTCGCTCATTGTCGATCCTGACGGTGGAATCCCGGACTTCACCGGCAACGATTTCGTACGGTTCCTCATCAGGCGGGACGACCTGGTCCTGGACTGCGGCGAGGTCACGCGTGCGGGACTCGAGGCGTGCATCCGCCAACCTGACAACACGCGGCGGTTGCTCGACATCCTCTTTCCAGGCAGTCTTTCATCCAGCTTGTCGGGGCGTGATCAGGCTCAGTTGTTCGCGCATCAGTTCCTGCAGACGACTGCGTTCGGCATGACCGCGGTCTCGGAAAGCGGCCAAGCACGGCGAACCGAAGTCAGTGGGTTGATCGAACGGGAATGGTTCACCAGCGCCGCCGGGTATCACGGTCAGGCGTGGCAGGGTCTCTATCAATTCACGGGTGCCGCGCTCTCGGTTTCTGGACGATATGCGACACAGGACGATGTCCTGCGCACTCGCTCCACGACCGTGATGGCCGACTATCACCCCTCGATCACGATCGACGAACGCGGCGACTGGCGAGTGGGTCTCACCGCGCGGACGGGGGTGTCCTACGCTCACTCAACGGATCTGGATCTGGGTTCGATCGACGTCGGCGCAGGTGGCTGGACATCTGTGCAGCACGACTTCGACCGGCTACGTGTCGGCGGTGCGGTCCTGTTCCAGGGCACGAAGAGCCACATCCCCAACGCAATCGTAGGCGAGAACTTGTCGTTCTTTGCCGACGCCGTCAATGAGCGCGGCCTCGTCTACGACGCGACGTATGGCGGCCTTGTCGGATTCGTCATCGGCCCGGCGACGACGCTGAACGCGAAGGCTCTCGAGACGCGCACTGTCGCTGGGCCGGAGGGCCTCCCGGCGAGCCGGATGATCATGGCCAGCGTCTCGCATTTGTTCGGAGGCGTTACGCCGATCGACATCGGATACAAGCTGGCGACCGGCGGCGGATTCCGCGCGCAGTCCTTCTTCGTCCAGGGCAACTTCACCTGGTAGAAGACCATGACCGGAACGGCCTGGTGTTGGCTGGCGGCGCTCGTGCTCTCCTGCGCTGCTCCTGCATGGGCGCAGGAGAGCCGCGAGATGACGTTTGCGTTAGGCGCGCAGCGCGCGCTCGTGCTGCAGGTCGAGTATCTCGATCCAGCCGCATTCGATACGCGCCTCGAGGGCGCGCAGGTGTGGCCGGTTCGCGTGAGCGTTCGCAACGACTCGGAACAGCCGCAATCCTTCAGCGCCCGGGATCTGCGCCTGAGCGTGGGCGGAGGCCCAGGGTTGACGCCGGTGAGCCCCGGCGAGATCGCCGACGAAGTGCTGGCGAGGCGGACGGGTCCGCTATCGGCGTTTCTCCGGGGACAGAGTTCGGCATTTCAGCCCAGCGCGCTCAAAGAACAGTTGCGACGGTCGCAGCTGGGTGACGGCTCGATCGCGCCGCGTCAGACACGTCAGGGAGTCGTGCTGTTCAGGCAGCCACCGAGTTCGTCTGCTGCCGCCTTCAACGGTGTGTTGCAGCTCGATGTGGCTGGCTATGGGCCGCAACTGCTGGCGACGCGCGCGATCGACGTCCAGACGAAAGGCCGCGAGCAAACATTCAGCGAGCGCTTCACGGCGCTGTGGAACCGCTACGCGCTTGGGCTGAAGCCGCCGTTCAACAAGAGCTACGCGCTGGTGATCGGAGTCGGACGATACGACTATCTTGACGACCTCGACTCCCCGGCGAAAGACGTCGAGAAGATGGCCAAGTTCCTTCGCGAACAGGGCTTCGACGAGGTGCTGACGATCCGCGACGAGAAAGTGACGCTGGACCTGCTGCAATTCCCCCAGAAGTACCTGACAGCGAAGATGCAGCCGGAGGATCGATTCCTCTTCTACTACTCGGGCCACGGCAACAGCGTGCCGGATGGCGAGGGCGCGAAAGGCTTTCTGCCGCTTTCCCAGGAAAAGCGCGGGAGCACTCGATATTCAGTGCCCATGACCACGCTCGTGTCATGGCTGAAGCAGTTGAGCGTAAAACACCTGCTCGTGATTCTCGATACCTGTTTCAGCGGTCTGGCCATTGACGGCGTGGAGTTGAAGAACGTCTCGATCTTCGAGGGCAAGGTCGATAGAGACACCCTCGGTTGGCTGACGGGTGGACGTGCGCGCTACCTGCTGATGGCCGGTAACGAGTCGCAGGAAGCGATTGGAGGAGCGCGGTGGAACGGGAGCTTGTTCACCGATGCGGTCATCAAGGGGTTGCAGGAGAAGGCCGACAGAAACCCCGACCGTCTCGTGACCACGCGTGAGCTGCATTCGTGGCTCGAGAGGTTCGTTCCGCAGGAAGCCAGGAAGGTGCAGCACGAGCTGACGCCATTGCTCAAGGACCTCGAGCCGTCGGTCAGCCGGGGTGAGTTCGTGTTTCTGCGCTGAGAACAGAAGGGGGAACGCCGTGCCGCGCGGGCTTGCCATTCTCGTGATGTTGTCGCTGGCCGGCCTCCTGGCCGGACGGATCTTCTCGGATATCTGGCGGGGCAGGCCGCGCCGGCTGTGGCCGACCGCGGTCCTGCTCCTCGTGTCGATCGGCGCCTACGTCTTTGCGTTTCGCGAGGACGTCGAGTCGAAGGGGGCAGTCGATGAGGGGCTCGCCGTGGCGCTGTGTTACGTCGCGATGCTGCTCGGCATGGTTGCCGAATACTTCTACCGGCAGGCGGAACGTGGCCGCCGGCGGTTCCGCTGGGAGCCGATGACCTTCATGATGCCGATCTTTGCGTCGCCGATCGTGTTCATTCCGCTCCTGACGCTCATCGACGTCTCGGAGGGCGGGGTGTTGGCGAAGGCCAAGCTGATGATCTATCTCGTGGCGTTTCAGAACGGGTTCTTCTGGAAGGGATTCTTCGAGAAGCAGCGCCAGGAGCATCAGCGCGCCGCGCCCGATCTCGCACGAGCCTCGTGAGGTCGCGTTCCTAGAGATCCACCAGGGCGAGCAGCTGGCGATCGAACTGACTGCGTGCCTCCTTGTAGATCGGGGTGACCGCCGACACGAATGCCTTCTGCTGATCGGCGGTCAGCTCGACGATCTCGCCTCCGCTCTTCTTGATCGCGGCGGCCGCGTCCAGTTCTTCCTTGACGTGCAAATCCCTCTGGAACGCGACGGCGTCACGAACCGCGGCGCGCAACTCCTCCTGTATGGCCTTCGGCCAGCCGTCGAATGACGGACGATGCACGAAGATCGGACGCGACAGGTAGAAGTGATTCGTCTCCGTGTGAAAACGATGAAAATTGTGAACGCCGTAGGTCACGGTGTTCGAGAAGGGATTTTCCTGCGCATCGAGCTTGCCCGCCTTGATGGCCGCCAGCGCTTCGGTCAGATCCATGATCTGCGGCCTGGCGCCCAGCAGTTCGAAGGTGCGTGCCTGCACTTTGCTCGGAAGCACACGGATGCTGAGCCCCTTCATGTCGGCAGGCGCGTGTATCGGTTTGACACGATTCGAGACGTGACGGAATCCGTTCTCGAAGTAGCCGACGATGCGGAAGTCCATGTCGGCTTCGATCCGCGAGGTCAGTGCTGCGCCGAGCTTGCCGTCCATCGCAGCGCGCGCCTTGGCCTGATCTGAGAAGAGGAATGGGAGATCGGCGACCCCGACGGCGGGGATGCGATCCGTGAAGTAGCTGCTCGACTGATAGCCGAGTGTCAGCACTCCGCTTTCGACGAGCCAGATGATGTCGTCGGCGCGATAGCCGAAGTCGAGGATGTTGTAGACGTACTTGACGTCGACCTGGTCGCCGAACTTCGTCTGGAGGCGCTCACCGATCCGCTTGAGCGCCAGGCTGAAACCGGTGGTCGCCGGTCCGTAGCCACCCATCAGGATGCGGATGGGTCGCTTGTTCGTGCCATTCGTTGCCTGGCGGGCGGCGCCGAGCACGGGAGGTCCTTCGAAGCCGGTGGCCACGGCCGCGGCTCCAATCAGCGCCGACTCTTTGAGAAACCGCCGTCGCTCAATCATAGGCGTAGTGTAGCGAACGGAGGTTCCCGGAGGAAACGGATCGCCACGGAGCGAAGGAGGTCGCGCATCTTCCGCAGGTTGGATATCCTATCGCCCGTGCTTTCACGCCTGAGACACGTCCCGCGCACAGGAATCGCCGTGGTGGCCGTCTGGCTTGCGGTCGCGAGCCCGTCTGTTGACCTGACCGCCGCACCGCAGGCAGAGCAGGCCAGCGGCCTCCAGACCAGTGGTGGTCAGCCGAGCACGCCGGCTGCTGGCGGGCTCGAAATCCTGCAGGTGCGACCGAACATCTTCATGATCGCCGGCGCCGGCAGCAACATCGGCGTCCAGATTGGAGACGACGGCGTGGTCGTCGTCGATGCGGGGTCGTCAGCGTCAGCCGCCAACGTGCTGGCCGCGATTCAGAAGATCTCGCCCCGTCCGATCCGCTACATCATCGACACCAGCGCCGATCCGGATCATGTCGGCGGGAACGAGACGCTCTCCAAGGCCGGCCAGACGTTGTTCACCAACGCGGGATCGTTCGGCTTGCCGGGTAATTTTCTGGAAGGTGTCGCCTCGATCCTGTCAGCCGAGAAGGTGCTCTCGCGGATGAGCGCACCGACCGGACAAGCGTCACCGTATCCCGCCGCGGCGTGGCCGACCGAGACGTTCGACCATGCGCGCAAGTACATGTTTCTCAACGGTGAGGGGATCGAGATCCTGCATCAACCCGCGGCGCACACCGATGGTGATTCCTTCGTCTTTTTCCGTCGCTCTGACGTGGTGGCGGCCGGTGACGTGCTCGATACGACGCGCTTCCCGGTGATCGACGTCGCGCGAGGCGGATCGATCGAGGGCGAGATCGCCGCGCTCGGCCGCCTGATCGATCTGGCGATTCCGTCCGTGCCCATCGTGTCGCGTGAGGCCGGGACGGTCATCATCCCCGGGCACGGGCGTCTGTGCGATCAGCTCGACGTCGTGGAGTACCGCGACATGGTCAGCATCATCCGCGATCGCGTTCGCGACCTCAGGGACGCAGGCATGACGCTCGACCAGGTCAGGGCGGCGTCGCCGGCCCGCGGCTACACCCGGCGATACGGGGCGGAATCCGGTTCGTGGACGACCAGCAATTTCATCGAGGCGATCTACAACAGCCTGCCGCGAGCGAAGAAATGAGCACGCTGCGACTCTCGGTTTTCGTGCTCGTCGTTCTCGCGGGTCTGCCGGCGGCTCGTGCCGCGGCGCAGGCCCGCGGCGGCGGAGCCCCGCCGCCGGCCGCGCGCGCATCGGCGCCGATCGATCTCACCGGATATTGGGTAGCTGTCGTCAACGAAGACTGGCGCTACCGGATGGTCACGCCACCGAAGGGCGACTACCGTGGCGTGCCCATCACCAAGGCGGCGCTGCAGATCGTCAACTCCTGGGACCCGGCTGCAGATGAAGCAGCGGGTGAACAATGCAAGTCGTACGGCGCCGCAGCGGTGATGCGACTTCCCACGCGGCTGAACATCGCGTGGCAGGACGACAACACGTTGCGTGTGGACATTGATGCCGGCACGCAGACGCGGCTCTTTCGTTTTGCGCCAGCGTCCGCGCCCGCCGGCCAGCCGACGTGGCAGGGCGACTCGACCGCACAATGGGAACGCGGCGGTGGCCGCGGCGGTGTGCCTGTCAGCGGCTCGCTGACGGTGACGACCAGGAACATGCGCGCCGGGTATCTGCGGAAGAACGGCGTTCCCTACAGCGCCAACGCCAACCTGACCGAGTACCTCGACGTGTCTCCGTCCCCGGGTGGCCAGTTGCTCGTCGTCACCACCGTGGTCGACGACCCGCAGTACCTCACGCAGCCGTTCATCGTCAGCTCGCATTTCAAGAAGGAAGCGGACGGTTCCAAATGGGATCCCACGCCATGTTCGACCAGATGGTGACAATGCGACGTGCGGTGCTCGTCGTGCTGCTGTGCGCCGTGTGGAGCACGAGCGCCTTCGCCCAGGTGGAGCTGATCGGATCGTGGGCGGCGCGCAACACGGAAGACATCTCCCGTGACTCGTATCCCGTTGATTACATCGGTCTCCCGCTCAACGACGAGGGACGCACACGCGCGCTCGCTTACAACGAGTCGCAGCTGGCGATGATCGAGCGGCAGTGCGAGGGATGGCCGCAGTTCTACTTCGTGCAGGGACCGTTCGGGCTGCGCATCTGGAGCGAAACCGAGCCGGTCAAGGGGACGACGATCTCGTTCACGATCGGCGCCTGGGAGGATCGCGCGCCGATGACCATCTGGATGGATGGACGGCCGCATCCCTCCAAGTACGCCGAACACACTCGCGGCGGTTTCACTACCGGCACGTGGGAAGGCAGTGTGCTCGTTGCCCGCACGACGCACATGAAGGCCGGCTTCCTGCGGAAGAACGGGCCGCCAAACAGCGACCAGGCGACGATGACGTCACGGTTCTTCCGGCACGGCGACATCCTGACGGTGCTGACCGTGATCGAAGATCCGATTTACCTCGCCGAGCCACACCTCATCTCGAAGAGCTTCCAGCTCTCGACGGCTCCAATTTCACCAATCGGTCCGCCGTGCGTCTCGACGTTCGAGGGCCGCCCGCTTGGGGAGAGCACCCCGCACTTCGTGCCCGAAAAGAATCCATTCGTCGACGAGCTCACGAAGATGTTCGGGCTGCCGCGCGACGTCGTGATCGGCCGGCCCGAGACGCTCTATCCCGAGTATCGAAAGACGATCAGGGACACGTACGTTGCGCCGGCACCATGCACTCGCAACTGTGGCGCGCCGCCGATCCGCTGATTCAATGACATCAAAAAAGCCGGCTTCACCCCCGATCGGGGTGATCGGTCTGGGAATCATGGGCTCGGCGATTGCCGGGCATGTGATTGGTGCAGGCTACCGCGTCGTCGGGTATGACGTGCAGGCCGCGCGCGTGCGTCACCTCAGGGCTGCCGGTGGATCAGCCGCGAAGAGCGCCGCCGACGTCGGACAGAAGACCACCATCGTCATCAGCTCGCTTCCATCGACCGATGCGCTCACGGAGACGGCAGACGCGCTTGCGCAGGTCGAGGATCCGCCGCAGATCGTCGTCGAAACCAGCACGCTGTCGATCGAGGCGAAGGAGCGGGCGCGCAGGACGCTGCGAGCTCGTGGTGTCGAGCTACTCGACTGTCCGATCAGCGGGACCGGTGCGCAGGCCCGCAGCAAGGACATCGTCGTCTACGCGAGCGGTGCGCGCGCTGCCTATCGCCGCGTCGCGAACGTGCTGGACGGCTTCACCCGCGCGCACTACTACGTTGGCCCGTTTGGTGACGGCTCGAAGGTGAAGTTCGTCGCCAATCTGCTCGTCGCTGTTCACAACGTGGCCGCGGCCGAAGCGCTCGTGCTGGCGATGAAGGCCGGCCTCGACCCGGCTAAAGTGCTGAAGCTGGTCAGCGAGGGAGCGGGCAGCTCACGCGTGCTCCAGTTGCGCGGTCCGATGATGGTGAAGGGGAACTACCGCAAGGCGACGATGACGCTGGGCACCTGGCAGAAGGACATGGCGATCATCGCGGAGTTCGCGAAGCGAGTGGGCAGTGCCACGCCGCTGTTCTCGACGACCGCGCCACTCTACGCTGACGCAGTGAGGAAGAGGCGCAACGAAGACACTGCCGCGGTGTGTGCGGTGCTCGAGAAGATGTCGCGCTATCGCCGATGAGCCAATCGTTTCAATTGTTGGTCTTTGATCTGTGATCAGTGATTGGTTTTGGATTCTCGATCTTCGATTGTTGATTCCCAAAGAAATCAACGATCAACAATCCGCAATCACCAACCATTCAAGAATCACAGATCACCAAAGCATCAATGTTTAACGAAGACCGTCACCTGTCCGCTCTTGTCGAACGCCAGCACGTTGTACTGCTGTGCCGACATCCCCTGCACTTCCATGCCCGGTGATCCGATGGGCATGCCCGGGACGGCCAGGCCGATCACGCCGCGCGGGCGTTCCTTCAGCAAGCGCTGAATATCGGCGGCTGGCACGTGCCCCTCGACGACATAGCCGTCGACGATGGCCGTGTGGCACGAGCGCGCCTGGCGCGGGACGCCATTGCTGTTCTTCACCTCGTCCACGCTGTCCATGTCCGTGACCTTGGTCGTGAAGCCGTGCTGCTGGAGGTGCTTGACCCAGAGAGAGCAGCAGCCGCACGTCGGCGTCTTGTAGATCGCCACCGTCCCGGTCTTGCTTTGCGCCAGCGGCGACACAGATACGATCGTCATCGCCAACACCCCAGCCAGCATCGCTCGCGTCATTGTCCCCTCCGGTAGCCCCAGTCTTGCCCTCATTCTGACACGCAGCCGATGCCCTGCACCACACGGTTGCCCTCGGAGCGTTTTTGGTCAACGCTATGGCAGTTCGATGTGCCACGCGCGCCCGCTGTTCTCGCTCATCCGGTCGATGGCTGCCGCGATCGCGATTCTGTTGCCTGTAGCCGTGGCGGCACAGGGATGGACGCCGCCGCGCACGCCGGATGGCCAGCCCGATCTTCAGGGCGTCTGGACCGATACCAGCATCACGCCGCTCGAGCGGCCACGAGTGCTGGGCGACCGCACTGTCCTCACCGACGCCGAAGTTGCCCGGTTGAAGGAACGAGCAGCGCGGCTGTTCGGCAATCCTGCCAGCGATTTCATTCCCGGCGACAACCTGTTTCTTGCGCTGTGGGCCGATGCCGACGCGGTGGAGAACCCGAATGCAACCGGCAATGTTTTCAACATGGTGCCGCGCGAGTTCGACAACCGGACGTCACTCATCACGGATCCTTCCGATGGACGCCTCCCCCCGGTGACGCCCGAAGGCCGTCGGCGTCAGCTCGAAGGACTGGCTTCGAATGTGACGACCCCCTGGCAATTCGGCGCGACGGCGTCAAATGCGGTGCGGCCTGCGCGCTCACTGAACGGTCCGGAGGATCTCAGCAACGTGCTGCGGTGCATCAGCTGGGGCGTGCCCAAGATCGCTGGCAACATCAACTACACCGGTTATCAGCAGATCGTGCAGGGACCTGGATACGTGGTGTTCCTCAGCGAGGTGAACCACGAGGCTCGCGTGATCCCATTGGATGGGCGGCCGCATCTTTCAGCGCGCCTCCGCCAATGGAACGGAGATTCACGTGGACGCTGGGAAGGCAACACGCTCGTCGTCGAGACCACGAACTTCTCGCCGAAGAGTTTCTTCATGGGGTCGGCCGATGGCCTGCATCTCGTCGAGCGCTTCACGCGGACGAGCCCGACCACGCTCGACTACGAGCTCACACTCACGGACCCGGCGACGTGGACCAGGCCATGGACGGCGCTCATTCGATTGAAGTCGACAGACGAGCGTCTACAGGAGTTCGCCTGCCACGAAGGTAATCATCACGTCGTGCGCGGCATCCTTGGTGGTGCTCGGGCTGACGAAAAGTGAGCATTCCTGATTGCGCGATCTTTGATTTATCGATCGCCTGGTGATTGTCGATTCGCGGAATAGACGATTGGCTGCCTGATTGACCCGCCATCAAAAATCACAAATCCACGATCGACAACAAATCAAAGATAAAAGATCGCGAACTCAACAATGTTCTACGGAGTTCTCTCCAGGAACGCATAGTACGTGCTGGTTCCGACGATGTGGCCATCGATGGCTTTCATCACGTCAGCACGCGTGGCCTCGGGCGGCAGCGTCAACATCTGGTCGAGCGCGTACAGCTTGAATTGATAGTGAAGCGGACCGACACCTGCCGGCGCGCATGGCGGTCGATATCCCACGATGCCGCGTCCACCGGCAACCTGACGGCTGCCATCGGGTAGCGTGGCCCCTGCCGGGACGCCCGCGGGAATCTCAGTCGCTGACGGCGGGATGTTCCAGCGTACCCAGAACATCTCTTCGGTGATGCCCTTGGCCGGATGATTGTCGGGACCGTTCACCATCAGCGTGAAGCTCGCGGTCTCCTTGGGCACGTTCGTCCACCGGAGTGGAGGGGATCCGGGAGTGGCGCCCTCGGCGTAGCAAGTGAACTGCAGAGGCAAGCTCGCGCCGTCGGTGAAGCCTGGGCTCGTCAGGCGGAGTCTCGGTGGTTGGGGAGCGCGCGCGCCCTGCGGCGGCGCCGCTGGCTGCTGCGCCGTTGCCGTGATGGCACCGAAGGCGAGGAGGAAGACGAGTAGTCGTCCGATCATGTGACCCTCCGTCAGGCAGCGCGGACTGTAGCACAGGCGAGCCTGCCCCAACGTAGCCTTGGCACAGGGCGGGCCTGCCCCGCCGTAGCCTTGGCGAAGGCGGGTGATATACCTGTTTGACAGTCCGGTCCCGGTGCTTTACGCTCCGGTGCGCGAATCGCAGACGCACCCACCAAGCTGAGGCACCGACTATGCGCACATCTCTGTTCGCCCTCCTCATGCTCGTGCTTTCCGTCGCCCAGAGTGGCACTGGCGCCGCCCAGGGTGCGGCGCAGGCGGTTGGTGATCCCGCCAACGGCAAGGCCGTGTTCGCCTTCGGCAATACCTCCTGCACGAATTGCCACGGCCTCGAGGCGCAGGGAGGCTGGGGACCGGATCTCGCCGGGCGGAAAATCACGTACGACCAGGCCGTCGCAGCCATCCGGAATCCGATGTGGAGGATGCCCGCGTTCGTCCCGTCGCAGTTGAGCGACAAGGAAATCCTCGACATGGTTGCCTACTGGAACACGCTGCCGTTCGCGCCGGCGATAGGCAAGTGGCGGAACGAGGCGCCAGCGACGGGTCCGCATGCCCAGCAGCTTGCGGTGAACATCCTCGGGTGCGGCCAGTGTCACGGGAACACGATGAGCACGCCGCGCCACGGCGCCGCGGGCATGAACGCGGACTTCGAGTGGTTCAAGAAGCAGGTCTACAACCACGCGACCGTCATGCCGGAGCAGTGGAAGCAGCTCGACGCCGAACGGACGAGGGGACGCGTGCGGATGGGCAACTTCTCGCCAAGGCGAGTGCCCGAAGCGCAGCTCAAGGAAATCTGGGACTGGATGAACGAGTTGGGAATGGTGGTCCCGCTCGTCGCGCGGCTCACCGGCGGACAGCCATCGGCGAACGGTACGACCTACACCCTGGAAGTCGAGAACGAGGGGCTCAGGGACAAGGGGCTGACCGCCGAGGAAGTGACGATCACCCTCACGTTGCCGGACGGCACCAAGGCAGTATCGGCGACGGGCACGGGCTATCAGGGCACTCAGCGGGACGACAAGTCGAACGCCGACGTGGCCGTGTGGCGCCTGCCCCGGCTCGTGGCGCATGAGCATCAGAACTTCACCATCACGCTGTCGGGCACGCCTGCGGGTGACGCCGTTCCGCGCGGAACGGTCGCGTATGCGAAACCCACGGCCAAGGCTGATGCCGTCGTGAACTTTGCGTTGCAGCGGCCGGGTGGTCGCGGAAGGGGTGGCGTCTAGCTGCCATACCCTTGCCGCGTGATTGACGCGT
>JALDXQ010000127.1:0-21153 GCA_032156805.1 Acidobacteriota bacterium
ACATTGTCGAGTACGTCACGCGCGAACTGGAGTGGGTCAAGGGGCAGCTGGCGTAGTATCCTCGTCCTCTTCGCTAATCGCACGATACTTCGGTCTGCGAAAGACCATGCATCGACGCGATCTACGGGCAGGGGCAGTGGACGATCCAGCGGCTGACGCTGCAGGGCGCACTGCGATTCGACCGCGCGTGGAGCTGGGCGCCGGACCAGCAGATTGGGCCGGCCCGTTTCATGCCCAACCCGCTCGTGTTCGAGAAGACACCCGTTGTCGACAGCTACAAGGACTTCACACCCCGCGTGGCCGCGGCCTATGACTTGTTCGGGACCGGCAAGACGGCCATCAAGGGCACCTTCGGCAAGTATCTCGAGTCGACGATTACGGCTTCGAACTACGGCATCGGCAACCCGACGTCGCGCATCGTGCAGAACGTCTTCAGGACCTGGACCGATGCCGACGGCGATTGGAATCCCGATTGCGACCTGAACAACCCGAACACGCAGGACCTGAGGCCGATGGGCGGCGATTTCTGCGGCGTCATCTCGAACACCAACTTCGGCACGCCGACCTTCAGCAACACCATCGACCCGGAGATCCTCAAGGGGTGGCGCGTGCGTCCGTCGGACTGGCAGTTCGGCGTCTCTGTCCAGCAGGAAATCCTGCCGAGGGTGTCGGTCGAGATCGGTTACATCTACCGCTTCTTCCAGGGCTTCGTTGTCACCGACAACCTTGTGGTGACGCCAGCCGACTTCGGCACGTTCACCGTGACCGCGCCGAACGACAGCCGGCTGCCAGGCGGAGGTGGATACACGGTTGGAACGCTCTATGACGTGAACCCTGCCCTGGCAGGCCAGACGCGTAACTATCTGACCTACGCCGATCGCTACGGTGAGCAGTACCAGCGCTTCAGCGGCTTCGACATGAGCTTCAGCGCGCGCCCGCGCAGTGGCCTGACCGTGCAGGGCGGCATCAGCTGGGGCAAGTCGTGGTCGGACAACTGTGAGATCCGCGCAGCGCTTCCCGAGACCAACCCGCTGAACCCGTGGTGCCACATCGAGACGACGCAACTGCCGCAGTACAAGACGCTGGCAACCTACATCGTCCCGAAGGCCGACGTTCAGCTCAGCGGCACGTTCATCAGCAAGCCCGGCATCCAGGTCAGCGGCTTCGGAACGCCAGTGGCGGGCGGCGCATTCGCGGCGAACTACACGGTGCCGGCATCGGCGATCATTCCGCAGCTCGGGCGGCCGCTTGCCGGGAATCCCGCGAACGTGACGGTGAACATCCTGGAGCCGTACGCACAGCTGGGTGAGCGCGTGAACGAGGTCGATCTTCGGATCAGCAAGGTATTCCGATTCGGCGGCACGCGTGCCAACATCGGAATCGACATCTACAATCTGCTGAACTCGGATGCCGCGCTCAGCTATAACCAGACATTCATCGCCAACGGCCCGTGGCTTACGCCGACATCGGTGATGCTGGCGAGGTTTGCCAAGATCAGCGCTCAGATAGACTTCTAATCTGAGGATCGTCAACGCTCAACCCAACCTCCAACTCCCAGGACATCGGGATTTGGAAGTTGGGAATTGGACGTCGACCCGAGCAAGCTGAAGAGGACCACGATGAAGCACGTTCTATCCGTGGCCACCGCCGCTCTCGTATGCGCGCTGTCGTCGACGGCGCTGGCGCAGTGGCCGAAGTTTTCCCCGTCCAATCTTCCGAAGACCCCCGATGGGAAGCTGAATCTGGCCGCGCCGGCGCCGCGAACCGCCGACGGCAAGCCGGATCTTTCCGGTGTGTGGGAGACGATTCCCGGTCGCAGACCGCCCGGTCCCGAGATCGCAGCCGAGGGCACCGGAGTCCTGCCGCCCTCAGGATCGATCTTCGGGAACGTCGGCGATCAGATAGAAGGTGGCGCGCCGTATCAGCCCTGGGCCGCGGAACTGGTCAAGACGCGGATGGCGAACAACAGCAAAGACAATCCTGACGCGCACTGTCTTCCGATGGGCGTGATGCAGATGACCTCGCATCCCTATCCGAAGAAGATCATTCAGACGCCATCGGTTGTCGTTCTGATTTACGAAGGCTCTGGCACCACCGTTCGTGAGGTCTTCATGGACGGCCGCACGTTGCCTGCGAGGGAAGATGTCGAGCCTTGGTACAACGGTTACTCGGTTGGTCGCTGGGAAGGCGACACGCTTGTCGTCGAGACCATTGGTTTCATGGACGACGGCTGGCTCGACGTCCGAGGCAGCCCGCTCACCAGCTCGGGCAAATTGATTGAACGGTTCCGCCGACCCAACTTCGGCTCGCTCTCGATCGAAGTAACCATCGACGATCCGAAGGCCTACACGAAGCCGTTCAAAGCGACGGTCAACAATCGCCTGCTTCCCGATACGCAGCTGATCGAGTTCGTGTGTGTCGACAAAAGCGCTCAGCACTACGTGGGCGCAGATGGTAAAGTCGGGCAGCCACGGAATAAATAGACATGCGACACGGGCGGACGGTTCTCGCGGTCGTTGCGCTGTCGTTGCCGGTTCTTCTTGGTGCTCAGAACCCTGCGCCGCCAAGTACTGGCACGCCTGAACGTGTGGTTCCTCGTCCGCCGGCGCGTGAATCGAATGCACCTGCGGACGGCAGTGCAGCCCCCGACGGTTACTCGCCGATTCCGCAGTGGCTGGGTCAGACGCGCGCCGCACGTGCCGCGAAGACGGAAGCCTTCACAGTGCAGACAGCCGTGTCCGGTATCACCGGCGGCTTCTCATTCCATTTCCTGCCCGACGGCCGCATTCTGATCTCCGAACGTCCGGGGCGCCTGAGGATTGCCGGCAAGGACGGGACGCTGTCGGAGCCGATCGGCGGATTGCCGGAACTCTACGCGAGCGGACCGCAGGGACTCTTCGAGGTGATTGCCGATCGCGACTTTGCGAAGAACCGGCAGATCTACTTCGGCTATACCGCCTTGCCACCGGGACCGCGGCCGGCTGTCCTGCCCCGTCTCGCGGGACTGTTGATGATCGCGAGCGCTCGTCTCTCGCCGGACGACAAGCGTCTCGAGAACGTGCGTGTGCTCCTGAACGCCGAGGGGATCAACGGCCGCATGATTCAAGCCCCTGACGGCACGTTGCTCATCACGTCTGGCATTCCCGCGGGTGTCGGGATCCACTCGCCCGACTGGCCGCAGCCGCAGCAGTTGACCAGTCGCATGGGCAAGGTGCTGCGCATCAACACTGACGGTTCGATTCCTCGTGACAACCCGTTCGCGAACCGGCCAGGTGCGCTGCCCGAGATCTATGCGCTCGGACTTCGCGACGACCAGGGTGTCGCGCTCCATCCCCAGACGAGGAAGTTGTGGACGAGCGAGAACGGTCCGAAGGGTGGCGACGAGATCAATGTGATCGAGGCTGGCAAGAACTACGGCTTTCCGATGATCAGCTACGGGCACGAGTACAGCGGCAAGCCAATCAACGGCGACCGTACGTTCGAGGCTGGGATGGAACAGCCGGCGTATTTCTGGAACCCGTCGGTCGCACCATCCGGAATGACCTTCTACACCGGTCGCCTGTTCCCCGCGTGGCAGGGCAACCTGTTCGTGGCCACGCTTGCTGGCAAGCACGTCTCACGTCTCGTGCTCGAGGGCGAGCGCGTCGTCGCCGAGGAACGTCTGCTGACTGCGCTCGATACGCGGATGCGCGACGTGCGCCAGGGTCCGGAGGACGCGCTTTATGTCATGACAGACGGACCAGAGGGCCGCATCCTGAGGTTGGTCCCTTCGGGTGGGACAGGTGTCAGGCAGTGAATCGTGAAAGCTGTTTGCCACGCTGTATGCCGTTCACGATTCACTGCCTGACACCTGTTCTGGCCCTCGTCCTGATCGTGTCGCTCGCGGCTCCCGTGCACGCACAGGACGGTGGCGCACTCTACAAGGAGCACTGCGCGAGCTGTCACAACGGCAGCATCGATCGTGCGCCCAGCCTCGAGCTGCTGCGGGCGATGACGCCGCAGCGGATCCTGGAAGCGCTCGAATTCGGATCGATGGTGTCGATGACTCACGGCCGGACGACGGCCGAGAGGCGGGCGCTCGCGGAGTTCGCCAGTGGCAAGTCACTTGCCGAGCGCTTCACGATCGAGCCGGCACCGAAGGCGATGTGCCGGACGAGCGCGCCTTTTTCGATCGACTCGTCTCAGCCCGCGTGGAACGGGTTCGGGCAAAACCTCTCGAATACGCGCTTCCAGCCGTCGGCTGCGGGGCTGTCGGCCGCTGATGTTCCGCGGCTGAAGTTGAAGTGGGCATTCGGTCTCCCTGGCGACGTGCAGTCATGGGCGGCGATCACCGTCGTCGGCGGCCGCCTGTTTGTCGGCAGCATCGCCGGCAACGTGTACTCGCTCGATGCGAGCACTGGTTGCGTGCACTGGGCCTTCGATGCCGGCGGCATCGTGCGGACCGCGGTGAATGTCGGCCGCATCGGCAGCAGCGAGCCGGCACGCTACGGGGCGTTCTTCGGGGACGCGCGCGGCAACCAATACGCGGTCGATGCCGTCACCGGTCGTCTGCTGTGGAAGGTCAGCGTCGAGAACTTTCCATCTGCCCGGCTCACCGGATCTGCCGTCCTGCATCGCGGCCGCCTCTATATCCCGGTGTCGTCCAGCGAGGAGGGCGCCGGCTCGTTGCCCGACTACGAATGTTGCCGCTTCCGCGGAAGCGTTGTCGCACTCGACGCCGAGACGGGCCGCCAGATCTGGAAGAGCTACACGATTCCCGAGGAGCCGAGACCGTTTCGGAAGAACGCGCGCGGCACTCAGCTCTGGGGACCGTCAGGTGGCGCGATCTGGTCGAGCCCGGTGATCGACGAATCGCGCAACGCGCTCTATGTCACGACCGGCAATAACTACAGCGATCCGCCGACGACGACGAGCGACGCGTTCCTCGCGATGGACCTCGAGAGTGGAAAGATCCTCTGGTCACATCAAGTGACCCCGAACGACGCGTACGTGTCGGCTTGTCGCTTGACGGACAAGACGAACTGCCCGCAGGTCAACGGACCGGACTTCGATTTCGCAGCCTCGCCGATTCTCGTCTCGCTCCCCGACGGCAAGCGTGCCCTTGTCGCCGGTCACAAGTCGGGCATCGTCTATGCGGTCGATCCCGATCGCCAGGGCGCGCGCTTGTGGGAGACGCGCGTTGGCGAGGGTGGCTCGATGGGCGGTGTGCAGTGGGGATCGGCCGCCGACCAGCAGAACGTCTACGTTGCGCTATCCGATCTTGGTCGCGTGATGCTCACCTACACGCAGTTCACCGATGCGGATCGCACGCGTGGCGGCGGGATGTTCGCGCTGCGCCTGAGCGATGGCACACGCGTGTGGCAGACGCCTCCTGTGCCCTGTGACGCGCGGCCACGCTGCAGTCCCGCGCAGTCGGGCGCTGTCAGTGCTGTGACTGGTGCGGCGTTCGCAGGATCGCTCGACGGATATGTCCGCGCGTACGCGAGCGATACCGGAAAGATCATCTGGGACTTCGACACGGTGCGCGAGTACGAGACCGTCAACGGTGTTCCGGCGCGCGGCGGATCGCTCGATGGTCCTGGTCCCGTCATCGCGGGAAGCATGATGTTCGTGAATTCGGGATACACCGTCGACGGTGGCATCCCGGGCAATGTGATCCTCGCCTTCTCCGTCGACGGCCGGTGAGCTGCAGTGATCGTCACCTCGCACGTTGGAACGCTCCCGCGGCCTGAGGAGCTCGACGCACTCTGCACGCGCTACGAGCTTCCGCGCGACGATGCCAGATTCACAGCGATCGTGCCGGGCATGGTGGCCGACGTTGTCCGCCGGCAGGCGGAGCTTGGTCTGACGATCGTCAACGACGGTGAGTTCGGCAAGCGCGGCGGCTTTTCGTATTACGCGCAGACGCGACTCGCGGGCGTCGAGAGCCGCGGTGTGGAGCACACGCCTGCCGCACGCGACATCACCGCCCGTGACGCGCGCGACTTTCCCGGCTACTATCGCGCCCGGCGGTCCAGCATCAATCGGCCGATGTTCTGCGTCGGTCCAGTGAAGTACGCAGGACACTCTGATCTTCAGTTCGATATCGACAACCTTCGCCGTGCCGTTGACGGTCTCGACCTGCAGCCGTTTCTCTCCGCTGTTGCGCCGGGTACGATCGAACACTGGCTCTGGAACGAACACTACAAGAGCGACGAAGAGTGCCTGTTCGCCGTCGCCGATGCGATGCACGAGGAGTACAAGACGATTACGGGCGCCGGCATCCTGCTGCAGATCGACGATCCCGATCTTCCCGATGGCTGGCAGATGTTTCCAGAGATGAGCGTCGACCGCTATCGCGTCTATGCGCAGCAGCGGGTCGAGGCGCTCAATCACGCGCTGCGCGGCATTCCCGAGCAGATGGTCCGCCTGCATGTCTGTTGGGGCAGCGGCCATGGCCCGCATAGCAACGACATCCCTCTCCGCCATATCGTCGATCTCGTCCTGCAGGTGCGCGCGGGCTGCTACTCGGTGGAGGCAGCGAATCCGCGGCATGAACACGAGTGGGAGGCCTGGCGCGACGTGCGGCTTCCCGACGGCAAGACGCTGATGCCTGGCGTCGTCGGCCACGCCAGCGATGTCGTCGAGCATCCCGAGCTCGTGGCGCAGCGCCTCATCCGCTTTGCCGGCGTGGTGGGGCGCGAGAGTGTCATTGCGGGAACGGACTGCGGTCTTGGCGGGCGCGTGGCACATCCCGAGATCGCCTGGGCGAAATTGCGGGCGCTGCGAGACGGCGCCCGCCTTGCGACCAAGACTTTGTGGGGTTGATGGAGGATCAGGATGTTTGACGGGCAGCGTGTGCGTGCAGGGATTGGGGTCATCGGCGCGTTGATCGCAGTTGGTGCGGTCATGGCTGACGGCCAGGGGAGCACGGGGCAACAGACGCCCAATGCCGCGCAGCAGAAGTATCCGTATCCGGTCGTGCGCGACCTCAAGGGCGTGATTCCACCAGGTCCCAAGCCGCTTCCGTCGCCGCCGCTCGGGGCAGGTCCGTGGACCATTCAGACGACGGAAGCAAAGATTCGTGTGTCGGTGGTCACGAAAGGGTTCTCACATCCGTACGGATTCGCGTTCCTTCCCGATGGGACCACGATCCTCATCAGCGAGCGCGCAGGCGCGCTGCGAGTCGTCCGCAACGGTGTCATCGATCCGAATCCTGTTGCCGGTGTGCCGAAGGTCATTTACCGGGGCACCGAAGCTGGTCTGATGGATGTCGTGCTGCATCCAGGCTTCGAGAAGAATCGCTGGGTCTACTTCACCTATCACAAGCCGATTGGGAACAACCTGGCGAGCAATGCCGTGGGACGCGGCACCTGGGACGGCAAAGCACTGACCGATGTGAAGGAGATCTTCCTCTCCGATGACGTGGACACCGAGGTCAGCCGGATCGCGTTCGGTCGCGACGGCATGCTGTATATGACGATCGGCGGACCGGGCACTGGTCCTGCGCCGAGTCTCAATCGGCCGCAGAACGGCAATGACTACGCCGGCAAGCTGCTGCGGATGCGTGACGATGGCAGCTTGCCTCCGGACAATCCGTTCGCAGGGACGTCCGGCCACAAGCCGTACATCTACGCGATGGGCTTCCGTAATCAGCTCGGGTTGACGATCAATCCGTATAACGGTGAGATCTGGGCGGCGGAGCAGGGGCCCAACGGTGGCGACGAGGTCAACGTCATTCTTCCGGGGAAGAACTATGGCTGGCCGTTTGCCAGCTACGGCCGCGACTACCTCGGCCCGCGCTTCAACGCGCAGCACGCCGCGCAGGGGTTCGAGGAGCCGACGGTGTACTGGGTGCCCTCGATTGCCGTGTCTGGCATGACGTTCTACAACGGTGATCGCTTCCCGAACTGGCGGCGGAACCTGTTCGTCGGCGGGATGCGCGAAGGCGAGATGTCGCCAACCGGCAAGCTCGAACGCATCGTGTTCAATGACAAGTGGCAAGAACTTCGACGCGAGTCACTGCTGCGCGACCTGCACCAGCGCATTCGCGACGTCCGCCAGGGCCCCGACGGTCTGCTCTACGTCGTCACGGAAGAAGACGACGCGGCGCTCTTGCGCATCGAGCCGGTCGAATAGCGCTGCGCCTGTCCGTGGTGCCTGGTTCTTCGTGCTTTGTCCGTTCTGAGTCCTGGTGTCCGTCCCTGGTCCCTCGTCCAGTCCAATGGCCTCCTGCCGGACCAGGGGACGACGGATGGACTCAGGACTACGGACGGACCAAGAACCCAGAACGAAGGACCACGGACACCCTTCAGTCCACGCGATACGCGGTTCGTGCCGGATCGCTGTACGGGACTGGCGCGACGGTTGCCCTGATCTCGAGCTGCTCGTGACGTTCGACGGTCGGCTTCGAGGACCCTCCGCCTTCTTCACCCCACACGAACGTCACCGGCGTCCCCGGCTCGCTGTGCTCGACATTGACGATCGCCAGCGTGAGCATCGCGCCTTCGTTCGCGCTGTAGCCGCACCAGGTCGAGACGCCAATCACCTTGCCGTCCTTGACGACCTTGTCGTACGGCAGCGTCGAGTAGACCGCTGACGGGAAGTCGAAGTACTTCGTTCGCTTGCCCTGCTGGAACATCGTCGAGATGCCACGCGTCACATCGTCGCTGTTCAGCACCAGCGTGACTTTCTTGCGCCGCGGCTTCTCCGCGATCTTCTCGAGTGCCTCGCGCCCGATGAAGTCGTGATCGAACTTGACGGAGGGGCCGTATCCGAGATCCCACGGCGTCAGGTAGTAATCCTCGATGTTGTTGGAATAGAAGCTGCCGCCGAGCGATGCGATCGCTTCGTAAGTGTTGGCTGGCAGCCACTGGCGGTACGGCTTCATCTTCTCGCCGGAATAGACCGCCGGAAGCGGCGACGGGATCCAGCCCGATTCGAGCGTGTTGCTCGAATACGTTCTGGCGCCCGACTGACGAAGCCCGAATTCCTGCCCCGCTTCGACGATCGCCGCCTTCACCGCGTCTCCGTCATCCCACGGTCCGAACAGCTCGAAACCCGGCTGTCCAACCATGCCGTGGCGCAACGCGCGAACTCTTCGACCCGCGATCTGAAAGTCGGTCATGTTGAAGAACTTCACGTCAGGCACCGGCTTGCCTGTGACCTTCTCGACGACCTTCAGCGCGTGTGGCCCCTGGACCTGAAAGCGGTACGCCTTCCGCACGATTGGTCCAGGCCGGGCCACCGTGCGTTCGTCGCGCTCGATCTTCACGTCGTACTTGCCGGTCTCACAGTGGTACTGCACCCAGTTGTGAATCGACGGACGTCCGACGAGGTTGAACCGGTTCTCTTCGAGGTGGAACAGGATGACGTCGCCAATCACGAAGCCGTCGTAGTTGCACGCCACGAACTGCTTCGCCTTACTGGGTCCGAAATTCTTGAAGCTGTTCACGCCGAGCATGGTCAGCACTTTGAGCGCGTCGAGCCCTTCCATGTACATGTCCGTCATGTGGTACGACTGATTGAACAGGATGCAGGTCTCCCGCCACGCGCGCTGTTCATCCCGCCAGTTCGTGAACTCAGGAGGCACGACCGGGTAGATATACGGTCCGGTCTGCGAATTGCGCAGCAGCTGGACGGGATTGCCGACGGCGTTCAGTACGTCCTCGAAGCTCTTGTGACTCATTCCATCTCCTTGGTAGACACGACTCAACGACATGCCTTCGCGTATGTCTCTGGCCGTGCTCGGTCAGGTGATCGAGCGCGCATGTGGCGCAATCAGTTAACTATGAGATCGAAGCGGGCGCTGTCACAAGCGCGCAGCAGCGGACGAGTCACATTTTCGCCGACTGCTGCTCACACGTCTGCAATCTGCGTTTGCGATCCTCCTCCCGCCGCGCGTCACGACATCGGTCGCATTCGCTCCCCCTCACTTGTCCACAGATCGCGCGTTGGCATGGGAGGAAAACTATGTCGAGTTTCCAAAGCAGACTGAAGGACTGGCGGGTTGAACGACGACAATTCCTGTATGCCGCAGGCGGTCTCGCCGGCCTCGTGGCCACGAGCCGTTTGCAGGCGCTGGTTGAAGCCTCGACCCCGTCGTTTTCGAGCAACCCGTTCACACTCGGTGTTGCCTCTGGCGATCCCGGCTCCGATAGTGTGGTCCTGTGGTCGCGGCTGGCGCCCGAGCCGCTGGCGGCCGACGGCTTTGGCGGCATGGATCCGGTGCGAGTCCCCGTCCGTTGGACGGTGGCGACCGACGAGCGGATGCGGCACGTCGTGCAGCGCGGTCTGACGTTCGCGGATCCGGACTTCGCGCACTCGATGCACGTGGAAGTGGATCGTCTTACCCCCGGCCGTTGGTACTGGTACCAGTTCAACGTCGGCGGTGAGTGGAGCGCGATTGGCCGCACGCGCACGACCCCTGGTTCGAAGCAGTCGCCGCGACGCCTGCGGTTCGCGTTCGCCTCATGCCAGCACTACGAGCAGGGGTTGTACACCGCCTACCAGCACATGGCGACTGAAGACCTCGACATGGTGCTCCATCTCGGAGACTACATCTATGAGGATGGCGTCTCGCCTACGCTCCCGCGGCAGCACGACGGCGACGAGCCGATGACCCTGGCGCAGTACCGCAATCGTCATGCGTTGTACAAGAGCGACACGCATCTTCAGTCCACCCATGGAGCGTTCCCCTGGCTGGTGGTATTCGACGACCACGAGGTCGAAAACAACTGGGCCAGCGACTTCGATCAGAACGGCACGGCTCCCGAGCTCTTCCTGCCGCGCCGGGCCGTCGCGTTCAAGTCCTATTACGAGCACATGCCCCTGCGCAGGTCATCGATTCCGCGCGGGCCGGACATCCAGCTCTTTCGGCGCATTCGATTCGGCGATCTGGCGGAAATCAACATGCTCGACACGCGACAGTACCGGGACGATCAGGCGTGCGATGACGGAACCGACATCGACTGCGCCGCAGCGCTCGACCCGGCGCGGACGATCACCGGCCGCGAGCAGGAGCGGTGGCTGCTCCGCGGGCTGGACCAATCGCGCGCGCGCTGGAACGTAATCGGCCAGCAGGTGTTCATGGCCCAGCGCGACTTCGAAGCCGGGGCGCCCAAGCGACTGAGCATGGACGGCTGGGATGGCTACGCGGCCTCGCGCGACCGTGTGCTCGGGTACGTGGCCAGGCGAAGGATCGAGAATGTCGTCGTGCTGACGGGTGATGTGCACGCCAACTATGCTGCGGAGCTCAAGGCCGACTTCGCCGATCCGGCGTCTCCCACGATCGGCACGGAGTTCGTCGGGACATCGATCAGTTCGGGCGGCGACGGCCTCGACGTGCCTGCCAATGCCGCGGTCCTGCTCACTGAGAACCCTCACATCAAGTTCGTCAATGCCCAGCGCGGCTACGTCATCTGCGACATGACACATCAGCGCTGCCGCACGGAGTACAAGACAATGCCGTTCGTGACGTCTCCGGGCGCGCCGATTGCGACGCGCGCGTCGTTCACTGTCCTCAGTGGAGAGCCACAACTGATCGAAGGGTTCGACACATAGGACAGTGAGAGGCAACCGTGATCGGCCGGCGCTCTCGGGCTTCGGCCGACCACATCCCGCGGCCTAAAGACGTGCCTCGACGCGGTCGCGAACTCCCCACAACTCCTGTGAGGCGATCTGTGCGCCTTCGGCAAGCACCTGCAGCTTTGCCCACATCACTTGCGGGTGCACTCGCTGATAGGCCTCGAGTTGGGCGAAGCCGCAATCCGTGCTCGCGATCACGTTCTCGCGCCCGACGAGGTCCGCATACCGCACGATGCGATCGGCCACCAGGCGCGGGTGCTCGATGCTCGTGGTGTGGTGCGTGACGACGCCGGGAATCAGGATCTTGCCGGGCGGCAACTTCACCGACTGCCACACCCGCCACTCGTGCTCGTGCCGGACGTTGGCTGCCTCGATCGAATACGCGCCGGCGCGCACCCTCAACATGAGATCGACGATTGCGTCGAGAGGGGCGTCGGCCATGTGAGGGACGTGCCAGCTTCCGAAGCAGATGTGATAGCGGACGCGATCTTCAGGGATCCCGCGCAGCGCGTGATTGAGCGCCTCGATACGCAGCTCGGCCCATTGCCGGAAGCGCGCGGGACTGTCCTGAATGAGCTCGTCGTACATGTTCGCGAGCACCGCATCGTCGACCTGGAGGATCAGTCCCGAGTTGACGATTTCCAGGTACTCCTCGCGAAGAGCCTCGGCGATGGCGAACACATAGTCGCGCTCGTCCTTGTAGTACTCGTTGGACGCATCGTAGCCCGTGCTCGCGGGTGCGACGGCCGTCAGAAAACCTTCTTCGACGCCGGCCGCAGCGAGCGCCGACTTGAGATCGCTGATGTTCCGACGTACGGCGTCGTGGCCGTTGTAGGTGATCGGTCCGACGCAGGCGTGCCCGGGCGCACCGGTCGCGCCACGCGGGAACTGCGCCTTCATGAATTCAGCAAAACGGAATCGGTCGCGACCGAGCCACACCGCTTCGTAGATCGAGTCGGGGCGCGGCTCGAAGCCGGTCACGCGATCGAGCACGTAGTTGGCCCAGCTCGACTTGCCGTACTCCCCGTCGTTGACGATGTCGATGCCTGCGGTGCGCTGCTGTTGCACGACATCAACAGTGGCTCGCTGCCGTGCGACTTCGTAGCCAGCCTGATGCTGTCGATCTGTCCTCGCCGCCGCCGCCTGTTCGAGGAGATCGACCGGGCGGATCAGGCTGCCGACGTGCGTGGTCAGAATACGGTTGCTACTGCGTCTCATGTCACTGCCTGGCGGAAACAGGTGCTTCGACCAGGGTACCGCGAGATGCGCCCTCACGTGCCAGGTGGCGTGTGCCCCAGCGCCACAGTGTCTCGAACACCGGCTCCAGCGAGTGCCCGTACGGTGTCACGCGGTACCGCACGCCGAGTCGCGCAGGTACCAGTTCCTCGCGGGCGATGAGATCGTCGGCAACCATCTCGCGCAACTGCGCGCGCAGCACTTTCGTGGTCACTCGTGGCATTGCTCGCCGGAGTTCGCCGAAGGCGCGTGGCCGTTCCGCGAGCCGCTGGAAGATCATCGGCTTCCATCGTCCGTCGATTACCGCGATTGCCGTATATAAGGGACACGCCGCGCGTTCCTCGTAGATGTCCACTGCGTTGCTCACGGTCGACCTCGCCGCAGCAGGGTACTTCAAAGTACCGTCTTGTCTCGGCATGACGGCCCGACTAGAGTCGTTTTTTGCGAAAGCGTGGATGCACGGTGTCGAAGACGGGAGACAACGATGGCGGGAGCACGCATCTATCGAATCATCTTGCCGGTGACCGACCTCGAGGAGGCGGCGGGATTCTATCGGACCCTGCTCGGCCAGGAGGGCCATCGCGTCTCGCCCGGCCGGCACTACTTCGGCTGCGGCGGTGTCGTGCTCGCGCTGTACAACCCGAAGGCCGATGGCGATTCAGCAGAGCCGCGACCCAATTTCGAGCACGTGTATTTTGCCGTTGCCGATATAGAAGGCGCGTATCAGCGAGCCGAGCGGGCCGGGGGACTGTCGACGGCGATTGGCGACGGGAACCTGCCGATGGGGAAAATCGCTCGGCGTCCGTGGGGTGAACGCTCCTTTTATATGCACGATCCGGCGGGCAACCCGCTCTGCTTCGTGGACGAGGCAACGACGTTCACGGTCGGGCTCGCCTAAAGGTCTGGCTGAAGCCGGACTGTCGTAGTGTCCGGCTTTAGCCGGCCCCCGTCACGTGATCGGTCTACCAGCATGAAGGTATTCGCGAACTTTGGTTCGACATGCGAAAATCGGCTAAAATTGTGATCTTTTCAGGCCTGCCGATGACTCGCGGACTCCTTGCGGCGTGCATTCTCTGGATCGCCTCGCTGAGCGTGGCCGTGCCACGCGCGTGGGAGCCCCAGGCAACCCCGGCACCCATCGACGATGCTCGGGGTGGCCTGAGCGATAGTCGAAGGCCAGCTTCAGCGACGGTGACATCCGCCGATCGCGCGGTCGTCGACAAGTACTGCGTCACGTGTCACAACCAGCGGCTGAAGACCTCGAATCTCGCGCTCGACGCCGCAGAGCTCAATGACATCGCGGCGCACGCGGACGTCTGGGAAAAAGTGATCCGCAAGGTCGACGCTGGCATGATGCCGCCGGCCGGCGTGCCGCGACCCGACGACGCGACCAGGCAGGCGATGGTCGCGCGCCTCGAGGGAGCGCTCGATCGGGCCGCCACAGCGAGGCCGAATCCCGGACGTCCGCTCGTCCATCGGCTCAATCGCGCCGAGTACGCCAACGCAGTACGCGATCTGCTTGCGCTCGACATCGACGTCTCGTCGCTGCTGCCGCCTGATGACTCGAGCGCCGGCTTCGACAACAACGCTGACGTCCTCGGTCTCTCGCCGGTACTCCTCGAGAGTTATCTGACAGCGGCAGAGCGCATCAGTGCGTTGGCCATTGGTGATCCGAAGACACCGCCGATGGGTGAGCTCTTCCGCGTCCGCCAGGATGCGTCGCAGGACCGCAATATCGACGGGTTGCCGCTCGGGACGATGGGCGGACTCCTCATCGACACGACGCTGCCGCTCGATGGTGAGTACCAGTTTCAGGTCAGGTTGTTCCGCACCAATCTCGGGACGATGCGCGGTCTCGAATATGAACACCAGCTCGAAATCAGCGTGAATGGCGAGCGGGTGCACCTGGCTGCTTTTGGTGGTGACAAAGAGATCGCCGCGTCGAGCGACAACCCGACGATCACGGGGGACGATGTCGATGGGCGGTTCACGGCGCGCGTGCCGCTCAAGGCCGGTCCTGCGAAGATCAGCGTCGCATTCCTCGAGAAGACGCACGCGCTCAACACGCGGCGTCTGCAGTCGTACGTGCGGAGCTCGTCGGACACGATCGACTTCTCAGGATATCCGCACATCGACGAGGTGATCCTCACCGGGCCGTTCAAGGCGACCGGTGTTGGCGACACACCGAGCCGTCGTCGCATCTTCGTCTGTCAGCCCAAGGCAGCTGGAGAAGAAGAGGCGTGCGCGCGGAGGATCCTCACCACGCTGGCGCGCCGTGCGTATCGAGGCGATGTCGCGCGCGAAGATGTGCCGACGCTGATGGAGTTCTACCAGCGTGGGCGCCGGGACGGTGGCACCTTCGACACTGGTATCGACCTCGCGCTGCGCCGCCTGCTGGCCAGTCCGAAGTTCCTCGTTCGCGTCGAGCGCGATCCCGCGGGTGTCGCTGCTGGTGCGGCCTATCGTCTGTCCGATCTCGAGGTCGCATCGCGGCTGTCGTTCTTCCTCTGGAGCAGCATTCCTGACGACACGCTCCTCGACATCGCGAGCAAGGGCGGCCTGAAGACACCTGCCGTGCTGGAGCAGCAGGTCAGGCGCATGCTCGCCGACCCGAAGTCGCAGGCACTGGTGGACAACTTCCTCGGGCAGTGGCTGCAGTTGCGGAATCTGAATACCAAGCAGCCGAACTCTCACGAGTTCCCGGACTTCGACGACAACCTGCGTCGCGCCGTGGCGACCGAGGTCGATATGTTCTTCGCATCGGTGATGCGCGAGGATCGCAGCGTTCTCGATTTGATGAATGCCGACTACACGTTCGTCAACGAGCGTCTCGCACGGCATTACGGCATCCCGGGTGTCTACGGAACCCACTTCAGACGCGTGACACTCAAGGATGATGTGCGGCGTGGACTACTAGGCAAGGGCGCAGTGCTGATGGTGACGTCCCACCCGCACCGCACCTCGCCCGTCCTGCGCGGCAAGTGGATCCTCGAGAACGTGCTGGGCGCACCGCCGCCGCCTCCGCCTGACGTCGTTCCGCCGTTTGAAGAAGAGGCTGGTGCAGCGAAACCCAAGTCGGTGCGCGAGCGTATGGAGCAGCATCGGCGGAACCCGGCATGCGCAAGCTGCCACCGCATGATCGATCCGGCCGGTCTGGCGCTGGAGAATTTCGACGCCGTCGGCGCCTGGCGGACTCGGGACGGTGGCACGCGCGGGACGCCAGTCGATGCCTCGGGGCAACTGGTGGACGGGACCCAGATCAATGGTGTCGTCGAGCTGCGCGCGGCGCTGCTGCGGGAGCCCGAGACGTTCGTCCGGACAATGACCGAAAAGCTTATGACGTATGCGGTTGGGCGCGGTCTGACCGCCACGGATATGCCCGCAATTCGGACAGTTGTGCGTGATTCGGCGAAGGATCAATACCGCTTCTCGTCGGTTATCCTTGGGATTGTGCGGAGTGTGCCGTTCCAGATGCGGACAAAGTCGCCCGCAGGAGAAGCGGTTGGGAGTTCGGCGAGATTGAACTAGATACCCGTAGGGCGGGTCCTTTGGACCTGCCGGAGCCTGCCGGGTCTACAAGGCAAGACCCGGCCTACTGGAGCCCGCGATGTTCATAACGAAGACGTCCTTGTCGCGTCGAACTGTTCTGCGAGGTCTCGGAGCCACTCTGTCTCTGCCGCTGCTCGAGGCCATGGTGCCGGCCATGACCGCGACAGCCAGGACCGCTGCGGCGCCGACCAAGCGCTTCGGCGCGGTCTTCGTGCCGATGGGTGAGCGGCCGAGCCACTGGACACCAGCCACGACCGGCGCCGGCTTCGAGTTCAGCCCGATCCTCAAGCCGATTGAATCGTTCCGCGACCAGGTCGTCGTCGTCTCGAACATCGACCGGCCCCTCGCGGGCACGCATGCGGTCAGCACCGGAACCTGGCTGACTGGAAGCGCACCGAAGCGCACTGAGGCCGAGGACTTCGTCGCTGGTACGTCGCTCGATCAGATCATCGCGGGGAAGATCTCCGGCGACACGGTGTTCCCGTCGATCGAGATCGGTACCGAAGACTTCACCGGTTACGTAGGCGCGTGCGATGTCGGCTACAGCTGCGCCTACATGAACACGATCTCGTGGAAGACGCCGACGACCCCGATGCCGATGGAAACGAACCCGCGCGTCATCTTCGAGCGCATGTTCGGCCGGCCGGGATCGACCGAGGAACGCGTGCGGCGCATGCAGCAGAATCGCAGCATCCTCGACTCGGTGAAGGGCGATGTCTCGAACCTCGAGCGTGGCCTGGGCGCGCGCGACAAGGTAAGGCTCGATCAGTACCTCGAGCATGTCCGCGAGATCGAGCAGCGCATTCAGCGCGCCGAGAAGCAGGCCACGTCGGAGATCACGCTGCCAGTGGCGCCGGTCGGCATCCCCGACTCCTGGGAAGAGCACGCCACCGTGATGTTCGACATCATGGCACTCGCTTTCGAGGCGGACATGACGCGCGTCTTCTCCTTCATGTTGAACCGTGAGGCCAGCCAGCTCGTCTTCCCCGACCTGGGATTCAACGAGCCGTGGCATCACGTGTCCCATCACGGCAACGAGGCCTACAAGCTCGAATTGCTCGTCAAGTTGAACACGTGGCAGATCAGCCTCTTCGGGAAGTTCCTTGAACGCCTGCGCGAGACGCCGGACGGCGACGGAACACTGCTCGATCACTCGGCCATCCTGTGGGGCAGCGGCATGAGCGACAGCAACTCGCACTCGCCGCTCGACGTGCCGTTCCTCATGGTCGGCAAGGGCGCCGGGTCGTTCACCGGCAACCGTCACCATGCCGCGCCAAAAGGAACGCAGCTGGCCGACGTGATGCTGACCATCGCGCAGAAGTACGGGGCCGAGCTCGATCGCTTCGGTGTGAGCACCGGAGCGTTTGCGCTCTAGCTTCCAGGTTTCGATCCATCGAAGCAGCGAGGTTGAGAAGCTTGTCTCTCGGTGCCTCGGAGCCTCGGTGTGTCGTATGCACGTGAAGACACGCGGAGCAGTGAAGTGAGCCGATCCCATCGCATCGTCACGTTGCTGATCGTCGTTTTGACATCCGGCCTCCTTGCGGCGGATGGCGAATCTCCTCTTATTGCCGCCGTCAAGCGCGGCGATCACAACGCCGTGCGAACGCAGTTGCGTGAGAAGGCTGACGTGAATGCGCCGGCTGTCGACGGAACGACGGCACTGCATTGGGCGGTGCAGGGTGATGACCTCGAGCTCGTGACCATGCTGTTGCGAGCCGGTGCCAACGCGAAGGCCACCAATCGCTACGGGCTGCAGCCGATCACGCTGGCCGCCACCAACGGCAGCGCGAAGGCAATCGAGGCGCTGCTTGCCGCAGGCGCCGACGCGAATACGACGACGCCGGAAGGCGAGCCGGCCATCATGACCGCGGCGCGGACGGGCACCGTTGACGCGCTCAAGGCTCTGATTGCTCGTGGCGCGAACGTCAACGCGCGCGAGAAGTGGTTTGGTGAGACGGCGCTGATGTGGGCCGCCGGCGAGAACCACTCGGACGCGATCCGCGTGCTCGTCGAGGCGGGTGCGGATATCAACGCCAAGTCGACCGTGCTGGAAGCGCCCGTCCTGGAGTTCCCGCGCAGCGGCGGTCCCAACTCTCCACTGCCACGCGGGGGCTGGACGGCGCTGATGTTCGCGGCGCGCGACGGCGGCATCGATGCGGCTCGAACCCTTGCCGATCTCGGCGCGAACCTGAACGCGACCGCGTTGCCGCAGACCGACGTTCCACTCAAGCCGGAAGAGATCGCGGCCGCACAGGCGAAGAACATCGGCACATCGGCGCTCGTCTTCGCCATCATCAATGTCCACTACGACCTGGCCGCAATGCTCATCGACAAGGGCGCCGATCCCAACGTCGTCGATGGCGCCGGCATGGGCGCGTTGTATGCCGCGGTCGACATGAACAGCCTGCAGTGGGTGCAGGGGCGCCCGGCGCCGATCTTGGCCGATCAGCTCGATGGCGCCGATCTGGTGAAGCGGCTCCTCGCCAAGGGCGCGAATCCCAACGCGCGATTGACCGGCAGGCCGCTGAAGCGCCATCACGATGCCGGCTCGACGCTGAACTTTGGTGAAGGCACGACGCCGCTCATTCGCGCCGCCAGGACGAACGACGTGCCCGTGATGAAGGCGTTGCTCGACGGCGGTGCCGATCCCTTCCTGACGCTCCCTGACCGCACCACCGCGCTGATGATTGCCGCCGGTCAGGGGTATGGCGGTCTGCGCGGCGAAGGCATTCGCATCGTCATCCCGACACCGGACGGCGCCATCGAGGCGCTGACGCTGCTGCTCGATCGCGGCATGGATGTCGATGCGTTCAACAACGTCGGGAACACGGCGCTTCACGCGGCCGTCGGACGCGGTGACGCCGTCGTGAAGTTTCTTGCCTCACGCGGTGCCTCCCTCAACCTGAAGAACAAGGCCGGGTTCACGCCGCTGGACGTCGCGCTTGGAAAGGCCGGTGGCCGCGGTGGACGTGGTGCCGGCGTCGTGCGCGAGAGCACCGCAGCGCTGCTTCGTGAACTGATGGACGCGAAGAAGGCGCCGTAGCCGTAGCGTCCGGCTTCCACCTTCGCGAAACGCTACGGTGGACCACCGAAGCCTTGGCGTAGGTGGTTGGCCGGAACCACAAATCGCGTGGTGCGAATCCTCGATTTGACGATGGCGTTGTTGTTCGCCTTCGCCGCAGCCCTCCAATACAACGATCCCGACCCGATTCGATGGATGGCTGTCTATGGCGCAGCCTGCGTGGTGTCGCTGCTTGCGGCCGTCGTGCGCCGGGTCCTGCCAGCCACTGCTCTTACCGTCGGGGTGGTGGCCATCGCATGGGCCGTGTGGATCATGATGGGTGGTCCTCCTGTATCGGACTACAGTCACATGTTCGACGCATGGGAGATGAAATCGCCGTCAGTAGAAGCAGCGCGCGAGGCAAGTGGCTTGATCCTGGTCGCGGCGTGGATGGCGGTGCTGTTCGTTCGCGGATATCGTAGGTCACACGTTCACGCATGACTCTACGCACGATCGCATCCATCCTGGTGATCGTCATCGCGCTGGTCGCGTCGGTGTGGCTGCTTCGCGATCGCTTGTTTCCGCGCGACCAGGAGCCTGCTTCACGCGATCCCGCCGCCACCGTTCCGGCGAGTGCTTCCGCGAGCGCGCTTTTCACCTCGCGCGCGATTGGCGATCCACCCAAGGGCGAGGAACGGCCGCAGATCGCTCACGTCGCGATCGTCGATCTCGATCGCGATGGCCTCAACGACGTCCTGGTCAGCGACTCTTATCGCAACGTCGTGACCTGGGTTCGGCAGGCACCACGTGGCACGTTCACCGAATCGGTCATTGCTGGCGTGGCGGCGCCGGCACATGTGGAAGCCGTGGACTTCGACCGCGATGGCGACCTCGACCTCGTCGTTGCCGCGCTCGGCTTCCTCTTTCCCAACAACAATCGCGTTGGCTCGGTGATCGTGATGGAGAACGATGGCCAGCAGAAGTTTCGATCTCGCTACATTGCCGATCGGATCGCCCGGGTAGCCGATGCCCGAGCCGCGGACCTCGATGGGGACGGCGACCTGGATGTCAGCGTTGCCGGTTTCGGCTACGACGATGGCGAGACCAGCTGGCTGGAGAACCAGGGCGGCTGGACGTTCAGGCAGCACGTGCTGCAGCGGTTGTCCGGGCCGATCAACGCCATTCCTGCGGACATCAACGGTGACAAGCTTCCGGATATCGTTGCGCTCGTCAGCCAGGAGTGGGAAGAGATCTGGGCGTTCATCAACGACGGGAAGGGAACGCTGGCGCCGCGGATGCTCTGGGGCTCGACCAACGCCGATTTCGGCTCGAGCTGGATGACGCTGGTCGACATGGATCGCGACGGCGATCTCGACATTCTCTACGCCAACGGCGATGCATTCGAGTACGCGCCCCCGAACAGCCGGCCGTGGCAGGGTGTGCAGTGGCTGGAGAATCGCGGCGATCTCAAGTTCGAGCTGCATCGCATGATCGACCAGCAGGGCGCGACCAGCCCTGAGGCGGTCGATTTGGATGACGATGGCGATCTCGACGTGCTGCTGGTGAACGCGAACAACGACTGGGACAACCCAGAAGCGCCCAGTCTGTTGTGGCTAGAGAACGACGGGAAGATGCAGTTCACGATGCGCCCGATCGCCACGTCGCCGACGCACCTGCTGACGCTTGCCGTTGGCGATCTCGATGGTGATGGGAAGCCCGATGCGGTCACCGGCGGGATGCACATCAGCCGGCCGTACGATCGGATCGGGCGCGTGACGGCCT
The DNA here is from genome assembly GCA_032156805.1 of Acidobacteriota bacterium. Lineage (GTDB taxonomy): Bacteria > Acidobacteriota > Vicinamibacteria > Vicinamibacterales > UBA2999 > Gp6-AA40. The sequence goes on from JALDXQ010000127.1 coordinate 21,134, forward strand.
GGTTTGGGGGTGTCAGGCAG
>JALDXQ010000128.1:0-21146 GCA_032156805.1 Acidobacteriota bacterium
CCTCGCCGCCGGTGCTCCACACGATGTTGTCGTCGCCCCCGGTGCTCCACACGATGTTGTCGTCGCCCCCGGTGCTCCAGACGATGTTGTCATCGCCGCCGGTGCTCCAGACGATGTTGTCGTCGCCGGCTGTGCTCCAGACGATGTTGTCGTCACCGGCCGTGCTCCACACGATGTTGTCATCGCTGGCCGTGCTCCACACGATGTTGTCGTCGAGCCTGGCGCCCCACACCACGCGGCTGCCCGCCGGTGTCTTGAGCGAGCCCCAGCGCACGTTCGTGTTCCACGCGTTGCTGCCGGGAAGCGGCATGCCGCCCGTGAGGCGGTAGTTGCCCCAGATCAGGTGACGCGCCCATGGTGCCCACTCACCCTGGATGCTGTCGCCCATGCTGCCGAGGCTGTTCCTGGGTGACGCGAAGAACTTCGCGAGGCGGATCGCGCCGCGGGCGTTCAGGATCCCTGCACCCTGCGACAGGTAGCTCGTATTGCTCTTCACCTGCGCGGTGTACTGCAGGATCGCTTTGACCGCATTCGGCGTCAGCTTCGGATTGGCCTCGAGCATCAGCGCCACGGTTCCCGCGACGACCGGCGCCGACATGCTCGTTCCGCTCAGGCTCAGGTACGGCTTGTAGCCAAGGTTGAGCCCAAGGAGTCCCGAGATCCGCATGGCCGGAAGCGTCTGATAGAGCAGGCTGCTCGCATCCGACAGCGACTCGACGCCTACACCCGGCGCGACGATATCGGGCTTCGCAGTGAAATCGATCCAGGTTGGACCGTGCGAGCTGAATTTCGCGATCTTGTCGTTGCTGCGCTTGCTGGTGCCCTCCTCGCTCGAGGCACCGACCGTCAGAACCCAGGGCGCGTTGCCCGGTGCGGTAATTCCGCCCGACTGTTTGCGACCGTACTTGTCCTCGCCGAGGTTGCCAGCGGATGCGACAACGACAATGCCAGCGTCGACCGCGCGCTTTGCCGCAAGAGTCAGCGGGTCGTGCCAGTAGGACTCGAACACGCCGGAGGCAACCGAGATGTTGATGACGCGGACGTTGTAGGTCGACTTGACCGAGATCGCGTAATCAATCGCCGCGATGACATCGCTGATATAGCCGCGGCCGTAGCGGTCCATCACCTTCAGGCCGACCAGCTTCGCTCCGGGCGCGATTCCCTTGTGCTTGCCGTTCGAGTCGTAGCCGGTTCCCGCGATGATGCCGGCCACGTGGGTGCCGTGACCGTAGTCGTCATACGCCGGGTTCGAGGACCACACGCGAACGTCGGTGGTGAAGTCCTTGAAGTGCGAGACGCGGCTGGTGCCTCGATGAAGGTCGTCGTGCCAGTTCGTGATACCCGAGTCGATCACAGCGACGCCGATGCCACGGCCCGTCAGTCCGAGCTGTTCACGCACAAGGGCGGCTCCAGTGGTCAGGCCAGTCCGCTCGAGCGTGGAAAACGCCGGCCGGTCGAGGAAGACGCGCTCGACCTGGGGGTTCTCGGCAAGAGTTGCTAACTCGACGTTATCCACTTCTGCGACCTGGCCGCTGCGGCCCAGACGCCGTCCGTGCTTGGCGCGCTTCCCGAAGACGCGAACGTCGGCGTCGCCCTTGAACTGGACGATGACGCGGGTGCGCCCGGAGAAGTGCCGCGAACGGTGTTGCAGGAATCGGTCCAGCTTTTCGCCACGCCCGCGTTTCTGGGCGAGAGTGTCTGAAGCGGTCAGGAGCACTAAGGCCGTTGCCAGAAGTGCGGTGGTCATGGCTCGGAGCGATCGTGTAATCGGCATATCGACGCCGAGCTCATGCGCAAGAGTTCTGCCGTGTTCATGAGGTAGCTGGGATCTGATATGTAAGCCTTTATTAATGAGTTACTTAGAGTTAAATGTCTCGGCTGGACCTGGGGTCAGCCGATTACGAACTCGGCAGGTGGTGTGCAGTAACTGCACACGGATTTCCAGCTGAGATCAGCGTAAATTGCTGTTACGACTGGACTAAGTGGGCTCAGCGACCTTGTGTTCCAGAATGGAACTGGCGCAAACCAAAAAGAACGCGTAATTTTTGCAGGTTTTGGGGGGTCTTAGTCGAGCGGCTTATTTCGGGACACACGGGCCTCTGGCTCCAGCCCGTAGTCGACGATCTTCCGGTAGAGAGTGCCGCGGCTGATATCGAGCAGGCGAGCCGCTTCCTTCTTGTTCCAGGACGTGGACTCGAGGACGCGCACGATGTGCGCACGCTCGGCTTCCGCCAACGTTGGTATGCGCGGAGGCGCGTCCACCGCGGCCACGGTTGCCTGCGGATGAAGGAACTCGACGTCCGTGTCCCTGATCACGCGACCGGGAGCCGAGAGCGCCGCACGTGACACCGTGCTCTCGAGTTCACGGATGTTCCCGGGCCACGGATACGAATGGAGGCGCGTCAACGCTTCCGGCGAGAACGCCTTTGCATCGAGAGGCAGCCCGTTCGCCGCGCAGTACCGCGCAATGAAGCGATTGGCAAGAACGGCGATGTCGCTCGGACGCTCGCGCAGCGATGGGAGCCTGATCGAGAACGCGTTCACGCGATAGTACAAATCTTCGCGGAAGCGGCTGTCGCGGACGAATTGATCGAGCGGCCGGTTCGTCGCGGAAATCAGGCGGAAGTCCACCTGCACCGAGCGCTGACCTCCGAGTCGCTCGAAGCGACGATCCTCGAGGACGCGCAGCAGTTTCGCCTGGGCCACCAGCGAGAGGTCCCCGATCTCGTCCAGGAAGAGCGTGCCTCGATCGGCCAGCTCGACGCGGCCCGGTTTGCGATCGTGTGCACCCGTGAACGCGCCCTTCTCGTAGCCGAAGATTTCCGACTCGAACAGCGTGTCAGGAAGCGCAGCGCAGTTCACTGCCTGGAAGTTCTCAGTACCGCGACGACTCAGCTCGTGAATCATGCGGGACACGACTTCCTTGCCCGAACCGGTGGGTCCCAGGATCAGGACCGAGATATCCGACTTGGCAGCCGTGCGAATCCACTCGAAGACGACGAGCATCTTCTCGTCACGGCCGATCATTTCGCGGAAGCGCTGAACCGATGGCGCCTGGTCTTCCAGGCTGATATCCGCGCGTCGTTCGAGGAACGTATCGAGGAGGCGGTTGAGAGCATCGCTCTCCGGGCGGATGGCCGAGAACTGGCTGCCATTGCGGCCGACAATGCCGAATTCGACCAGCTCGCGAAGACAGTTCTCGATGTCCAGACGCATGCGTCCGAACGTCGCCATCAGCGACTCGACGTCGAAGGCCTCACCCGGGCGGGCAGCAAGGAAACGTAGAAGTCCGGCACGAAGGGGGGACTGGACGAGCGACCGGAACCTCGCTTCAGGGTCGCCGTACCCTTCAGGCCGCGGCATCGTCGCTCGACTGGGGAGTGCACTCATCTGTTTCAGCGCCCAAAAAGACTCGTCCGGTTATCGGTTGAACTGTATGCGACCGATACGCCTTCACCAATTAGGGTACGTCTTTTTGATCGACACAGGTAAGAGAAGCAGAGGTGCTAAGCTAGCCATTCGATGCCTCACCGTGCCCCGGGCGCCGATAAATCACGAGCCAATTACCTGACGGGCAAGCCGATCCGTTACTACCGGCCGCGCGGAAGCGCGGACGTGCGTCACCTGATCGAGGAGGGCTTTCAGGCATTCAATGCCGCGCGACTGGGGGAGGCCTGCCGGATCTTCACCGACAAAATGCTCCTCCCGGAGCACGATACGACCATTGCCCTGACCGTCGCCGGTGCGTTGACGCCAGCCGGACTTGGCGGCTGCATGGTCGAGCTGATGGAGCGCGGCCTCGTGGACTTCCTCATCAGCACGGGCGCGAATCTCTATCACGATCTCCACTACGCCCTGAATTTCACCCTGCACAGGGGTTCGCCTTTCGTCGATGATGTCGAGCTCTTCGAGGAAGGCGTCATTCGCATTTACGACGTCCTCTTCCCGGCGACTGTCCTTCTCGAGACCGACTCGTACATTCGCGACTTCCTCGTGCGATGGGGAGCGAACGGGCCGGTGTCGACCGCGGAGTTGCACTACGCGCTCGGGCGCGATCTGCTCGAGCGTCAGCCGGAGTGCCGGGAATACTCGGTGCTCGCGGCCGCCGCAGCGTGTGGCGTGCCGATCTACACCTCCTCTCCGGGAGACAGTTCCATCGGCATGAACGTCGCCTATCACGAGTTGATGAACGACAGCCGCTTGATGATCGATCCCAACAAGGACGTCAACGAGATCTGCGCCTTCATCCTGGCGGGAAAGAAGAACGGGTGCGTCATTCTCGGCGGAGGCTCGCCGAAGAACTTCTATCTGCAGGGACAGCCGACATTGTGGGAAGTCTACGGGATCCCGAAAGGCGGCAACGACTTCTTCATCCAGATCACGACCGATCAAGTGGTCTGGGGCGGATTGTCGGGGGCCACGCCGGCCGAAGCGGTCAGCTGGGGCAAAGTGAACCCCGGTGTGCTTCCTGACACCGCGGTCGCCTACGTCGATTCGACGATTGGCTTCCCGCTCTTCTGCGAGTACGTCGTCGGCTCGTCGCACAATAGGCGGACGCGGAAAGAGCTCGTGCACAAACGCGACGAGTTGGTGGCTGCGCTGCGCACGCAGGCGAAACAACGCGTCGAAGCGAAGGCCGAGCCCAAAGCATAGAACGGGTGACGAACCGGGGACCGAGCCCAAAGCCGAAAGCCGAGAGTCAGGAGCCAGAGCCAAGCATGGGCACCCTCGCTTCCGAGTTGGGTGGTTACGCCGAGCGCTTATCGGGACAGCCCAGGGTCTATGTCGACGCCAACGTCCCGGCAGGTCTCGTGTCCTTCATGCGGCAGGCACTGCACTGGGACGTGCTGTTCGTGCTCGAACATGAGGAATTGCGTCGTGCTTCCGACGGCCAGCACTTTCGACTTGCCAGGCAGCTTCGCCGGACGCTCATCACACAGGACCGCGACTATCTCGACGATCGAAAGTTTCCTCCCAACCAGAGCAGTGGCGTGCTGGTGATCTGGGCGCCAGTGGAAAAGGGGCTGATGGCGCTGCTCAAGCGTGTCGATCGCGAGGTCCTTCGCCGCGACTCGGTCCCGGACGGAGTAGTCGATCGGATCGTCGAAGCGTCGCTTCCCCTCGAGGGGCGCAAGCTGCACGTGCACATCGATTGGGACGGAGAGACAATCGCACCGTGATCGTCGTCAGCGGTGGCGACCTGATTCTGCCCGGGCGAGTCGTAACCGACGGCTCGCTCATCATCGACGCTGGCCGCATTGTGGCCATCGAGTCGCGGCGTGTCGATCTGGCAGGAGCGACGGTCGTCGATGCGGCGGACTGCTACGTCGCACCCGGCTTCATTGATGTTCACATGCACGGCCTTCATGGGCACGACACGCTCGACGGCACGGGTGCGGTCGCGCGCATCGCCGCGCTGTTGCCGCAGTACGGTGTGACCGCGTTCTGCCCGACGACAGTGGCCTGCAGTCCCGAAGACCTTCGTGCAGTCCTGCATCAGGTGCGGGAGGCTCGTGTTGCACCGGTCGCCGGATCTGCGCGTGTCCTGCCGGCGCATCTCGAGAGCAATTTCATCAACCCCGAATACAAGGGAGCGCAACCGGCCGATTGCCTGCGCATCGCTGCCGGCGATCGCGAGGGTGTGTTCTCGGGCCGCGACGTGCTCGACGTGATCTCGGCGTGCCGCCCCGATGTCGCCATCGTGACGATGGCTCCCGAGTTGCCCGGCGGCATCGACCTCGTGCGATTGCTGGCAGGCGCGGGACATCGCGTCTCACTTGGTCATTCGGGATCCGATTACGCGACCGCGACTGCTGCCATCGACGCCGGCGCGCGTCATGCGACTCATCTTTTCAACCGCATGTCGCCGATGACGCATCGGGCACCCGGACTGCCAGGTGCGCTCCTGGCGAGAGAAGAAGTCGCGGTGGAACTCATCTGTGATGGACATCATGTGCACCCGTCGGTGTGCCGCGTCGCTATGGCCGCCAAAGGTCCAGAAGGAGTGATGGCCATCACAGATGCGACCTCGGGGGCGGGACTGCCGCCGGGGTCGAGGGGGCGTCTCGGAGGTCAGGAGATTCGCATCACCGAGCAAGCAGCCTTTCTCGAGGATGGGACGCTTGCTGGCAGCACGTTGACCATGGATCGCGCCTTCCGAAACATCGTCACGAGCTTTGGTGGCTCCCTGGTTGACGCCGCGCTTTTGTGCTCAACCAGCCCGGCACGTGCGCTCGGCCTCAACGGTTTCGGCGTGCTGGCCGACGGGGCCGTGGCGGATATCGTCGTGTTGGACCGCGCTTTCCGGGTGAGGCGGACGTTCATCGGCGGGCAGGAAACCAGCCAAGGGCTCAGCCCTTGAGATTCCGGCAGACCCTTGGCTGGCTGCTGTATCTCTTGCCGCGCTTCGCGCGGCGAGGACCACTGTGCGGGTCACACCAAGTACGAAATCCGCACCGGGACGCACAGCGGTCCACCGTTTCGTGAACTCCGCTGCACTGTGTCGCGTCTAAGTCGGGTGCAGAACGGATACGGACTGGTCAGCTTGATGACCCAGAGGTGCCGAATGGCTACGTTGCGTCCAGTGCAGATTGCCGCTCTCGTGATTGCCGCCACGTCGACCGCGTGCAGCATCGACGTTCAGGGCAACCAGACCTCGACGCGCGAAGAAAAGCAACTCACCGTTGCGGCGACTGATCCGGTTGATCTGAGGATCCAGACCTTCGACGGCATGATCGAGGTTCGTTCCTGGGACAGGAACGAAGTGCGGGTCGAAATCGAGCGCCGCGGCCCCGATCAGGCTAGTGCCGAAGCACTCATCGTCAATCAATCGCAGGAAGGGAATCGAATCGTCATCGAGGCGCCCAGTCCTAGCAGCCGCCGAAGCGGCGTCGGCTTCGGAAGCTGGGTGTCGCAGTCAGTGAACTTCACTGTCACGGCTCCGCGCCGGATGCAGCTGGCCGCCCGCACCGGAGACGGGCGCATCGAAGTCCGGGACCTCGAAGGGACCGTCGATGTGAACTCCGGGGATGGCCGGATCGCGGCCTCGAACGTCAACGGACAATTGCAGGCCCACACCGGTGACGGTCAGATTCAGATCGATAGCGTCACGGGTCGTGTGGATGCCGACTCGGGCGACGGTCCGATCGAAATTGCCGGCCGCTTGGATGCACTGACTGTGCGAACCGGCGATGGTTCGGTACGAGTTGATGCTGCGCAGGGCAGCAGCATGAAAGGCGACTGGCGAATCACGACAGGCGACGGCCGGATCGTGATGCGGGTGCCGCCAGACTTCAATGCCGAAGTCGATGCATCCACCGGCGATGGGACCGTCCACGTGGACGGGATCAGCAACCCGCCACGAGATTCTGATGATCGGGAACAGAGAAGGGTCGTGGGCCGATTGGGCTCTGGCGGCTCGACACTTCAGCTGAGAAGCGGCGATGGATCGATAGAGGTAAGTCAGTAATTCAATGCAGAATTCAGAATTCAGAATGCAGAAGCCAGCGCTGAGTACTAGCGGAGGGGCGGCCGAGTGTAGTGCGTCCGGTCCTCGATTCCTGCTTCGTTGAATGCATCTCGCCGCTCACGACACTTACTGCATTCGCCGCAGTGCCGGCCGTCGCGAGGGTTCATGCACGACAGCGTCAGCTCCAGCGGCACGCCGAGCTCGTATCCGAGACGGACGACATCTGCCTTGTGCATGTGCATGAACGGCGCGTCGATCGAGAGCTCGTGCGCCAGCCCGAGCGACGTGGCCCTGGCCAGGGCTTCGAAAAACTGAGGCGTCGCGTCTGGAAACGGATTGCCCGCCAAAGTACCAATCGCGATCCTGCCAATGCGGTGCTGCGCGCAGTGAATCGCGGCTTTGCTCAATAGGACGAGATTGCGGCCAGTGAGATAGACGTCTTCATCCGGCGTATCGAACGCTGGCGGCGTTCCGAGGAGCGCCCAGTGAGTCGGCGGGTACAAGTCCGCCACCGTGAAATTCAGATGCGCCAGCGCCTTCACATTCCGAAAATGCGGAGTCGCGAGCAATCGGTCTACCGCGGCCAGTTCGTCCTGTTCCCATGCCAGGCCGCAGCTGACGTAGACCGGATGCACGATCGATTCACGTGCCTCCTTTGCCGCTAACACGGCGCTATCGAGGCCAGCAGAGAAGAGGACAGCGACTCCCAATGCCCGATAAGATTACAGAGTTATGTACTCGGTCACCAAGCGCCTGGACTTCTGCTACGGCCATAGGCTTCTCGACTACGACGGCGTCTGCAAGCATCCGCACGGGCACAATGCCGTCGTGGAGCTCGAGATCCAGACGGACTCGCTCGATCGGCGCAACATGGTGGCCGACTTCACCGACATCAAGCGCGCGATGAAAGGCTGGATCGACCGCGAACTGGATCACCGGATGATCCTGCGCCACGACGATCCGCTCGTGTCGTCGCTGCACTCCCTGGGCGAACCGGTCTACGTGCTCGACAGCAATCCCACCGTCGAGAGAATCGCACGTCTGCTGTTCGACATCTCGCGCGAACAGGGGCTGCCGGTCTCGCGCGTCACGGTATGGGAGACGCCGACGTCGTGGGCGACCTATCGCGCCTGATCGCCTTCGATCTCGACGGCACCCTGATTGATTCCCGCCGCGACCTTGCCGACTCGGCCAACGAACTGATCGAGGAGCTCGGCGGCAGACCGCTGTCCGAGGACGCGATCGGAAACATGGTCGGCGAGGGTGCCGCGCTGCTGGTGAAGCGGGCTCTCGATGCAGCCGGCCTCGATCACCCGCCCTCTGCACTCGCGCGGTTCCTGGAGATCTACGACACGCGCCTCGTGAATCACACCCGCGTCTACGATGGAATCATCGACGTGCTCAACTCGGTCGGTCGGCATGCGCGCCTGGGCGTCCTGACCAACAAGCCGACTGCCCCGACTGAAAGGATCCTCGAGGCGCTTGCAATCCGTGAGCTGTTCCACGACGTGATCGGTGGTGATGGTCCGTATCCACGAAAGCCGGACCCACAGGGCCTGCGCGCGATGATGGCGGCAACAGGGTCCACGCCGGACGAAACGTTGCTGGTTGGCGATTCGGCAATCGACTACCAGACGGCCCAGGGCGCGTCCGTCCGTTGTTGCCTCGTCTCGTACGGATTCGGATTTCGCGCGTTTCCTCGTGATCAGGTCAGCGACGAAAACGGCGTCGTAGACGACGCAGGAGAATTGGGCCGGTGGCTGGCGGGCTGGCTGACCGTTACCTGAGAAGGCTTCCGAACGAGAGAGCCACGAAGAACCCGTAGAAGAGTGTCATCACGACCAGGGCCGCTCGCCGCCACATCGGCGGCCGCACGTGCGGCGGCAGGAGCCGCGTGTTGATGTAGAGCAGATGCGGCGCCGCGATGACGAAGATGAGGCCCGCGATATTCGCCCCGAGCTGCAGGAGCACGATTGGCTGGGCGAGTCTCATGGCGATGAGTCCCCAGACGACCAGGACACCCAGGACCGTGTAGTAGACCGCGCGCACGTCGCCGCCGCGCCACGCACGTACGCGCCGACTGCCAGTCCACAGAATGTCGGCGATCGCGCGAACCATCCCTTCGAGGTTGTCGAGCTGTGTCTTGAACAGGATCCACGCGCCGAGAAACGCGATGATCGCGCCCACGCCAGCCCCGGTGCGGCTGCCGATCGCTGACGCGAGCGCAGCGCTGATCCCGAGCCCCTGGATGTTCGTGCCACGTGGCAGGAAGGTCACGTAGAGGAGCGCCGGCAGCACCATCCCGAGCAACGCGCCCGCCCAGAAGAGTCCCCACTGATCGGCAGAGATGATTCGCCACCAACCCTGCCAGCGGCCCATCCCCGCTGCATCGTTCGCGAAGATGAACCCTGTGTGTGCCACCTGGCCTCGCTCACCTGCGGCAGCGGCGGGGATATAGCCGGCTCGCTCACCCATTCCATAGCCACGATCGCGGGCCCAGTTGGACAGGACAATGTTCACGACGCCGCCGGACCCTGAATACGCCACGAGAGCGCCGAGCAGGAAGAAGTCTGCGCCGGCCGGCAGTGGATCGAACGTCGCGCGTGTCAGGTCGAAGCCGCCAAAACCGGCAGCCGCCTCGAGCCATGTGCCCGCCGGCACGTAGAGCAATGTCAGGACGAAGAACCCACCCAGGATCGTGACGACCAGCACCCAGTTGAGAATCTCGAGCGTCCGTTCGATGCGACGGCCGACGGTGAGAATGGCAACGCAGGCGAGGAATGTGGCCGCACCAATCCCGTAAATCGCCTGATCATCGGCCGCGCCGGCGAGTCGCTGCACGAAGAGAAAGAAGATCGCGGCAGCGGCTGTTGCTGCCCACGCGGGCCAGCCGACTTGCAGGAAGTAGAGGGCCGCATAGACCCACGCCCACAGCGTTGACGAGGGTCGCGTGCGCATGAAGCCGGTAAACACCGGTTCCCCCGTTGCCAGGGTGTAACGCATCACTTCTGTGTTGAAGATCGTCTGCAGCGTGACTGCAACGAAGACGACCCACAGCAGTGAGAGGCCGTGCGCGACGAACGCCGCGGGTCCCAGGAGAAACTCACCGCTGCCGATCGAGACGCCGAGCGCGATTACGCCCGGGCCCACCGCCCCGATCCACTGAAGCCCTCGTGGTTTTGGTGGCTCGGGCAGTTCTGCTGGCTGCCAGGGATCGAGGCCCGAACGCGCCTCGAGTGACGTCGATGAGGAAGGTGTCAAGGCGGGGGATTATAATTCGCGTCCACCAGAGCGCCCACGTGGTCGGCCACGGAAGAAAGAGGGGGGCATCGTGAGAAGCATCCTGGCAGTCATTGCAATCGCGGTGTTTGGTGCCGTCGCGGTGACGGCCGGTCAAGGATCTCAGGCCGCCAACGAGGCGTTGTGGGAGGCGTCTCGCGAGGGTGATACGGCAGGCATCACTGGCGCGCTGGCGAAGGGCGCTGATGTCAACGCCAAATCACGCTACGACGTGACCCCGCTGATCTTCGCGGCCGGCAACGGCAGGCTCGAGGCCGTGAAGCTCCTGCTCTCGCGCGGAGCCGACGTCAACGCGCTGGACACCTTCTATCGTGCCCGCGCGGTAGACATGGCGATGACCAACGGCCACGCCGAGGTCGCAATCCTCCTCGTGCAGAACGGTTCTGATGCCGATAGTGCGTTGTCGACCGGCGTCGCCATGAACAATGAGGCGCTGCTGAAGGCTGCCCTTGCCGGGAAAGTGACGCGCCGGGGATTGGAATCAGCAATGAGTCTCGCCGCTACCATGAAGCGCGAGGCGTTGGTTCCAATCATCAAGGGCTCGCTCGACAAGCTTCCTGCCGAGGCCGCCCCTCCCGCGTTCGTCCTCAACCCGGCCACACTTCCGAAGTTCGCTGGCACCTACCGTGACAACGCGAGCGGCCTGACGATGACCGTGACGATCGAGAACGGGACGCTGATGTCACAGGTGCAGGGTCAACCGAGCGTCCGGCTCGTTCCCACCGACGAGAACACCTTCCGTGTGGTTGAGGTGAATGCCACGCTGACCTTCAACGAACGCGGAGGCCTGGTCGAATCGATCGGTTTGGCGCAGGGTCCGGCGAACCTGACGCTCGTGCGAGTGACGCCAGAGGCCGCAGCTGCAGCCGCGGCGTCCCCCGCACCGGCAGCCGCTGCACCAGCGACATCGGCAGCCGCCGCGCCTCGACCCGGAGCCCCTCGCAACTGGCCCGCGTTCCGCGGAGATGGCGCTGCAGGGAATGGCGACGGCCAGCGTGCCGTGGCCGAGTGGGACATCGCGACTGGCAAGAACATCAAGTGGAGGACGCCGATTCCAGGGATCGCAACGTCCAGCCCCGTCGTCTGGGGCAATCGTGTGATTGCCGTTACCGCGATCAGCAAGGCTGGTGACAAGACGTTCAAGACCGGCCTGTACGGAGACGTCAAGCCGGTCGATGACTCGTCCGAACACGAATGGAAGATCTATAGCCTCGATAAGACATCCGGAAAGATCGTGTGGGAACGCACGGCATTTACCGGTGTGCCCAAGACCAAGCGGCACACCAAGAGCAGTCAGGCCAGTTCGACTCCGGTCACCGATGGCAAGCGCATCGTTGCGGTGTTTGGATCGGCCGGAGTTCTCGTTGCCTGGGATTTCAACGGCAAGGAACTGTGGCGCGTCGATCTCGGCGCGCTCGACAGCGGATGGTTTTTCGATCCCGCTTTTCAGTGGGGACATTCCAGCTCGCCGATCATCTATCGCAACTCGGTGATTCTGCAGGCCGACGTTCAGAAGGGTTCGTACATAGCGGCGTGGGATCTTGCGACGGGCAAGCAGCTCTGGAAAACACCGCGCACCGACGAGATTTCAACATGGGGCACTCCGACAATCGCTCGTTCGGCCGATGGTCGTGACGAGATCGTCACCAACGGGACGAAAGTCCGCGGCTACGATCCGGCCACAGGAAAACATCTGTGGACGCTCGGGCCAAACTCGGAGATCACGATCGGGACGCCGGTCGTTGGCAACGGTCTCGTGTTCGTGACCGGTGGCTATCCTCCCGTCCGGCCGATCTACGCGATTCGACCCGGAGCGGAGGGCGACATCTCGCTGCCGAAAGGGCAGGATTCGAGCCAGTCGATTGTGTGGAGCAACAGCAACGAGGGCACGTACATCCCGACGCCGATTGTGTACGGAGGATTCCTGTTCACCCTGAACGTCAACGGCATCATGACGGCGTACAACCCCGAAACCGGTCAGCGCGCGTTCCGCGGTCGAGTCGGGACCGGGGGGTCGTTTTCGGCGTCCCCGATCGCCGCTGACGGGCGGTTGTATATCGCGAGCGAAGATGGCGAAGTCTACGTCCTCTTCGCCGGGCCAGGCTTGACGCAGATTGCGAAGAACGACATGAAGGAAGTGATCATGGCGACGCCGGCGATCGCCGATGGCCTGATCGTCGTTCGAACCCTCGGTCACCTCTATGGCATCGGACAGTGAGCGTCACCTGCTGCGGTCCGAGTCTGCCTGGTCCAGGTGAAAGCGATGCAGGACGCGATGGAACACCGGCATGAAGAGAAGGCCGGCCACGATCAGGAAGACGAGACCCGCATAGAGCGCGAAGAAGCTCGCAAAGAGCTTCCCTGCCGTACCTCCGAGGTCGCCGACCGGCCCCATGCCGCCCAGCAGCATCGCTGAATTCAGCAGCGCATCGATCCAGCGCTGCTGGCTGAGGACATGAAAACCGACAGTCCCGATCGCCATCGAGAACACGACCAGGGCCAACGCCGAAAGGCCCTGCCGGGCGAGCCGCCGCAGGAACGAAGGTCGACTCAGAAGCCTCTGCCGGCGATGCTCGTACATCGCTGGTAGTGTCAGGCGTCAGCGCGCCGCGATCAAGTCACAGCGAACGCAGGAACGCGAGCAGGGCGGCACGGTCGCTTTCGGAGGCGCGCTCGAAGCCGCGTCGCGCGAGCTCCGCCTCGTTGCCGTGACGTCCGATCGTTTCCTCGAGCGTTGCGGCCGAGCCGTCGTGCAGGAACGGTCTGCGAAACCGGAGGCCCCACAACGCTGGCGTGCGGATCTCTTCTGGCGCCGCCACGCCTTGCACTATCCCATCACCGGTTCCGATGTCGTGGAGCAGCAGGTCCGAGAAGAGCGCAACCTGACGATGGTGAAAGAGCGGATTGCCGCTCGGTCCCGTCTGCAGTGAGGGTGTGTGGCACGCGGCGCAGCCAATGGCGCCGAACACCTGTTCCCCTATCCTCGCGGCCTCGCCGATTGGGCCGCGACCGGCGGGCGCCAGGAACTTCATGAAGCTGGCGAAGTTGTCGATGCCGCGCCGGCCGGTTCGCGGATCGCGCTTGTCCTCCGCCTCCGGGATCAGATCGCACACGCGCATGCGATCCGCCGTGATGCCGACAGCAAGCTCAGTGGGGAAGATGTCGTTGGTGATGCCCATCTCGTTTCGATAGGCGTCCGCGCCAAACGTAATCAGGGTCGCGTGTTGTGCTTTCCATCCGAAGCGACCAACACGCCGCTCACCTGTCGCGACATCGGTGATGATGGCCGCGCGGCCGCTGACGCCGTCGCGGTTGCGATCGATGGGATCTTCGAGCGCGAGCAGCGTCTCGTCCGGAACCGCCTCGACCAGGCCGGCGCCGAAGAGGGGAATCGGAACCCGACGCGCGAAGACGGTGGCTTCGGGAGGGATCGTGGGCTGGCACGAATGGCTCGGCACCGAGAACAGGTGGAAGAGCGTCTCGCCCGATGGGTCGAGCGCGACGAACTCGCCGCGCGGGCCACGCGTTGCTGCACGTACTTCGGCGATGTTGCCGGCACCGCCGACCGCCGGCACGCTGTGACAGGCGCCGCAGCTGGTGCCGTTATACGCCGGGCCGAGACCTTCATCTGAGGTCTCAACCTCGAGGAAATCATCCTGACCGAGGCGGAACTCCTCGAACTCCACCGGCGTCACGCCCGCGAGTGGATCACCCGGCCGCCCACCCGGTACCTGCGCGACGAGCACGCTGCCCAGGAGGACCAATGTTGCAGTCACCTTCGACATGGCGAGCCTCGCTACTCGGTTGCGATGATGACGCCGCGCATGAACGAGTGTCCGGCACCACACAGCCTCGAGCACTCGAAGGTGTACCGGCCTGGTGTCGGCTGAAACATGACTGATGCCACGCCGCGTCCGCGTTTCGGCAGCTCGAGGTCGATATCGGTGCCGAGGATCTTGAAGCCGTGCATCGTGTCCTCGCTCGTCAGGCGAATCTCGAGGCGTGTGCCAGCCTTCACGCGGATCTCCGATGGATTGAAGCTGAAACGCTCGGCGCTGATTTCGATGAGCTGCGTGTCTTGTGCGCTGGTCCGGCTAAAGCCGGATACTACGTCAGCCGGACCTGTAGTGGCCACGACGAGCAGAGCGAATGACATGAATACGTATCGCATCAGAACCACCATCCCAGCCCGACGTTGAGTGAGTTGGGCTCCTGAATCACCGAACTGCGATTGCGAACGATCGAGTAGTCGAACTTCACCGCAACGTCCGGGTCGGGCCAATAGGTCGCACCGACGACCCACGCGTCGCGGTCGAACTCGGGGAGGCCGACGTAGCCTGTGGGCATCCGAAACTGCGTGTCGAAGTTTTCATACCTGACGAAGGCGCCGATCTCGCCGATCGACGGGTTCGAGAACGCGCGATATCCGGCCTCGCCGTAGAACCCACGCAGGACGCGCGCGATGTTCGGGTTGACGCCGACCGAAATCGCGAGCGCATCGTTCAGGCGCTCCGCGTTGTCGATCCATACCTGCGAGAACTGGCCCCTGAGCTCGAGCCGGCGACGCGAGTAGCGAGCGTCGAATTCGGCGACCGAAACCGGCACGTCGAACTCAGGACGGAACTGGAAACCCGATTGGCCAGACCATCCACTAGCGCCCAGTGTGAGGCCACGCACGGCGACGTACTCGATCCGTCCCGTGACCGCGGGCCGCCCGATGTTGGCCTCGGAGCCCTTTTGCCGCCCCTCGCGAATGCCTTCCTCGGCACTGAACTCGGCGGCATCGAGCGGTGCCACGACGAACGCGCGATAGCGCCAACCCCGGCCGATCTCGCCGTGCACGCCAGCGCCAACCTCGAACCAGGTGGTGGGGATGATCACCGTGTCATTGAACGGGCGCTCGACGCCGTAGAACACCGGCGGCTCATGACGCTCGTTGATGATGCCAATCGGCATGAGCATCATGCCGGCGCGCACGTTGAACGAGCGTGAGAGCAGGAAATCGATGTAGGCCTGCTCCAGTTCGAGCTCACCTTTCTCCTCGAGGCCTTCGACCAGGGCGTGTTCGAGCTCCAGCTCTCCAACGAAGCGAATCTTTTCGGTGAAGGAGTGCGTGACGAGCAGCACGAACCGATGGAAGTCGAGCTGACCGTCGTCGAACTCCGGCTTGTTGAAATGAAAGTCCATGTAGCCGGACAGAGCGGTGCGCCGCTGTTCCGTCGGCTGCTGGGTTGCCTGCGCGAACGCCGGTGCGGCGAGCAGGATCAGGAGAAGGAAGTGGATCGCCTGCACCAGCACCTTCGATGCGGCGCGTGTCCCAATTGTCAGCCGGCGATCGTTGCTGCCGCGGACGCGGACGCTGTCAGCCGCCGCATCGCGCTCTTCAACCAGAATCGCCTCGCCAGGCTTGAGATTGTGCTGTTCGATGAAGCGCAGGAAGTCCCTGTCCTGATCGATCACGCGTGACACCGTTACCGTGGTGTCCAGCGGACACGTGAGCAGTGTCTGAACCTTCTGCGGCTTGACCAGTCCCTCGGCATCCGGAATCGGGTCGCCGTGCGGATCGGTCTCGGGCCGGCCGAGCATCGCATCCATGCGGTCGATCAGGTGGTCGCTCACGGTGTGTTCGAGCTGCTCCGCCTCGTCGTGGACCTCGTCCCACGAGTAGCCCATCACCTGGACCAGGAACAGCTCGATGAGGCGATGACGACGGGTGACCAGGGCCGCAAGTTTGAGCCCGGCCTGGGTCAATGCCACCCCGGCGTAGGGTTCGTACTCGACAAGACCCGACTCCGCGAGTGTCTTGACCATCGTGGTGGCCGTGCCGGGCGTTACGTTCAGAGCCGATGCCAGCTGACCCATGGGGAGCAAGCGTTGAGGCGGATCGAGCGAATTCGTCCCGATGTATATGGCCTTCAGATAGTTTTCGACTGTGCTCGACGGCATTTGACTGGAGTGTAGTTTGACTTTTGATAAAGGACAATATAAATTTTGATTAGTCAAAATGACTAAGGGTCGCCATGGAGGGTGACACACCCACATCTCCGCCAACGCAGGCTGGATGGCGGAGTGTCCCCGAAGCGCCGAGCCTGCGCGAGGTCCACGGCTCGATTGCGGTTCCTCAGAACGCGGGTTTCTGGCGCAAGCTGTTCGCCTTTGCCGGGCCGGGCTACCTCGTCGCCGTCGGCTACATGGACCCCGGCAACTGGGCGACGGATCTCGCCGGCGGCGCCCGCTACGGATACACGCTGCTCAGCGTGATCCTCATCTCGAACCTGATGGCGATCCTGCTGCAGGCGCTCTCTGTGCGCCTGGGGATCGCCAGCGGACGTGACCTGGCGCAGGCCTGCCGCGACAGCTACTCGAAACCGACCACCATCGTTCTCTGGGTTCTGTGCGAAATCGCGATCGCCGCAACCGATCTCGCGGAGGTGATCGGCGCCGCGATCGCGCTCAACCTGCTCTTCGGCCTACCGCTGATCTGGGGCGTCTCGCTCACGGCGCTCGATGTCCTGGTCATTCTCTACCTGCAGAACCGCGGCTTCCGCTATGTCGAGGCGCTCGTCGTCGGATTGATTCTGGTGATCGCCGGATCGTTTGCCATCCAGATTGCGCTGGCCAGGCCCGACCCCATCGCGCTGGCGGCCGGGTTCGTGCCGACCTCCCAGATCGTCACGAATCCTGAGATGCTCTACATCGCGCTCGGAATCCTGGGCGCGACCGTAATGCCGCACAACCTCTATCTGCACTCGTCGATCGTGCAGACACGGCGCTACACGGACACACTGGCGAGCAAGACGGAGGCGATCCGGTTCGCCACGCTCGATTCATCGATTGCGCTGATGTCTGCGCTGTTCATCAACGCCGCGATCCTGATTGTCTCGGCCGCGGTATTCCACGGGACGCCTTATGAGACCGTGGCTGACATCGGGGACGCACATCAACTGCTGTCTCCCCTGCTGGGCACGACCGCCGCAGGAGTTCTGTTCGCCGTCGCGCTCTTGTGCTCAGGGCAAAACGCGACGCTCACGGGCACCCTTGCCGGCCAGATCGTCATGGAGGGCTTCGTCAACATCCGGCTGCGCCCCTGGCTGCGGCGCCTGATCACGCGCCTGGTCGCCATCATCCCCGCCATCATCGTCGTAAGCCTCTATGGGGAGCGCGGCACGGGCGCGCTGCTGATTCTGAGTCAGGTCATTCTCAGCCTTCAGTTGCCCTTCGCGGTGTTTCCGCTCGTCAGCTTTACGAGCAACAAGCACAAGATGGGGGTGTTCGTTGCGCCACGCTGGGTCCAGGTGCTGGCGTGGACGATCGCCGTTATCATTGCCGGGTTGAACGTCTGGCTCCTGTACCAGACCTTCTTTGGATAATCACGCATGTATCGCCGGATCCTCGTTGCCGTCGAGAACTCTCCGGCCGATCGCACGATACTCACCCACATCCGACAGCTCGCGTTGTTGACGCAGGCGGAGATCCTGCTCGTCCACGTGGCCGATGGCTGGGCGGCCCGTCATTTCAATCAGCTGCAGCTGCGTGAATCGGAAGAGATGAAAATCGATCGCGCCTATCTTCAGCGCATAGCCGAAGAGTTGTCGGCCGATTCACTGAAGGTGGAGGCCGAACTGGCAATGGGCGATCCGGCCACCGAGTTGATCAGGCTGGCCGAGGAACGCAACGTCGACTTGATTGCGATGTCGACGCACGGCCACCGCTTCCTGAACGATCTGTTGCGCGGTACGACGGTCAGCAAGGTGCGTCACTTCGTGAAGATCCCGGTCCTGCTTCTCCGAGCTCAATAAGCCGGCGCGTCATCGTTCCAGCCACGGCTCCAACGCCTGCGCCAGGAACTCGAGCACATCCTGTTCGGTCAAGTCCTGCGGTGCGGCACCCGGCAGCAAGGGGCGCTCTTCGTCGAGGGTACGCGAGCCGCGCGTGCGCCGAATTCGGCCGACGACATGCGGCTGATCGGCATCGGTCCTCAGCTCGAGCTCGATGAAGTCGTCGCGCCCCTGATCCAGCGACACTCGAAGTCCGCGGCCTGGTGTCGACAGCGTGAACGAAAAGCCTTCTGCGCGCAGCGCGTTGACGACCTGGCGCGCCAGCGGCGTCGCGAGGTGCTCGAGAAACGTTTCGTACGCCTTCGCGGCCTGGTCGACCTTCTCGCGACGCTGGCGCGCGCGGTCACGCGCAGCTGTCATCGCTGCCTGAATGCGTTTGCGGACCTGTGAGATTTCCAATGACGTCACTCCCAAGGAAACGGAGATTGCGGAGGAAACGGATCACCGCGGAGGCGCGGAGGACCGGAGGACCGGTGGGTCCCCGCTTGCCCACCGGTCTCCATCTCCGCAGGTTCGCTCTCCGCGTCTTCGCGTCTCCGCGGCGAACCGCGTCTCCGAAACCTCCGATCCCTGCAATCCCTCTTAACCAATCACACGCGCACCACGCAAGCGCTCGATCTCATCGTCGGGGATCGCCAACTCTCGCAGGATCGACGTCGTGTGTTGACCGAGCGTCGGCGGCGCAGTGCGCACGGAGCCGGGTGTCTCCGAAAGCTTGATCGGCACGCCAACGACTTTGAGCATGCCGGCGGTAGCATGCTCGACCGACTGTACCATCTCGCGCGCAAGGATCTGGCGATCGGCAAGCGCCTCGGGAACACCGCGAACGTCACCGCACGGCACTCCGGCCTCGGTCAGAACCTCGAGCCAGTACGCGCGCGGGCGTGCCTTCAGCACGGGCAACAGCCGCTGACGCAGTTCCACGTGGTGAACGACACGCGCGGGATTGGTTGCGAAGCGCCGGTCGTCGCAGAGCGGCGTCAAACCAGCGGCCGCGCAGAAACGACGGAACTGATCGTCATTGCCGACGGCCAGGAAGAAGTCGCCGTCTGCGGTTGGAAACGTGTCGTACGGCGCAATCGTCGCGTGACGGTTCCCAACGCGTCCCGACCGGATGCCGGCCGTCAGGTGCATTGACGCGTGATAGCTCAGGATCGAGACCACCCCGTCGAGCATGCCGATGTCGACCTGTTGGCCGAGACCGGTTCGTTCGCGCGCATAGAGCGCGAGCACGATGCCATGAGCGGCCAGCATTCCCGCGACGAGATCCGCGACGGCCACACCGACCCGGAACGGTTGACCGTCGGGGTCGCCAGTGATGCTCATCAAGCCGCCCTCGGCCTGCACGGCCGCGTCGTATCCCGCTTCGAATCGCCGTGGGCCGGTTTGACCGAACCCGGAGATCGAGGCGTATATCAGCTTCGGCCGCGCATCCTTGAGCGACGCGTAGTCGAGGCCGAGACGGCCAAGTGTTCCGGGTCGAAAGTTCTCGACAATGACGTCGGAGCGATCGAGGAGCCGATCGACGATTCGGCGCCCCTCGGGATGCTTGAAGTCGACCGCGATGCTTTCCTTGTTGCGGTTGGTACCGAGAAAGTAGGCGCTCTCGCCGCCGACAAACGGTGGTCCCCAGGCGCGCGTTTCGTCGCCCTCACCGGGTCGTTCCACCTTGATGACACGGGCGCCCATGTCGGCGAGCAGCATCGTGCAGTGCGGACCCGAAAGAACCCGTGTGAGGTCGAGGACGGTCACCCCGTCGAGTGGCCCTTGTATCGGCATGCGCCTCCATTCTAGTGACTCCAACCTGAACCGTGGGTTTGGCGTCAGAATCTGTGGAGAGGAGATCCCATGAGGCTCGCCATTCTGCTGTTGTTCTTATGGCTCGTGCCGTCGACGGTGGGTGCGCAACAGCCGCCCCAGGTGCCGACGGTGCCGACGGAACCTGTGGTCGTGGTCATCGGTGAAGGCCTGGTGCTTGCGGTTCCCGATCGCGCGTGGATCACGATCGGGGCCGAATCGCGCGCCCCGAGTCCGCGTGAAGCGCAGCGCCGCAACACCGAGCTGATGAAGCCGGTACAGGACAAGTTGCGTGCCGCCGGTATTCCCGCCGATGCGATTCGCACCACCGGCTACGACGTCCAGTACGAGTGGGACTTCGTCAACGGCAAGCGTGTCGGACGCGGCTACGTCGCCCGGAACTCAATCGAAGTTCGCATCGACGCGGTCGACCGCGTCGGAGAGTTGCTGGAAGTTGCGGTTGGTTCGGGCGCGACTTCGCTGAACGGCATCAGGTTCGACATGAAGGATCAGGCCAAGCTGGAACGCGAGGCGCTCCGGCTGGCAGTCGCCGACGCGCGCCAGAAAGCAGAGGCCGCCGCCGCCGGGGCGGGGCGGAACATCGAGAGGATTCTTCGCATCGACGAACAGGGCGGCGTCGCACCGCCGATGCCGGTTCGCTTCATGCGCGAAGCGGCTCAGGCTGGCGCGGCTGACGCCGCCCCGCCGATCCATCTCACGCCGGTGACCCGCGATCGGGATGT
>JALDXQ010000129.1:0-21054 GCA_032156805.1 Acidobacteriota bacterium
AGCTGATGACGAGCATCGAGCTGTTCGGGACGAAGGTCGTGCCGATGGTTCGCGAACGGCTCGCTGACTAACACGCCACGCGGTTTTCGATTGCGTGTAGCCGTCCTCGGTTCTTGAGCCTTGGTTCAAGTCCGTCCTTGTCCATCCGTCCGTGGTGCGCTGTGGACCGCGCCTGGCGGCGCGTCTCCCTCCGGCAGGTACTACTCGCGGCGACCGCGTAAGGTTACGAGCGAAGAGCGATTTCCCGCTGCGCGGAGCGGCCGCCGGAGAGGGGCGGCCCGCGAGCGAATGTGGGTCGCCCAGGCACGGAGCACCAGGGACTGACGGTTACACCGAACGGCAAACTGCACTAGCGCGAGGCAGACGTACGCGCGCCGAGGATCCGCACGCCGCCGCCGCTCGTGCGCAGCCGTAGCACGGCTCCGCCGCCATTGAGATCGCCGCGCAGTGATGTCGTCGGCTTCCGGAACGGCTTCGAGGGCCAATCGGCGCCGTCACTCTGAACCGCACCGCGAGTGGTCACTGGCAACTCGGTCTCCACGTCGCCGCCGGATGTGCTGGCGTCAATCGTCAGCGCCACCGACGGATCCAGCTCCGCCCGGAGACCACCGCCCGACGACGACAGCATACCGCCGCGGTTGTTCCCGGCAGCAAACCGGACGGTGACCGGCCCGCCGCTGCTGCGCGCTTCGACCCGGCCGCCGGCCTCGCGGATCCGCACGCCGCCACCGCTGGTCGATGCATACAACTCGCCCGAGACGCCGTCGATGTCGATCCCTCCACCGCTGGTCGTTGCTCTCAGGTTGCCGCGGACGTCGACGATGTCGATGCCTCCGCCGGAGGTGCTGATTGCGACGTCACCACGGACCTGACGCATCTTGATCGAGCCGCCACTGGTCTTCCCGTCAACGGGTCCATCGATCGCTTCGACCCGCAGGCTCCCGCCAGATGTGTGAATGCCCAGGCGGCCCGTCAGGCGCGAGGCTTCGATCGAGCCTCCTGACGTACTCAGATCGACCGTCGTCCGCGCGGGAACGCGAATGTCGAAGTGGGTGTTGTCATTGAACCACTCGCCGGGCCACAAGCCTTTGAGCCAGCTGCCCCGTCGTTTGACGATGACAGACGCGCGGCCGGCGCTCTCTTCGAACCGGAGATCGTACAGATCATCGAAGTCGTCGCGTTCGGACACCACGGTCACGATGACTCCCGACGTCGAACCCCCGGTGACGCTGACACCGCCCACGTCCGAGTCGAGCATGAACGTCCCGCCGGGCTCGAGAGCCAGACGACGCTCGGTCTTGAAGTCCGCGCTGGGATGTGCGGCAAGGAGAACAATTCCAACTGACAGGGTCAGGAGCATCTTCGTGCGCGTCATCACTCACTCCTTCGAACACGAGGGCCGGCCTGAACACAAGACGGCCAGCGCAGGCGCGGGGTTCCCGGGTCAGCTATCAAGCGGCGTGCCTGTTGGATTTCGAGGAAACTCGCGGCATCGAGCACCCCGGCCGTCCATGGCCGGGACCACTCGTCCCAAGACCGGTCATCTGACCGGGTGGGGCGCTGGGCTAAGATTTATGGACCCTTCGTGAGCATTGCACCAGCACCAGCCCCTCGTTCCACCCCCACGACCGTTGAGCCCACGCCGCCGTCGGCACTGAACCGGATCGCCGCGGCGCTGACCTATCGTGACTTTCGAGTCCTCTGGTGCGGCGCCTTCCTCTCGACCATCGGAACGTGGATGCAAAAGGTGGCGCAGAGCTGGCTGGTCCTGACGATTACCGGCACGTCCTCAGCGTTCTTCCTCGGCCTGGATTCGTTTCTCGGCGAGCTTCCAATCCTGCTCTTCACCGTCGTCGGCGGTGTCGTCGCCGATCGGCACGATCGCCGGCAACTGCTGTTGTTGTCGCAGTACGTCCAGATGGGAGCGGCCTTCACACTGGCCGCGCTGGTGTACTTCGATCAGGTGCACATCTGGCACGTGCTGGCGCTGTCGGTTGTAACTGGCCTGGCGCAGGCATTCGGCGGGCCAGCGTACCAGTCGCTGCTGCCATCGCTCGTCAGCAAGGACCACGTGCCGAATGCCATCGCCTTCAACGCGATCCAGTTCAACCTGGCGCGCGTGATCGGACCGCTCTTTGCCGGAGCAGCGCTGGCGACATTCGGCATGGTCGCCTGCTTCGGATTCAACGGGCTTTCATTCCTCGCCGTGATCGTCGCGATCCTGTCGCTCCACATCCGGCACGTGCCACCGGCCGCCACGCGGCGCATGCGAGACGAGTTTCAGAGTGGCTTCACATACGTGCGCGATCATCCTGCCCTTCTCGGGTTGGCGATCCTTGCCTTCGCCGCTACCTTTCTCGGCAACCCGGTGCTCACATTCCTGCCACTGTTCGCGCAGGATGTGCTGCGTGGCGACGTCACGCAGTACACGCACCTGATGTCGAGTGCCGGCGCCGGCGCCGTAACCGGGGCGCTCGTGGTCGCGTGGCGCGGCCGCTTTCCGCACATGGGCCGCACCGTCCTGCTGATTCAGGCGGCCTTCGGCGTGATCGTCGTGCTGTTCGCGGTGACGCGATTCTTCTGGCTGAATGCCGCGCTGCTGTTCGCGGCAGGCGCCTGCATGGTGATGGTCTTCGCGACGCTGTCATCGCTGGTGCAGCTCAACGTCCCGAACGAGATGCGCGGGCGGGTGATGGGTCTCTACATGGTGGCGTTCCGCGGTGGGATGCCGCTCGGTAGCCTCGCGAGCGGGTGGCTGGCAACGATGACCAGCGCGCCAACGGTACTGACCGTCAACGGTGTGCTGCTCACCACCGTCGCTGTCCTCGTCCTGGTGAATAACAAGGCAATCAGGGAGCTCTAGCGCAGTTTGCAGTTCGGTCTAGCTGTCAGTCCTTGAGCCGGACCTCTGCGCCACCCACATTCACACTCGCGGGTCGCCCCTCTCCGGCGGCCGCTCCGCGCGGCGGGAAATCGCTCTTCGCTCGTACCCAGACGCCGTCGCCGCGAGTAGTAGCTGCCCGAGGGAAACGCGCCGCCACGCGCGGTCCACAGCGCACCCAGGACGGATGGACAAGGACGGACCTTGAACCAAGGCTCAAGAACCGAGGACGGCTACACCGTGCGCTCTTCGACCCTTACCTGGCGGATCCAAAGACGAACCCGATCGATCGCTCGATGGGGTTGTAGCTGGTGCCGAAGTCGGGCGCGGTGACGTTGTTCTGGATGTCGCGGCCGGAGAACGAGCCGAACACGTTGTAGACCTTCAGGCCAGCTCGAAAGCGGTACTTGCGGAATTGCCACGGACGCGACAGCTGAAAGTCGAGCGTCTGCACGCTCGGGAGACGCCCGGCACGACTGCGCTCGCCGACGAAGTCCTGATACTCATCGACCGCCGACCAGGGAAACCCTGACCGCAGTTCCAGTACCGGCGCGAAGTCCCACTGACCGGGCAGGCCCACGTTGCCACGCAGGATCACCCGGTGGCGTACATCGGTCGGCGAGAAGTTGTTCTGATTCTCGCGCACGAGCGGGTTCTGGATATTGCCGAAGAACTGATCGTAGTTGTTCAGATCGGCGGTGCCGCGCGCCCAGACGTACGAGACCGTGAGGTCGCGGCGTGCGCCACCGAGATACCGCGTGGTCGCTTCGAGCTCACGATAGCGCGAGGTGCCGGTGCTCGACAGCTGGAGCTCTCCATCAGCCGGACTCGGCGCGACGATGTACTCGTGACGACCGCTGCGCCTGAGGAACCCCAGCTTGAACAACAACCGCCGTCCGAAGCGTTGATTCAACTCGACGTTGCCGACGTACGCCTCCGGCGTGCGCAGGGTGCCGGTGATCACATTCGTAAAGACAACTGGCAGTCCGAGCAGGGTGCTGCCATCGGGTCCGAACCGTGACACCACGCGCGGTTCGAAACTCGGGAATGCTTCGACGTTGAGCGGCGTACGCTGAACGAACTTTCCAAAGCCGCCGCGAATGATCGCGCGTCCTTCCGGCAGCAGCGTGATCGCTGCCCCGGCGCGGGGCGACCAGTTGAAACGCTTGACGATCGGATCGCGATCCATGCGCATCCCGAGTTCGAGCGTGATCCGGGAACCAAGCCTCCAGCGGTCCTGGCCGAACACCGAGAACTCCGTTCCCGCGACTTCCTGGAGTGTGGCGCCGCCGAACTCGGTTCGCTCGGCAAGCGAGCCGTCGAGGCGTCGAACCTCCACGGGACGCGACAGGCTTTGACCCTCGTAGCGCGCCCACTGCAGGTCGGTTCCGACCTTGACGACGTGTTCGCCACGCCAGTTGTGAACGAGGCTGACCGACTCGACCCACTGCAGGCTGCGAACGTCCCGCTGCTGCGCGTTGAAGAAGTTCCCGCTTTCCGTTTGCGGCGCGAACGTCATCGGCGCCTGGCCATCGGGCGAGACGTCGATCTCGAATCTCCGGCCGGCAAGCGTGGTCTCGAGTACGACGCTGGACGAAAGGGCAAATCGATCGAGCAACCCGGCAGACCACCCCTCCTGAGTGACGTCGGGCGCGACCGGGGGCGGGCGAAAGGTGCTCATCGTCGCACCGTCGATCTGACGCGGAAAGATGATCACTCCGCCGCCAAGCGTGTGGCGGGACGAAACCACGGAATCGATGCGGGTGAAGTAGTCGAAGCTGGTGAGCTTGATCTCCGGCTCGTCCGCCAGGCTCTTCACCGGTGTAAGAACGTATCGGAACTGAAAATCCTGCGCGAGGAAGATGCGATCCCGCCGGATCGGACCGCGGGCCGAGAACCGAGGCTCGAAGCCGCGGACGCTGGTCAGCCCTTTACGAAACCGGGGAAAGAGATTCCCCGGCTTGACCTCCCATTCATTCGTTCCACGCCTGGTGCGAATCTGGGTCACGCTCGTCGAGAAGCGCCCGTATTCCGCAGCAAACGGGTTGGCCAGGACCTCGACCGACTCCACGCTCGGCGCCGGCAACTCGAGATCGAAGTCGCCGGTCGAGGGATCGTTCAGGCTGGCGCTGCTGACCTGAAGCGCGGCCTGCGTCGGTTGGCCGCCCTTGACGCGCAGCCGTCCATCAGGGCCGCGGACCACACCCGGCAGCATGGGCATCAGGCTCTGAAAATCGTCGCCCTCGAGCGGCGATGAGTCGAGCAGCGAGCCGTCGAGCATGTCGCTCATGGACACCGGCTGAACGCTGTCGGTTGGAGAAGGCGTCTTGGCCACCACGTCGACCGTCGGCACGGAGAAGGTCAACTGGACATCGAGCAGGATGTTGGTCACCTGGCCGACGCGGACCTCGAACTCGGTCGACGAGCTGTCCACGAATCCCGCTCGAATAGCGGTAACCGTGTATCGCCCCGGCGGTACATCCGGAAACGACACCTGCCCGGCACCGTCGCTAAGTGTCGTGGCCAGCACAGTCCCGCCTGGCTGTTCGCGCAAGTCGACCTGCGTGCCCGGCAACTGAACGGTACCTTCGAGTGTGGTCACCGTCGCTACGACTCGTCCTGACGTCGACGTTCTGGTGGTCCTGGTGTCTTGTGCTGCCTGGTCAGCGCCCGGCAACCCAACAGTCGCGAGCGCGAACAGAAGAAGTCGAATCGTGGTCATCAGAACGAAACTCCCTGGAAACTACGTCATAATCCGTGCCAATGTCACTCCAATTCCGATTGGGCGCGGCTCTGTTGTTCGGGAGTTTCGAGCTCGCATGCGTCAGTATTTCTCCGCAGACAGCAGCGACAGCAGCCGCGATCAGTTCCACGGCTCCGCTGGCCAACGTCGTCACTGAGACGCGCCTGCTCGACCAGCCGTCCAACGCCGCTCGTCTGGACGCGGTGCAAGGTCTGCTGAAGAAACGCGGGCTCACGTTTTCCCTGCAGCCGTTCGCCAACAACGCGCGGCAGCGCGACGGGCGCGAACAGGGACAGAACGTACTGCTCGAGCCTTTTGGCGGTGACGGTCCGCTGATCGTGCTCGCTGCACATCTCGATGCCGTCGCACTGAGTGGCGGCGGTCACAGTCACGGCATGTTGGACAACGGCGCGGGCGTCGTGGTCGTCGCGCGTGTTGCCGAAGCCTTGCGCACGCGCCGCTTGCGCCACCGCATTCAGGTGGCCTTCTTCGACATGGAGGAAAACGGGCTGCTCGGATCCGCGTTCTTCGCCAAGTCGATCGATCGCACGACGGTGAACGCGATGGTCAACGTCGACATCGCGGGCTACGGCGACACGATCATGAGCGGACCAACCACTGCCGCCGGCAGCACGCGGCTGCATCAGGCACTGGCGCGCGTGTGCACCGCGAGGGACTACACCTGTCTTCGGTTTGCCGTATTCCCGGGCAGCGACGATCGCAGCTTTCAGGCGGCGGGCATTCCTTCCATCTCGCTGGCCGTCCTCCCGCAACTCCAGGCCCACCAGGTCTGGCTGCTGCTCAACGGCGGCAAGGAATCCGGTCTGGCACAAGGCTTCACGCCCGCGATTCTCCGCTCCATCCATAGCGCCGAGGACACGGCCGACAAGCTGACGGCCGAGGGCATGACGCTGATCTACAACGCGGTTCTCGGCCTCCTCCTCGAGCTCGACGCCGCCCGACCGGGCCCTGAGCGTTAACCACGCTTCCTGCAGGGGCCGATAAATACGGTGCGCGCGGTACGAGTGTCTCGCGGTCGTGCGAACGTGCGCAGGTACGAGGAGGCAGGTGCAGGACCGGCAAGCGGAATCAGGCGACGGCAGGCCCGAGAGCAGACCGGGAGCCTGGCAGTGTCCCTCGTGTGGACGGAACATTCCGCGTCACGTCGAGATGTGCCGCTGCGGCAGCGAACGCCGCCGGCTCGAAGCGCTCGGCTACAAGCTGCAGCCCCCGCAGGCCCCGGTCAAACCCGCCCCGGCAGCGCGTCGCCGCGTCGAGCACCACGGGCTGGCCACGACACTCGTCGGCTACCAGCTGGATACCGACCTCGGCATCGGATGGCGCGTGATACTCAAGACGCTTTTCGTGCTGGCTGTTGTTGGAGTCGCTGGTGCGCTCGTTCACTTCACGCACACCGAACCGCTGCCGGTCCGCGACAACATCCAGATCCTGAATACGCTGGACGGCTTCACGCGAACGGCGGGGCCGCAATCGGGCAATACGATTCCACCGTTCATCGCCAGCGCCGGGAGGCTTGGCGTGCTCGCCACATCGGGAACGCCGGACGATCCTGTGCGCATCCTGCAGGAATCGGATCTGCGCCAGGGATTCTGTTCGGAGAGCGTGGCCAAACAGGTTCGATACGAGTTCCCCGGCTACTACGAGCAATGGCCCGACGAGAAACTCGAGCGAGTGGTGCTGCAGAAGTACCCGGAGTATGCGGAACGCTTGTGCCTGTTATCGCATCGCCTCGATGCGTCCGCCGATCAGGTGATCAAGTACGAGCTGAGGCCGCGAACGCTGGCCGGGCACGCCACGCTCTGGTCGCGGACGCTGCTCCTCACGATCCTCTTCGCCGCGATCTGCCTGAACGTCTACTACCGGCTCATCGTCAGTCAGCTCTCACCGGCTGAAGCCTGACGCACACTCGCTCACGTGAAGCTGCGGACGAAGAGCTGCTCGATGGCGCGCGCACCGTTCTCACGAATGGTCCTCGTCCCGGTGCCGGTGAAGTGCTGGTGCGTGATCACCGGTTCGCCCGACGGTGTCGGCGTCCACACATCGCCTGTCCACGTGAACCACGCGTCCTTGTCCTGATCGAACACGTAAAGCGGCTTGTTACACAGCTTGGCGAACTCCGCACCCCACCCGGTACCGCCTCTCACCGTGCCGTCGCCCTGCACCGAGCCGATCACGTAGATCTCCTGGCCGTTGTTGACCTGATACCAGAGCGTCTGCAGGACCTTGCGCAGCGTCGGTCCTTCCGTGTAACGGCGGTTCATCAGGCGTGACACATAGGCAAGACTGACATCACCCGACAGCAGCTCTTCGTGATTCAGGACACGGACGCCACGGTGCCGTTCGATCTTGTGCCCCTCGAACGTGAAGTTCACTTCCTCCACGCTGTGGCGCTCAGCGCACGCGCCGAACTGCGCTTCAGCCCCCGGGGCGCCACCGCTGAATAGAATGCAGTCGCTCGGTTTCATGAGACGGGATGATATCAGTCTCCAGTCGGCGTCCCATTGATGATTCCCCGATCCGTGATTGTTGACGAATCAACGACGAATCATCAATCGACAGCCACCACTCAACAACCAGTCACCAGTCACCAATCGCCAATCAACAATTCGGTTATCGCAAGAGCTCGTGGCATCATCAGTCGCGTGAATACTCCTCGCCGCTGGCGAGCCGGTGAATCGATCGACGATTACTGCAGGGCCTGCAAGACCGATCGCTCCCACACGGTGATCGTGGTTGATGGGGCCGGCCATCCGCTGCGAGTGCAGTGCGGGTACTGTGAGAGCCAGCACAACTACCGCGGTGGCCCGCGGATCGATCCCGCACCGGGGCCAGCATCGGTCCCACGATCGGCCCCGACATCGTCAGCGCCGGCCGAAACGAGGCCTCGTCAGGTCGGCATCGCGAGGCCCGACGCAGCACGCGCAACGGCCGAACCTCTCGTGAGCGAACGTGAAAGGACTGCACCACCCATGGCATTGCCCGATCGATCCGAGGACCTGGAACTGTTGCTGCGCCGCATCATCCGGGAAGAAGCCGGCATCACACCGGTTGCGCCGGCGCCGAAGTGGCGTGGTGGCACGATGGTGCTGCGCCCGGGTGCGCCAGGACTGCAGGAGAAGACGTGGCCGATCGAGACGTTCTTCCACAAGATCGTCATGCTGCGGAATCGCCTTCGATCGCTCGAGCAGCAGGTCAACGCGTCCGACCTGCCCGAAGACGTGAAGATCAAGCTGCAGGGCTATGTGAGCGGATGCTACGGCTCGCTCACCAGCTTCAACCTGCTGTTCGCCGACGAAGACGATCAGTTCAAAGGCACGGGCGGAGACTGAGCCATCTTATTCGACCGTGAACGCGAGATACATCAGCACACCACGCCGCTCGAGTTGAAGCACCATTGGCGCACCAGGCTTGGCGCCCTCGACCGCCGATCGCAAGGCTGGCAGATCCGAAATCCACTGGCCGTTGACCGCATGAATCACGTCTCCCGGCTGCAGGCCGCCATTGTCAGAGTCGAGCACGGTCGCGCTCGCCGAGGCCACCACGACGCCGGCCTTGGCGCGCAGCGGAAGAAGAGCGGCAAGCTTGGGATCGAGCGTCGCTGCCAGGATGCCGAGCCGCCCAACGACGTTGTCGCGCGGATCGCTCGGCAGCATCGCTGCCGACAATGAGTCTGCACGTTCGCTCACCGACACGGTTACGGCAGTCGGCTGATCTCCCCGCAACACTTCGAGTCGTACCAGGTCGCCAACCGCACGGCGATAGAGGTTGACGTGCAACTGCCGGCCGTTTTCGATCGGCTTACCGTCCAGCGTCAGCACGAGGTCGCCCACGCTCAACCCCGCTCGATCGGCAGGACTGCCGGGCGCCACGTCCGCCAGCACCGCGCCTTCGTCGCGCTTGAGGCCGAGACCAGCGGCGAGAATGGGTGTCACGGTCTGCGCTCGCACACCGATCTCACCTCGACGCACGCGGCCAGTCTTCCGAATCTGCTCGAACACGGCGCGCACGATGTTGCTCGGCGCGGCGAAACCCGGCGCTGCCGTGCTCGCGGCACCGGCCAGGATCAGGGTGTTGACGCCCATCAGCCGGCCGCGTGCATCGACCAGCGGTCCTCCGCTGTTCCCCTGGTTGATGGACGCGTCGGTCTGAATGTAGACCATCGGCGACTCGGGCTCGAGCTGACGCGCCGGGGCACTGACGATCCCGAGTGAGACGGAATTCTGCAGACCGAGCGGGCTGCCAAAGGCGAGAACCATCTGGCCGGAGCGCAGTTCATCGGAGTCGCCGAACGGCAGGGCGGTAAGCCCGCGTTCCTCGACCCGCAGGACCGCAATATCGGTCTCCTCATCCACGCCGATCACACGCGCGGGGGCCACGCGGCTGCGCCGCGCCAGCAACGATTTCCCACCGCTATCCGTGGGGATTTCCACGCGTATGCGCGACGCCCCGCGGACGACGTGGGCATTGGTCACGATGTAGCCCTCGGCATCGACGATGACGCCCGAGCCACTCCCGCGCTGGGTGGTCACCAAATCTGCCTGATTGGTGACGACGCCCGACAGCGGAGCGAGCGCAGTCGTAAAGACCTGGACGACGCTTGGATTGACCGTGCGAACCAGCGCCTCGATGGAATCGTCGAAATCGGCGAGCGATCGCACATCCTTGAGCGGCGACCGGTCCTGGGCGTCGGCGGGCGAGATCAAAACGAGCAGAACGGCTGCGGCACGCAGCAGCGATGTAACCAGGACGTTCATCCCCACCTCACTTGACGTATGCATTGTGCGCCTGTACGTAGTGTCCGGCTTCAGCCGGGCGTGTGTCGCGTACGTGGTGTCCGGCTGTAGCCGGACATGTGCCGTGCCATCCGAAGCCCAGCCATCCGACGGCAGAGTGATACGATGAACGCGCGTCTGGCCCGCCGAGCACACCGCGCGCGCCGTCCATAGACGCGACGGCTTCATGGCATTCTCCCGACCGACAGTCGACTCTTCCATCCTCACCGCCATGATCTGTTCGGGCGCCGTCAGCGCCCAGTTCATTGCCGGCAAAGCCACGCGGGACGCACTTTACCTCGCGCACCTCGACGTGACCACCCTCCCGTTGATGGTGGCGGTCACGGCAGTCGTCTCCATTCTGTTGGTATTTGCCAGTTCCCGGGCCCTTCACAGCATTACGCCCGGCACATTCGTCCCCGCCACGTTCGTCATCAGCGCGGCGCTCCTGTTCGGATCGTGGTTCCTGCTCGACTTTGCGCCACGCGCCGCCGCACAGGCGGTCTATCTGCAGATCGCCGGACTGGGCCCGATGCTCGGCTCCGGGTTCTGGCTGATCGCTACCGAGCGCTTCGATCCGCACACGGCACGCCTGAACTTTGGACGGATTGCCGGCGTGGGCACGATCACCGGTCTCGTCGCGGCGCTCCTGACCGAACGGATTGGCGCCACGCTTGGCATCGCAGCCATGCTGCCGCTGCTGGCCACCGTCAATCTGATCTGCGCGTGGCTGGTTCGCCGGCTCGCCGGACCGCAGGTGCTGACCATCCACGACAAAGGCATGGAGGTCGCACCGGATCTCGTCGCCACGTCGCCGCGGTCCGGGCTGCGTGTCCTGGCTGGCGCACCGTATCTTCGGAACCTGGCCGCGGTTGTACTGCTCGGGACCGTCGCGGCGGCACTCATCGACTACGTGTTCAAGGTCGAGGCGGTCGAGACGTTTGGCAGGGGCGACTCGCTGCTGCAGTTCTTCGCGCTGTACTACGCGGGCGTCACGCTGCTGGCGTTCGTCGTGCAGAGCGCCTCGGCGCCAATCGTCCTCGAAAAGCTCGGCCTGGCGGTGACGACGGCGACGCCGTCGATCGCCCTGGCGTTCACCGGGTTGGGCGGCCTGGTCTTTCCGGGTCTCGGCGGCACGCTCGTTGCGCGTGCGTCGGAATCAACGCTGCGCAGCTCGCTGTTCAAGACCGGCTACGAGATCTTCTTCACGCCGATCGCCCCGCAGGACAAACGTGCGGCCAAATCGATCATCGACGTCGGCTTCGACCGCCTGGGTGATGCGGTGGGAGCCGGGCTGATTCGACTGCTCATCATGCTCCCGGGCGCGGTGCAGTACACCGCGTTGCTCGGCGTCGCCATCAGCTTCTCGGTCGTTGCCGTCGCCGTCGCACAGCGACTGAGCCGGGGATACATCCACTCGCTGGAACGCAGCCTGCTCGACCGCGCCGTGGAGCTCGAGCTCGCCGATGTCGGGGATATCACGACGAGGACCGTGATGATGCGCACGTTGCGTGCGCCGCGGCCGGTCGTCCCGAAGCCCAGTGGCGACACCACCACCGCCCGGATCCCGACGCCGGTCGGCGATCCGGAGGTGCGGGAGATCCTCGCGCTCCGGTCGCGCAATCGTGAGGCCGTGCTCGACGTCCTTCGATCCGAAGAGGGTCTGGCCGCACCGCTGATCCCGCACGTGATTCCACTGCTCGCGTGGGATCCGGTCGCCGAGGATGCCGTGCGTGCGCTGCGGAAGGTTGCCGAAGAACGGGTGGGCGAGCTCATCGACGCGCTGCTCGATCCGAATCAACCATTCGCCGCCCGCAGGCGGCTGGCGCGTGTGTTCTCGGTCTGCGTCTCACAACGCGCCGTCGATGGCCTTCTCCTCGGGCTCGAAGACCTGCGATTCGAGGTGCGCTTCCAGTGCGGTCGATCGCTGGCCTCGATCCTCGAGAAGAACCCGCGGATACGAATCGACAAGGAGCGGGTGTTCGATGTCGTGCGGCGCGAGGTTGCCGTCGGCCGCCCGGTCTGGGAGAGCCATCGACTGCTCGATACCGTCGAAGCGGACATGCGATCGTTCGTCGACGAGTTCCTCAAGGACCGCGCCGGGCAAAGCCTGGCGCACGTGTTCACCCTGTTGTCGCTCGTGCTGCCGACTGCCCCCCTGCAGATCGCCTATCGCGGTCTCCATACCGACGACTCCGGGCTGCGCGGCACCGCTCTCGAGTATCTGGAAGGCGTCCTGCCGCCGGACATCCGCGATCGGCTTTGGCCATTCCTGAGCGATCGGCCGCGGGGCCAGCGCGATGGCCGGGCCCGTGACGAGATCCTCGCCGACCTGCTGCGCTCCAACGAGTCGATCATGCTCAACCTCGAGGAGCTGAAGCGCCGAACGGGGACTTCGTAGGCTCTGGGCTCTGGGCTCTGGGCTCTGGGCTCCGGGGCTCTGGGCTCCGGGAATCTGGGCTCTCGCCCAGCCGAGAGCCGAAAGCCTTGTGCCGAGAGCCTTGAGCCGAGAGCCTGGTTTATAGTGCGGGTATGTCCCCTTCCCCGCCCCGGCAGGTTCTCGCGAGGCGACAGGACACCGCCACCGGTGATCTACGGGAGACTGGTCGAACCGCCACCCGGCTCCCGACCGAAGTCCTCTCCGAGCAGGCGGCACGGCTGACCGTCTTCACCACGGTTGCCGCTGTGCTGTGGTCGTTTGCCCTGCTCATGGACACGGTCATACTGCCGGCGCTTTCTGAGACCTGGGTCAGGAACTGGCGAATCATCCCCATCGAGATCGTTGGCGTTCTGGGATCGGCGCTCATGCGCTGGTACATGCGGCGGAGCGACACGTCGGCTGAGCACAAGAGCACCGTGGGCCTCGGGATGATGCTGATGAACGGTGCGCTCATCGCCGCCGCCAACGCATGGGCGATGCCTGCCATTCCACCTGAAGCGCCCGAAATCGGCCGCCCATCCTGGATTGCGCTCCTCATCCTGATCTTCGCGATGATTGCGCCGGGTGTTCCGCGGCAGATGCTCGTGACATCTCTCATCGCCGCGTCATTCGATCCGCTGGCGCACTTCATTGTCTGGCTGCTCGTGGGAACGGCACCATCGCTGGTGCAGCTGATCATCTTCTGCTGGCCGAGCTATGCCTGCGCGTTCGTCGTGGTCGTCCCGGCGAAAGTGCTTCATCGCATGAGTCGACGCCTCAAGGAAGCCCAGGAGCTCGGCAGCTACCAGCTGATCGAACGACTCGGGCAAGGCGGGATGGGCGAGGTGTGGCGCGCCGAGCACCGCTTTCTTGCTCGCGATGCCGCGATCAAGCTCGTGCGCCCCGAAGTACTCGGCGCTCGCAACGAGCAGGAAGCACAGAACGTCCTTCGTCGATTCGAGCGTGAGGCGCAAGCCACGGCGGCGTTGAACTCACCGCACACGATCCAGGTCTTCGACTTCGGCATCACGCAGGAGGGGACCTTCTATTACGTGATGGAGTTGCTGGCTGGGCGTGATCTGGAATCGCTCGTTCGCGAGTTCGGTCCACTGCCAGCCGCGCGCACCATCTACCTGCTTCGCCAGGCCTGCCATTCGCTGGCTGATGCACACGCCCGCGGGCTCGTCCATCGCGACATCAAGCCGGCCAACATCTACGTGTGCCGGATGGGTCTCGATTACGACTTTGCCAAGGTGCTCGATTTCGGCCTGGTAAAAATCCGCAGCCGTTCGACGGATGGTGATTCGCTGACGACCGTGCATCAGAGCACGACCGGCACACCCGCCTACATGGCGCCCGAATGCATCGTCGGGGATGCCGAGGTCGATCGGCGGGCGGACGTCTACGCCCTTGGATGCGTGGCCTACTTCGCGCTGACCGGCTCACTCGTGTTTGATGCGGAGAACACGATGCAGATGTTGATGCATCATCTGCACACCGAGCCGGTCCGTCCGTCCGAACGATCTGAACTGCCAGTCCCGCGCGAGCTCGATGACCTGATCCTCGCCTGCCTGCAGAAGGACCCGGCCAAGAGGCCGCAGAACGCCGGGGAGCTCCTGGGCATGGCGTATTCGTGCCACTGCTCCGATGGGTGGGGCCAGGAAGAAGCCAGGCAATGGTGGCAGAGCCACTTGCCCAACCTGACTGGCTCGTTGACCGTGGCCACGCGAAGAGAACCCCACGAGCACGTAGTCTCGGTGTAGCATCGGAGCGCATGGCCCAGGGATCACCGCTCGCCTCGGAACCGAAAGGGCTCCTCGACCGCGCGCTGTCGCTCTTCACCGATGTACGCGCCGGGGAAGGCTTGAGCGCGTTGCTGCTTGCGACCAACGTCTTCTATCTCCTGGCGTTCTATCAGGTCCTGAAGATCGTCCGCGACGCGTTGATCCTCAGTGAGTCCGGAGCCGAAGCTGCCAGCTACGCCTCGGCTGGGATGGCGGCCGCCCTGTTCGTTTTCGTTCCCCTGTATGGTGCCCTGGCCTCCAGGGTCAACCGCGTCTGGTTGATCTCCAGCGTGACGCTCTTCTTCGCCTCTCACCTGCTGGTCTTCTACGCGCTCGGCACCGCAGGAGTACAGGTCGGCGTGGCGTTCTACATCTGGATCGGGGTGTTCAACATGGTGGCGGTCGCCCAGTTCTGGGCCTTCGCCAACGACCTGTACACGAACGAGCGCGGTAAGCGACTCTTCCCTCTCATCGGCATCGGGGCTTCATTGGGTGCGCTGGTCGGCGCGGCACTCACTGCGTTCTTCTTCGAGGGCATCGGCCCCTACACGCTCATGTTGATCGCCGCGGTTGGGCTGATCGTGCCGGTCGGCCTCACGATCGTCGTCCACAAGCGAGAGGGCCACCGCGCCGAGAGCAAGACCGACACATCGGAGAAACCGGTCGGCGGACGCGGCGGTTTCGCCCTGGTCTTCAGCGATCGTTACCTGATGCTGATCGCGATGCTGGTGCTCACCTTCAACCTGGTGAACACCCTCGGCGGCTACATGTTGAACCGGCTCATCGAATCGGAGGCAGCCACACGCATCGCCGCCGGTACCGCTGGAGGAGCAAGCGAAGCGGACATTATCGGGACACTTTCCGGGAACGTGCAGACCCTGGTCAATCTCGTCGCATTGATTCTCCAGGCGTTCGTTGTCTCGCGCATCTTCAAGTACATCGGTGTACGCGGCGCGCTGTTCATCCTGCCGGCGATCGCGTTGACCGGCTACGCCGCCGTGGCGATCCTCCCGATTCTTTCGGTCGTGCGATGGACCAAGGTGTTCGAGAACAGCACCGACTACTCGATCCAGAACACCACCCGCCAAGCGCTGTTCCTCCCGACCAGTCGAGAGGCCAAGTACAAGGCGAAGCAGGCGATCGACTCCTTCTTCGTCCGCTTTGGCGACATGCTGCAGGCGGGCGTCGTGTTTGTCGGGGTTCAGCTTGCCTTGAGCATCCGCGGGTTTGCGATCGTCAACCTCGTACTGGTCGCCATCTGGCTGTTCATCGTCATCGGGATCCGGCGCGAGCATCGGAAACTGACGGGCGCCGAAGCCTTCGATAAGGCTGCCTGATCGGGACCGGACCTTCCCGGTCCGGCCGGCATGTTACGATCCCGTTACATCTCTGTTACATCTCCACCCACCATATGCGTGATTCCCGCACCCATTTCGAGGTGATATGGCCCGCTTCCGCCTGATTCCGCGCGACGAGCGCTTTTTTGAGGACTTCGTCGGCATGGCCGAAGAGCTGCGCGGCGGCGCTCGCCTCCTCAAACAGATGCTCGCAGTGGACCCGCCCGACATGTCGAAGGCCGACGCCATCAAGGATGTCGAGCACGTCTGCGACGGGAAGACGCGGGCCATCATCGAGCGATTGAACCGAACGTTCGTCACGCCGCTCGACCGCGAAGACATCCACGCGCTTGCCGGCTCCCTCGACGATGTGATGGATGCTATCGACGCGGCGGCGGCGGTGACCCGGCTCTACAAGATCACGCAGGTGAGGCCGGGCGCACGCCGACTGACCGAGATCATTTGTGATTCAACGGATCGACTGGTCGAAGCGCTGGGAGCGCTCGAGAAGGGAACGGGTGTCGCGGAACTGGCCGCGCGGGTCGATCAACTCGAACGCGAGGCCGACCGTGTGCACCAGGATGCGATCGTCGCACTCTTCGACGAGGAGCGCGACCCGATCGTGGTCATCAAGTGGAAAGAGCTGCTCGACTTCCTCGAGGCGGCCACCGACCGCTGCGAGGATGTCGCCAATCTGCTCGAAGGAGTCATCGTCAAGCACGGCTGACGTCGCAACGATTAATGGATCACACGCTCCTCGCCGTTCTCGCTCTCATCGCGTTCGCGCTGATTTTCGATTACATCAACGGATTTCACGACGCCGCCAACTCGATCGCAACCGTCGTCTCGACCCGGGTGCTCTCGCCGGGAAAAGCGGTCGTCTGGGCTGCGTTCTTCAACTTCGTTGCCGCGTTCGGGTTCGGCACTGCAGTCGCCCAGACGGTCGGCGCCGGCATGGTCGACCTCAGCGTGGTCACGCTGAGCGTGATCTTTGCCGGCTTGACCGGGGCAATCGTCTGGGACCTCATTACGTGGTACTACGGCCTGCCAACGAGCTCGTCACACGCGCTCTTTGGTGGCTATGCCGGCGCTGCGGTCGCCAAGGCCGGCTTCATCGCGATCATCCCGAGCGGCTGGACGCGTACGCTGATCTTCATCGTCCTTGCCCCGATGGTGGGCATGGTCGTCGGGCTGCTGCTGATGGTGATGAGTCAGTGGGTACTCAGACGGCAGACGCCTCGGAGAGTCGATGCGTTCTTCCGCAAGATGCAGCTGCTCTCTGCCGCCGCCTTCAGCCTGATGCATGGCGCGAACGATGCGCAAAAGACGATGGGCATCATCGCCGGCGCACTGTTCACGGGTGGCTTTCTCCAGCGCGATAGCGCCGGGGCGCTGCCGATCCCGTTCTGGGTCGTGCTCCTCGCCCACCTCGCCATTGGCCTGGGCACTCTGTCAGGAGGATGGCGCATCATCAAGACCATGGGCGCGAAGATCACCAAGCTTCAGCCGATTGGTGGATTCGCCGCGGAGACTGGCGCAGCACTGGCCATTTACATGGCCACCTCCGTCGGTGTCGGCATCAGCACGACGCACACGATCACCGGCGCTATCGTCGGGGTCGGAGCATCGAAACGGCTGTCGGCCGTGCGATGGGGTGTGGCGCAGCAAATCGTCTGGGCCTGGATCCTGACGATCCCCGCCTCGGCGATCATCGGAGCGCTGACCTACGAGATCTTCCGCTTCCTCTTCGAAGCAGAGTAGGCTGCGCCGTTCTTCGTCTTTCGTTCTTCGTTCTTAGCCCGTTATGCGGGCTCAACCGCGAACTTTGTACGCGTTGTTGCGACCGCACAACGGGCTAGCCGCGCAGAGCGCGCCAGGAGACATTGGAACTAGTCGAGGGCCTCGCCGGGATAACAAGGACGGAGCCATTGACTAGTTTCGCATAGCATTGAGTAGCCGTGAACATCCTGGTCGCCGAAGACGACCGCGACATCGCCGATCTCATTGCTCACTACGTCCAGCGCTCCGGCTGGACGGCGCACGTTGTTGGGTCGGGTGATGAAGCGCTTGCCGGCGCGCGCAAGCAGCCATTCGATCTGGTCATCCTCGACGTCATGCTTCCGGGCATGAGCGGGCTGGAGGTCTGCCGTGCGCTGCGCGCCGATCACGCGACAGACGCCATCCCGATCATCATGGTCACCGCCCGGGCGGAGGAAACCGATCGAATCATCGGGCTGGACATCGGCGCCGACGACTACATTGCCAAGCCGTTCAGCCCCAACGAGCTGGTCGCGCGCATCCGCGCCTTGATGCGCCGGTCGAAGCGCGGTGAGCCCGACACCGGGTCGACGATCAGGTTTGGCTCGCTGGTCATGGATCTGGAGCGTCACACCGTGGTGGATGGCGGGAAGGACATCAAGCTGACGGCGAAAGAGTTTCTGCTCCTGCAGTATCTGCTGCAGCATCGCGGCCGCGTGCTGTCGCGGGACGTATTGCTCGCCGACGTCTGGGGCTACCTCTACACCGGTGGAACTCGCACGGTCGACGTCCACGTCCGGCGGCTTCGCGAGAAGCTGCCCGTCCTGGTCGATGCGCTGGTGACCGTGAAACAGTTTGGTTACAAGCTCGATGAACAATCGTAGTCAGGCCTCGCCGCGGGCGACGTCAGGCACGGTATGAAAGCTGGATTTCGAGCCAAAGTCTTCCTTGGGGCATTCGTGGCCGCCGCGGTCTCGCTGCTGGCGCTGGCCGGACTCATGACCTGGCAGGTGCGGGAGCGACAGCGCACCGATATCGAACGCCACTTGAGCGATGCGGCGTCTCTCGTCGCCGACCTGCTGTCCAAGTCGACGCTGACGGGACCCGACCTGGATCGGGAAGCCGATCGGCTTGGCGAGATCATCGCCGGCCGCGTCACCTTCATTGCCGACGACGGCCGGGTCGTCGGCGACTCGACGCAAACCGAGGCTGAGCTCCCTTCGCTCGAGAACCACCTCTCTCGCCCCGAGGTCATCGCGGCCCGTGAGCGAGGGTTCGGGAGCACGCAGCGATACAGCGACACAGTCGGGACCGACATGGTGTACGTCGCCGTACGCGCATCGCATCCGGTCGTGACCTACGTGCGTCTCGCGTTGCCGGTCACCGACGTCGATGCGCAGCTGGGCGCGCTCTGGTGGGCGACGCTCGGTGCAGTGGCGGTATCGATTCCACTCGCGCTGCTGGTGTCGTGGCTTGCGTCGGATTCCCTGGCGCGACGCGTCAGTGCGATCGCCCGTGTCGCGGAGCGCTATTCGGCGGGCGATCTGACGCGTCCGGTCTACGACCATGGGTCCGATGAACTGGGCACTGTGGCGCGTGCGCTGGATGACTCGGTTCAGCAGCTTGGCGGACGCATCGAGGAACTGTCGCGCGACCGCGCCCGGATGGAAGCGATCCTCAGTGGCATGGTCGAGGGCGTCCTCGTCGTCGATCGACAAGGCCGGTTGCAGCTGGTGAATCGTGCGGCTCAGAAGATGCTACGCGTCGAGCCGTCAGCGGCTGGACGCATGTACCAGGAGGTGATTCGTCATCCCGACATCACCGAGCAACTGACGGCAGCACTTCACGGAGATGAGAGTGGCGGCCAGGAACTGACGCTGGCGCGCGATCCCGGGAGGACCCTCCTGACCCGCGCGGCACCGGTGACTGGCCCCGGCGGCGGTGCCGTGCTCGTGCTGCATGACATCACCGACCTGCGCCGCGCCGATCAGATCCGGCGCGACTTCGTCGCCAACGTCTCGCACGAGCTTCGCACCCCGCTGACGGCGATTCGCGGGTACGTCGAGGCATTGCTCGACGGACCAGCCGATGCCGAGAGCACGCGCAAATTTCTCGAGATCATCGCGCGACACTCGACGCGCATGGAACGACTCGTCAAGGATCTGCTGCGCCTCGCGCGGCTCGATGCACGGCAGGAGTTGCTCGAGACGGCGCGCTGCGACATCAAGCAGATCTTCAGCGCGGTCACCGCGGACCTGGCGCCGTCGATCGACGCCAAGCGTCAACACATCGCGCTCGACGTGGCGGCCGAAGCGCGCCAGGTCGACGGCGATCCTGCCAAGCTGCACGATATCGTGCGCAACCTCGTGGAGAATGCGGTGAACTACTCGCCTGAGGAGACCGAGGTGCGCCTGGGTGCGGTGCAGGACAACGGCACGTACATGATCACTGTGGCCGACTCGGGACCCGGCATCCCCACCGAAGATCTGACTCGCGTCTTCGAGCGCTTCTATCGCGTGGACAAATCGCGATCGCGACCCGGTGGCACGGGCCTGGGGCTGGCCATCGTCAAGCACCTCGTGGAACTGCATGGAGGTGAGGCGGTCGCAGCGAACCGGCCGGAAGGGGGCGCCGTTTTCACGGTCAGGCTTCCAGTCGCCGGGGATCTCTAGGCTCTAGGCGCTGGGCTCTGGGCTCTGGGCCTTGGGCTCTGGCTCGCGGCTCTTCCGAGAGCCGAAGGCCTGGAGCCGAGAGCCAGTCATGTGCTCTAGCGGATCACTCGCACCCAGCCGAACATGCCCTCGTCAAAATGCACGTTGACGGTGCAGATGACCAGATACGTTCCCCGCTTGGCGAAGCCAACGACCTCGACACGATCTTGAGAGAGCAGGTTAGGAGCTGCTGGCGGTGGAGGGCTCAGGAGTAGCGGATTCAGGCCTCGATAGATCCGATTCTTCGGGTCGTCGATGAGGCCGACTGGCCCAATGATTGGGATCAACAGGCTGGTATCGATGTCGCCCGGTCTCGTCCGTGGTGCGTAGACAGCCACCTGGTGGAAACCCGCCAACACGAAGTTCACCGAGCCGCCTTCCTTGATCGTGACTGTCTGCGGCAGCAGTGCGTGCACGTTCGGCGCATCGGGTGCGAGCGGCACGGACGCTCTGTCGACGGGCATGTCGACAGTGCCGGTTGGCCAGGCTCCGAAGCTCACCGTTGCGCTTGCGAGACGCCCCGTGAGCGGTCTGTGATGACCCTCGTGTTCCATCTGCGCAGCATCGGCGGAGCCCGCCGCAGCCGCGAGGATGGCTGATCCGATTCCCAGCTGTTCCACGAACTCTC
>JALDXQ010000130.1:0-20851 GCA_032156805.1 Acidobacteriota bacterium
GAGGCCCATCGTGTCATCGACGCGCTGCGCCGCCTCGCCCAGAAGGCGGTCTGCACGCTCGACCTGCGCGGTGGCCAGTGCGGCAGCACGCCGTGCGTCGGCCGACATCTCCTGCAGATTGGCGACGAT
Organism: Acidobacteriota bacterium; assembly: GCA_032156805.1. Classification (GTDB taxonomy): domain Bacteria; phylum Acidobacteriota; class Vicinamibacteria; order Vicinamibacterales; family UBA2999; genus Gp6-AA40. Next base: position 130 of record JALDXQ010000130.1, read on the forward strand.
CGGCCGCATCTGCTGCTCGAACCGGCCAAACGCGTCGCCCATCGAGCGCACCGCCCGCATCGTGATGACGAGCGCAACGATCTGCCCCCCGGCCATGGCGAGCACGGCGAGGGCGATCAACCCGAGGAAGACCTGGTCCAGCGTCACACGTCCTGCCCCGTCTCGCGAGCCGACTGGAACTGGTCGCGCGCGCGATCGAATGCTGTCGTCAGCGTGTCGCGCTGCTTGTTGAGAATCTCACGCCCCTGGCGCGCCGCTTCCGCCGCACGATCCTTGCCCTCGCGCGCGCGTTGACCGAGGAACTCGCGCGTCTCTTCGCCGGTGGCCGGGGCATAGAGCAGAGCCACAGCCGCGCCGGCGATTGCGCCGGCAATGAACGCGACGAACATGCCCCCACCGTTGCCCTGCTGCGACATGACGCTTCTCCTCGGATCAGAACAAGCTGACCCTCACGGTCAGGTACTTCCTCGGATCCTTCTTGATTTCGGAGATGAGACTTCTCAAGTCCACCATCGTACCGTTCATATTCTCATATAACTGCCGGTCGCGAAGCAGCTGACCGGCGGTGCCATCCCCTTGCTGCAGTCCGGCCATCACCTTGTCGATCCGATCCGAGAGCGAATTGAGCCGGTTGTACAGCTCCGGGTCACTGATCAGTTTCCCAGCCGTGCCCTCCCCCTTGCTGATGCGGCCGGTAATCGCATCGAAGTTGGCGGTCGCAGACGTCAGCGACTTGCTCATCGCGTCGTCGTGCAGCAGCTTACCGAGGCTTCCCTCCCCGGCTCGGATCCGCTCGGTTACCACCTGCAGGTTCTCCATCGACGCTTCGAGAGACTTGGCAGCCGCGGGGTTGTTCATCAGCCGCCCGAGCGTCCCCTCACCCCGATTGATCCCGGTGGCCACGTCCTCGGCAGCCGATACCAGCGCGGTGAGTTCCTGGTAGAGCCGGTCATCGGTCATGAACAGGCCCAACGTGCCCCGGCCGGCGCGAAGATCGGCTATCAGAGCCGACGTCTGCTCGATCGCGGCGCTGGCGCGTGTCGCAACGTCACCAATCGAGCCGGTCGCAGGTCCGGACCGTACGTAGCCCCACTCGGGCACGGGTGTGCCATCGCTTGCCGCCGTGAGGTCGACCGCCGCCTCGCCGAGCAGCGAGACCGAGCCAAGCGAGGCCATTGAGGTCGACGTGATGCGCGACTGGTGCTCGCGGTTCACTTCCATGACGACCTCGACCCGATCGCCAATGAAGTTGAGCTCGCTGACCGACCCGACCTCTACGCCCGCCACCCGCACGGGCGCTCCCTCCTTGAGGCCGGCGATGTTCGTGAACATCGTCTTGAGCGAATAACGCTGCCAGAAGAAGCCACCAGATCCACTGAGCAGGAAGATGAGAGTAGTCGCCATCACGATCGCGAAGATCGACACGAGACCGATCTTCAGCTCTGCCCAGGCGAGTGAACGCGTGCGTGGCATGTCAGGTTCCTCTAAGAAAGAAACGACTTCAGGTACGAATCCCTGGCGGCGCGGAGCTCGGCCGCGTTCCCCTCGAATGCGATGACGCCTTCCTTCAGCATGATGAACTCGGCCTCGTCACACTTCTTGGCATCGGCCGGGACGATGTCGTAGCCGCCGGCGCGGCGAACCGCTCCGCGCGTCGCAACGAAGAAAGCGTCGCGCAACTGGTGCGTGACAATGATCGAGCTGACGTTCTCCAGGTCGCGCAGCTTGACCATCTCCTCATCGACGGTGATGGCCGTGATCGGATCGAGGCCGGTCGTGGCTTCATCGTACAGGAGGATGCCCGGCTTGGCTGCCATCGCTCTGGCAATCGCCACGCGCCGGCGCTGCCCGCCGGACAATTCCGAGGGCATCCGGTCGATGAAGTCGCCCAGGCTGACGAAGCCGAGCACCTCTTCCACGCGTCTGCGGATCTCGTCAGGGCTCATCTCGCTCTCTTCGTCGAGCTTGAAGCCCACGTTTTCAGCTACGGTCAGCGAATCGAACAACGCCCCTTCTTGAAACACCATCCCGAGATCTGCCCGTACCCGCATCAACTCCGTCTCGTGCATCGTGTCGATGCGTTCACCGTTGACGAACACCTTGCCGGCGTCCGGCCTCAAGAGACCGAGAATGATCTTCAGGATGGTCGACTTGCCAGAACCGCTGGCCCCCAGGATCACCTTCGTGTGGCCGCGTTGCAGCGTGAAGCTCACTTCTTTCAACACGACCTTGTCGTCAAAGGCCAGCGACACCTTGTCGACCACCACGACCGGTGCCTCGGCATCCGGGCTCTCTATCGTGGCGACGCTCGAAGGCTGAGTACTCATCCTAGTACAAGAGCGTGATCATCAGCCGCGTGACGAAGAAGTCCACGGCGATGACCGCCACCGACGAGGCCACGACCGCATTGGTCGTGGCGCGTCCGACGCCCTGCGTCCCGCCGCTGGCCCGCAGGCCGACGTGACACCCTATCGTCACGATGACATATCCCAGGCAGAACGGCTTCGCGAGCCCCATCCAGGCATCGTCCAGGTACAGCCCGTCGATGACGGAGGTCCAGTACACGCTGGAAGCCACCCGGAGTTGGAAGACGGCGATGAGCCATCCACCGATGATGCCGACGGTGTCTGAGATCACCGTGAGGACAGGTGCCATGAAGAAGCCGGCCAGCACGCGTGGCACGACGAGCTTGCGGACAGGATCGGTTCCGAGAGCCCGCAGCGCGTTGATCTGGTCGGTCACGACCATCGAGCCGAGCTCCGCCGCAATGCCCGATCCAATGCGCCCGGCGAGCATCAGGCCGGTCAACACCGGACCAAGTTCCTTGACCATCGAGGCACTGATGAGGCGTCCGACGAAGGGCCGTGCGCCGAATTGATCCAGCGTGATCCCGGTCTGCAGCGCCAGCACGGCGCCGGTAAAGAAGCCGGTGAGAAGGACGACCGTGAGCGAGCCGATGCCGATCTGCTCGAATTGCTCGACGACGTCGTGAAAGTAGAACGGGCGCGAGAACACTCCGCGAATGGTGGCGATCTGCAGGCGGACGTATTCCTGAACCTCGAGAACTGCGCCCTTCAACCAGGCGTCGAGCAGTGGAAGCACTAGCGGCCCGCCGTGTGGCCCGTCAGGCCAAGTTCGCGGTTGCGCAGCGCCTTCAGCCGGTCGCGTACGTCGGCTGCCTTCTCGAAGTCCAGATTCGCTGCCGCAGCCTTCATCTCCCCTTCGAGACGGGCAATCTCGGCGTCGAGTTCGGCCTGCGTCCGGAACGTCTCTCGTTGGCTCGCCGCTGGTGTCATGTAGTCGCGCTCGTACACGCTGTTCAGCACATCGTCGATCTCGCGGACCACGGACTCCGGTGTGATGCCGTGTTCCTCGTTGTATGCCGCCTGCAGTGCCCGGCGCCGGTTGGTTTCCGAAATGGCCGACTGCATCGAGGCGGTGCTGGTGTCAGCGTACATAATGACGCGCCCGTTGACGTTTCGGGCGGCGCGTCCCGATGTCTGAATCAGCGACCCGGATGACCGCAGGAAACCCTCCTTGTCCGCATCAAGGATGGCGACCAGCGAGACTTCAGGCAGGTCGAGCCCCTCGCGCAGGAGGTTGATCCCGACCAGCACGTCGAACGCTCCGCGCCGCAGGTCGCGCAGGATCTCTACTCGCTCGAGCGTGTCGATGTCGGAGTGGAGATAGCGGACCCTGACCCCGAGCTCCTGATAGTAGGTCGTGAGGTCCTCCGCCATTCGCTTGGTGAGCGTGGTGACGAGCACGCGCTCCTTGCGCGCGGCACGGTCCCTGATCTCCGCCAGCAGATCGTCGACCTGCCCTCGCACGGGCCGCACGTCGATCGGCGGATCCATCAGGCCAGTCGGCCGGATCACCTGTTCGACCACCACGCCGCCAGCCTTGGACAGCTCGTAGGGGCCCGGCGTCGCTGACACGAACACCACCTGCTTCACCCGCTGCTCCCACTCATCGAAGTTGAGCGGCCGGTTGTCGAGCGCGGACGGGAGACGGAACCCGTAGGCCACCAGTACTTCCTTGCGCGACCGGTCGCCAAAGTACATCCCGCGGATCTGCGGCACGGTCTGGTGGCATTCATCGACGATCACGATGGCATCGTCGGGCAGGTAATCGAGAAGCGTCGGCGGCGGATACCCGGGTGGACGGCCGGTCAGATGGCGTGCGTAGTTCTCGATGCCGTGGCAGTAGCCGATCTCACGGATCATCTCCAGGTCGAACATGGTCCGCTGGTGCAGCCGCTGGGCCTCGAGCAGCTTGCCCTCGGATTCGAGCAGCGCGCGGTGCTCCTCGAGCTCCTTCTTGATCGACTCGACCGCCATCTTCGTGCGATCGCGCGAGGTCACGAAGTGCGACTTGGGGTAGACCGCGACCTTGTCCAGCCGCCGCAGCACCTTGCCCGTCAGCGGGTCGAACCAGGCGAGCTCGTCGACCTCGTCTCCGAAGAGGCCGATGCGCAAGGCATGCTCCTCGTACGACGGAACGACTTCGACGATGTCGCCGCGGACGCGGAATGTGCCGCGGCCGAACTCCATGTCATTGCGCTCGTACTGGATTTCAACCAGCTTGCGCAGGATCTGATCGCGATCGATCCGCTGACCGAGCTCGAGTGAGAGCAGCAACCCGTAGTACGCCTCCGGCGAGCCGAGACCGTAGATGCACGAGACACTGGCCACGATGATGACGTCGCGCCGCTCGAAGAGCGACCGCGTCGCCGACAGCCGCATGCGATCGATCTCATCGTTGATCGTGGCTTCCTTCTCGATGTACGAGTCGGTCGCCGGCACGTAGGCCTCAGGCTGGTAGTAGTCGTAGTAGCTGACGAAGTACTCGACGGCGTTCTCGGGGAAGAAGCGCTTGAATTCCTGATAGAGCTGCGCGGCCAGCGTCTTGTTGTGCGCCATCACCAGCGTCGGCCGGTTCACATGCGCCAGCACCTGCGCCATGGTGAAGGTCTTCCCCGACCCGGTCACTCCCAACAGGACCTGATGCGAGTCGCCGCGGTTCAGGCCTTCGACGAGTTCGGGTACGGCATGGACCTGATCCCCGCGAACCTCGAAGTCGCTGACGAGCTTGAAGCGATCATGGACGGAAGGCATGGATTCAGATTCCGGCTGTTCAGAGTTCAAGGTTCATGGTTCAGGGGTTCGTGTTCGCCGTTCTGGTTCGGGGTTGTAGGTTCAGGGTTCGTTGTTCGGGGTTCCGGGGTTCTGGGAATGGCCTGAGCTCGGAACCCCGAACCCCGACACCAAGGAACCCCGACCCCTGAACACGAACCGTGAACCATGAACTGTGAACGCTGAACTGCGCGCTCAGTTCTCCCGATAGGGCGCGAAGTACCCCTTGCGTGCCTGGATGCGAGCGCCATTGCCGTCTGGCTGACGGACGCGGATCTCGACCTTGCGCCAGTGGCCATCGGTCGCGGTGTTGGTCGAGACGTAGCCGAGAACATACTGCGCGCGGACCTGGGACACGATGGTGTCGTAGGCCTCCTCGATCTCTTTCATCGTCACCGGGAAGAACGCACTGCCACCGCTTTCGGTGGCCATCTGCGTCAGCCGCAGGCGCTGCTCTGAGCGTGAGCCGCCCGACTGGTTCTGCAGGAACCCAATCGCATACACCATCACGTCGGAGGCACGAATCAGGGTCATCGCATCGCCGAAGCGGATGGCGCTGCGCGTGTCGCCACCGTCGGTGAAGACCACGAGGATCTTTCGTCCTTCGAGTTCGGCGGCGCCGTCCAGGTACACGCCAAGGGCGTCGTACATCGCCGTGAAGCCTTCCGGCTTGCGCGACCGGATGCGCTCGACCAGCCGCGGGAAGTCCTGCTGGCTGAACCTCGTGACGCGAACTTCGGTATCGAAATCCACGAGCGTCATGTCGCGCGCGTAGTTCATCGTGTTGAGGAACTTGATCGCCGCCGATCTCGACATCTTGATATCGGCGTCCATGCTGCCGCTGGTATCGAAGAGGAGGCCGACATGGAGCTCAGGGCCGGTCTCGAGGTCGTCGCCGCGCGCGAAATGCTGCAACGTCTGCGGCTTGCCATCCTCGAGGATCTCGAAGTCTTCCAGCGTGAGGTCGCTGAGAAACTGACCTCGGCGGTCGGTCACGGTCGCCGTCACGCTGACCAGTTCCGTCCCGGCGCGAAACGTACCCTGCTGAGCGGCAGGAGAGGCCAGACAGATGGCCAGAATCGAGAGGGACACCGCGAGTCGCATCCTGACCATGCCGACCATGATAGCCGGTTGGCGGCCTCCGGATCGGACGTGAATGGATGGGTCTCGTGCGAAAAATGGCGGTTGAACAATGGCGGTTTGGGGAGGGGCAAACACAGGCGACCCGTCAGGCGTATAATGGGCGTTTGTCGCCTATGTCTAGGGTTGCAGTGCCGGGGACGAGCACGGGATGAGGTGTCTCGCCGCCTGCCAGACAGAGCTGGCGATCAGGATGCTCGACGAAATCCTGTTACCCAGCTTCGAAGTCGAGTTCCTGGTCGAGAGCAAGCCGCTCGCGCGTCGCCTGCACGACAGTGGTCTAAACGTCACCTGCGGCGACCTCAAGCGCACCGACACCTATCTCAAGGCCGATCTCACCCCTGGGACCTGCGTGGTGGTCGAGGACAACGGCCGGAAGAGCCTGCGCAAGGTCCTCCAGGCGATCTGGGACGCGGGCGGAACGCTCGTCTACGTCCTGGGCGTCGGCATCTCGCACACGCGCAAGCGAGAAGAAGAGCTCAAAGCCCAGTTCCCGGAACTTAACTACCTCGCACTCTCAGAGCTTTTCGGCGGCCCGCTTCTCACCGAGTTCAGCCGCTCCCTCACCCGGCTCAAGGTTCAGCAGTACCAACGGTTCTTCAGCGACGCGGATCGCGTCCTCATCCTCCTCCACAACGACCCCGATCCCGATGCGCTGGCCAGCGGCCTTGCGCTCCGGAACGTGCTGCGCCGCAACCGGCAGACGGCAGTCATTGCGGCGTTCGAGGGGGTGACGCGGCCCGAGAACCAGCGGATGATGAACCTGCTGGACATCCACGTCGAGATCATGACCGCCGCGCACGTGAACGATTTCGACCGGATCGCGATGGTCGACGTCCAGCCGCACTACTTCGGCGGGGAGATCGACCGCGTGGACCTGGTGATCGATCACCATCCGGAGCAATCGGGCTACACGTCGGTCTACAAGGACATTCGCGTCGACTATGGATCGACGTCGACGATTCTCACCGAGCATCTCCGCGCGGTTGACGCCAACATCTCCGAGCGCACGGCGACGGCGATGCTCTACGCGATCAAGTCGGACACGTTGTTCTTCAATCGCCAGGCGAATCGCGTCGACATCGAAGCGTTCTCGTACCTCTATCCGCTGGCCGACGCCACACTCATCCGGAAGATGGAGGGTGCGGAAATCACGATGGAGCGGCTCGACTACGTGCTCAAAGCGCGTCAGAACGGCCGCATGGTCGAGCAGGTCTTCTGTTCGTTCCTTGGAACGACGCCGCGCGAAGACTTCATTCCGTACGTCGCCGACTTCTACCTGCAGCTCGAGAACGTCCAGTGGACGATCATCTCGGGCATCGTCAACGACACGCTGGTGATGTCCGTCCGCAACCTGGGCTACTCCCGCAACGCCGGTGAGTTCGTGCGCAAGTACTTCAACGAGATCGGCAGCGCCGGTGGTCACCGGGCCATGGCGAAGGCGGTCGTGCCGCTTCGGAACTTCAAGGAACGGTTCGGCAATCTGCAGGCAGACGAGTATACCGAGAGGGTCCTCGCACTGGCGCTCGAGTTCCTGCACGAGCACCAGACGCCGGAGCGCAAGCTCGTGAAGGCGTAGCCCGGGTCACTTCAGCTGTGCGTGGTACGCGCTGAACAGAGTGACGCGTGCCGGATCCAGAGCGCGGCCTGCTTCCACCTTGGGCCCCAGGATCATCAATTCCGCGCTCGCCCCGTCCCTGAACGCCGGCCAGGCGGGTAACCCCGGTCCGTTCGGATCACCGGTCTTCGCGAAGTTCACCCAGTAGCTCGTCATCGTTTCGGCGAGCGCGCGATCGGCTGCAGTCCACGCGGGCGTGGCGTTGTTGAAGGTGTACGGGATTTCCGCCGTGTGCATGGCGCCGCGACTCACTTGCCCAGCCGCCGCCGGTGGCTCATGAGTGAAGTAAAAGAGGTACGCCTTTCCCCGTCGTGCGCGCGCCGCAGCCCACGAGCGTACTCGCCACGCCACCTCATCGCGGAACGCCGCTAGTTGCGACGCGTTGGACTCGGTATCCGAGCCGGTCGGGTACAGCTTCAGGAAGGCATCGGCCTGCGCACCGAAACGCTGTCGCACCGAGGCGGTGAACTCCTGCGCGTTGCCACGCGGCACGCCGAAGAAGGGAAACGTTCCTTCATCGCGATTCGAGCCGACCAACACATCGACATCGCTGCCCTTACCTTCTGAAATGAGCGTGGACGTGTCGTCGGTCAGGTACCACCCGTCGACGATCGGGCGGCCACCAGGAATCCCCTTCTGAATCTCCTCTGCCGGCTTCCCTCGAAGATCGGCGAGCGACCTGGCGCCGATCTTCTCCGCAGCCTGACGGCCACTCTGTTCCGCTTCCTCGAGCGTGGTCAGACGCTCGATGCGCACCGGCGCGCTCTGTGAGATCGCGCGATGAAACAGTCCCCTCGCTTGAGATGAGGCAACCACCGTCTCGATGAGTGCGCCGCCGGCGGACTCCCCCATCAGCGTGACTCGCCCGGGATCTCCGCCAAAGGCCGCAATGTTCTTCTGCACCCACTGCAGTACCGCGACGAGGTCCATCGCCCCGTAGTTGCCGGATGCTCGGTGCCCGGATTCTTTGGACAGTTCTGGATGCGCAAAAAAGCCAAACGGCCCGAGCCGGTAGTTGTAGGTGACGAACACGACGCCCTTGCGGGCAAGTTGCTCACCGTCGTACTGCGGCAGCGATCCCGATCCACCGGTGAATGCACCACCGTAGGACCAGACGATCACCGGCAGACGTTCCGAGGCCGCGTTTGCCGGAGTCCAGACGTTGAGATAGAGGCAATCCTCGCTGATCGGCTGCGGAGGCGGTCCGCCCTGCCGGCCCCCGCCACCACCGCCCTGCATGCACCTGGGACCGAACTGGTCTGCCTTGCGCACGCCCTCCCATGTGGCTGGCGCCTGCGGCGGACGCCATCGCAGCGGCCCGACCGGCGGTGCCGCGAACGGAATGCCCTTGAAGACTCGCACCGCATCACTCGTTGCCGCAACGCCCGACACGAGCCCTGCATCCGTCTTCACCGGCTCCGGAAGCGCGGCGGCAGCTGACGCCGCAGTCGTCACGATGATGGCAACAACGAGGCAAAGGGATCTCATCTCGCTTTCCTCCACGGCGTAGGGCGGGTCTGCATCTACTGAAACAGTTTGAGGTCCACGGCCTCGCCCATCGCCTTGTAGCCGGCGTCCCCTGGATGCAGGCGATCGCCGGAATCATAGGCGGGCAGGAACTTCGTCGGCGCTGCCGGATCGCGCGTGATCTGATCGAAATCGATGACGGCGTCGTACGCGCCACTCGTGCGGATCCATTGATTCAACGCCTGCCGCTTGGCCTCACCCTCTGCGGTGTAGTACGCCGCGCCCTCGAACGGCGTCAGCGTCGCGCCGTAGACCTTGAGGCTGCGCGCCCGCGCCCGTTCGATCAGCTGTTTGTGCCCGGCAATCAAATCTTCAGCGGTCGGCGTCGGGTTCGCGCGAGCGATGCCGATGTCGTTGATCCCTTCCATGATGATGACGTGCGTCACGCCGGTCTGCATCAGCACGTCGCGATCGAATCGCGCAAGCGCGCTGACACCAGCGCCATCACCAAGCACCCGGTTCCCGCTGATGCCGGCATTGAGCACCGACATTGCCGGCCCACGACGCGCCGCAAGCCGGCGCGCGAGGTAGTCCGGCCAGCGGCTGTTCATGTCCGCGGTCGATCGGGCACCGTCGGTGATCGAATCGCCGAACGCCACGATCGCACCGGTTCCGGTGACCGCTGCCACCTCGACGCGGGCAAGGAGAAACCACGCGCCGGTCGTTCGCTCAACGGTCATTGCCGCCTGGCCCGAATGATTGCCCGTCGGTGACAAATAGTTTGTCTGCGAAGCGCCGTTGTGCGTCGTGACCGGCGAGGGCCCGGTGCCGAGTTCTCCGGGCAGGTACAAATCAACGACCAGATCGCTGACGGCGGACACGCTCAGAGCGACCGCGTCGCTCACCATCGTCGCACCTGGCAGGATCGTTCCCTTGGTGTTTCCTGCAAACGTCAACGGTTTCACCGACGAGGGCATGACGATCGCATCCTTGTCGCGCAGTGCGACGTGAGCCGCGCCGATCTCGATCGGTGCGGTCCCGAAGGCGTTGCTCAACACGACTCGCAGGCGCTCACCCCCGGTGCTCACGCGAACCACCTGCCTGATCGTCTGGTTCGTGATCGTCACCGGTGGCGCGAACCCACGGCCGCCTGCGGGCGGTGCGGGTGTGGCCGGTGTTGCCGCGGGAGGCGCTGACGCCGCGACTGGCGCAGCGGGAGCCGCCGGCTGCGCGGCAGGTTGAGCTGCCGGGCCCTGGCCTCGACCACCACCCTGTCCCAACGGACGCGCAACGAGCGCTGTCGCCCACGACGCGACCCAGCGATCGCTGGAGCGGTTCTGTCCAAGCGCTGGCAGTGAAATGAGCAGCGCGATACCACACGCGATGAGCAGCTTTGCTGAATGCATAGGGCTCCTGTCCGCGCCGATTCTATCCGGGAGCCTCAATTGAGGCTACTCGCGGCCATCCGTTACAAGTCTCGCCGCGCCGTCAACTATCATTGGAGATTGCATGGCAACCATTCTTCAGCGGGTCCCGGCCGGTGAGCGAGTCGGCATCGCATTCTCTGGCGGTCTCGATACGAGCGCTGCCCTTCACTGGATGCGCGCAAAAGGCGCGATCCCCTTCGCTTACACCGCCAACCTGGGACAGCCTGACGAGCCCGACTACGACGAGATCCCCAAGAAGGCGCGCCTCTATGGCGCCGAGCAGGCCCGCCTCATCGACTGCCGCGCACAACTCGTGACCGAGGGGCTGGCTGCACTTCAGTGCGGCGCCTTCCACATCTCCACGGCGGGCGTGCCCTACTTCAACACGACGCCAATCGGCCGCGCGGTCACGGGCACGATGCTCGTCCTCGCCATGAAGGACGATGACGTGCACATCTGGGGAGATGGCAGCACGTACAAGGGCAACGACATCGAGCGGTTCTACCGATATGGCCTGCTCGCGAATCCCTCGCTGCGCATCTACAAGCCCTGGCTCGATCAGACCTTCATCGACGAGCTCGGCGGCCGGAAAGAGATGTCGGAGTACATGCAGCGCGCGGGCCTCGCGTATCGCATGAGTACCGAGAAGGCCTACTCGACTGACTCGAACATCCTCGGCGCCACCCATGAAGCGAAGGATCTCGAACAGCTGAATTCCAGCATCACCATCGTCGAGCCAATCATGGGCGTCGCGTTCTGGCGTGAAGACGTTGCGATCAGGCCGGAGCAGGTGACGGTGACCTTCGAAGAAGGACTGCCTGTCGCCCTCAACGGGCAGCGCTTTTCGGACCCGGTCCTCCTGATGGACGAGGCCAACCGGATCGGTGGGCGTCATGGCCTCGGGATGAGCGACCAGATCGAGAACCGCATCATCGAAGCCAAGAGCCGTGGGATCTACGAAGCACCTGGCATGGCGCTACTCTTTGCCGCATACGAGCGGCTGATCACGGGCATCCACAACGAGGACACGATCGAGCAGTATCGCGACAACGGTCGTCGCCTTGGCAGGCTGCTCTACCAGGGCCGCTGGTTCGATTCACAGTCGATGATGGTGCGCACCGCGCAGAGTTGGGTTGCGCGAGCCGTCACCGGCGAAGTCGTGCTCGCGTTGCGCCGCGGCAACGACTACTCGATCGTCGACACCCGCAGCCCGAACCTGACCTACAAGCCCGAGCGCCTGACGATGGAGAAGGGCGAGTCGGCATTTACGCCCCAGGATCGCATCGGGCAGCTGACGATGCGAAACCTCGACATCGCCGACACGCGCGAGAAACTCCTGACCTATTCGCGCGCTGGACTACTGGCGCCGGGTGCCGGCACTTCCCTGCCGCATCTGCTCGAGGCCGAACCCAAAACGACCAAGAGCTCCGGATCGTGACACGATGATCCTCACGGGCGACGTGATCCGGCGCGAGATCGCGGCGGGGCGAGTGGTGATCGATCCGTTCGTCGCGGACCAGGTGGGGCCGGCGTCGATCGACCTGCATCTCGGCGACGAGATCCGCGTCATGCACGCCGGGCGCGAGCCGGTGCCGGTAACTGCCGACGTCGACTACCGGACGATCACCGACGTGAGGTCGCTCGAGACACCGTATCCGCTGGCGCCCGGCGAGACCATCCATGGCATCACGCGCGAGCGCATTACGCTTCCCGGCGACATCGGCGGGTGGCTCGAGGGCCGCAGCCGGTTCGCGCGCCTCGGCCTCATGATCCACGTCACCTCGGGCTTCGTGCAGCCGGGTGTCGCGACCCGCCAGGTGCTCGAGATGTCGAACGTGTCGGGCCGAACGCTGCTCATCCACGCCGGCGTGCGGCTCCTCCAGATCGTGCTGCAGCGCTGCGAGGGCAGCGCCGTCTACCAGGGACGCTTTGCGCGCCAGGACAATCTGTAGCGCGCCAAGAACGCACTGCCAGACTCGAGCGGCTGCTGGCCGAGGCGGCATCAAAAGCCAACGCGCCCGCTGACCTGCTCCGTCGCTCCTGCCCAGACTTGCAGCGCGTGTGGCTGCGCAGCATGGTGGCCGCGGCGCTCGTTCACGAGATGCTCAGCGAGGGGTGATGAAGATCATGGCGTGACCGGTCGGACCGGCACCGAGCGAAGCCGCTAAAATCGTTGACCTTCGGAGGTCGCTGTTCAGCGACACAGGCTGGTCTCGTTCGCCGTTAAGCTACGGGAATGTACGTCGGCGGCTGGCTGCTCGTCGCGCTCATCACGCAACTGCTCACGGCCGATCTCGCGGCGACCACAACCGAGCTCACGGTGGTCCCGTCGTCGTCGGTTGCTGCTTCAAGAATCGAGGCTATCGATCGCGATCTGCTCGCTGCCAGCCTCGCGCGTGCCGGGCTCACCGTGCCACCGCGTGTCGTGGTTACCCTGATCCCAGATAGTGATGCCCGTGCGCGCAGCGTACCCGACTGGGTCGTCGGCCTGGCCCTCGAGCCAGCCGATATCGTCATCTTCCCCGAGCGGGTTCTGTCTTATCCGTACGACTCGCTCGAGTCGGTCGTCCGACATGAGATCGCGCATCTGGCCCTCTCGGCTCGCGCCGGCGGCCGGCCAATGCCGCGGTGGTTTCACGAAGGGTTGGCCGTGTCGGTGGACGCGGGCTGGGGCGTCACGGGTCGATTGCGGCTGCTGCTCGAGATGACGGGTGACCCCGCCACAGCCGATCTGGCGAGGCTCTTTGCTGCCAACACGGAGACGATGTCGGCACAGGCCTATGGGCTGTCGGCCGCACTCGTGGCAGACGTGCAACGCCGCCACGGCAGCGGCACACCCGGCGCGATCGCCGAACGTGTGTCGGCCGGCGTCCCGTTTGCGCAGGCCTTTGAGCTCGAAACGGGCGTGACCCCCGATGACGCGGCTCGCCGCGCCTGGGCGGGTTATCGCCGCTGGACGACGTGGGTGTCGGTCGCGACGAGTGGGGCCGCGATCTGGGCGCTCATTCTGGCAATAGCCCTCGGCGCATTCATCGTGAGGGCGCGGAAGCGCGCGCGGCGACGGCGGCGGTGGGACGATGAGGAGGGCGTCGACACGCCTTTGGACTGACGGAGACGATCCGGACGCGCGCTGACGCGTCGTTGAAGCGTTCCTGGTGACCTGACGGGGCTCCGGTATTGCCACCGTTACGTCCCCGTCGACACACCGTTACAGCTGCCTCATATCGTTCAGGTTCGGGACGCGGCAGCACCTACGCGAGTCGCTCCCCAAAGGAGCACAACCACGATGAAGCGGATCACGTTCGCAGTGTGCCTGCTTGCCCTTGCGGGTGGCGTCGCGTCGCAGGGGCGCGACCAGGACTTCGGGTTCTGGGATGAGCGTCCCCGGAACCACTGGCCTCACCAGGAGCGCAGCTTCCAGCGCATCGCCACGCTGGGAAACTATCTCAACAACGGCGACGACGCCGCGGACGAAACCGTCTCGGAGATCATTTCTGCGACCGCCAACGGCAGGACGCTGGTCTACACCGACGCGATTCGCGGCAGGGTCGGCTTCATCGACATTACGAACCCCGCGCAGCCGTTACCTCTAGGCACGTTCTCTCTCGATACCGATTCGGAGGACGACGTCGATCACAGCCCGACGTCGGTAGACATCATTGGAAATAGGTACGCGCTCGTCGCCGTGGACACGACCAGTGGCGCATTCGATGCGCCGACTGGCTACCTGCTTGTCCTCGACATCACGAATCCTGCGGCACCGGTCCCGGCGCGTCCTCCTCTCGATCTGGGAGGCCAACCCGACTCTGTGAAGATCAGCCCGGACGAGCGATTCGTGGCCATCGCGATCGAAAACCAGCGCAACGAGGATCTCTGCGTTGGTGGCACCCTTGACGGCACCGAGGCGGACGAGGATGAGTGTGTTGCCGGCGGCGGCGGTCTCGGCGTCCTGCCCCAGAACCCAGCGGGGTTCCTCGCCGTGATCCGTCTCGCGGGTCTGCCGAGCGCATGGGTGCGCCGCGACGTCAGCCTCCTCGGACTGGCGAGCTACGCTCCAGGAGACCCCGAGCCGGAGTTCGTCGATGTGAACTTGCGCAATGAGGTGGTGGTTACCCTGCAGGAAAACAATCACATCGTGATCGTCGATCTCGAGACATTGAGGGTGAAGGAGCACTTCCCCGCCGGCTCGGTGACGCTGAAGGGCGTGGACGCGGAAGAGGACGGTGTGATCTCGCTCACGGATGTACTTCCAGACGTGCTGCGAGAACCGGACGCGGTTGCGTGGGTGCCCGGCCCGGGCGGGAAGTTCCAGCTCGCCACGGCAAACGAGGGCGATCTCTTCGGCGGCAGCCGTGGCTTCTCGGTCTTCCGTCGCAACGGCACGGTCGCGTTTGACAGCGGCCGATCGCTCGAGCAGATCGCCGTGCGTCACGGTCACTACCCGGAAGGGCGGTCTGACGCCAAGGGCAGCGAGCCCGAGGCGGTTCTCTACGCCCGCTTCGGGTCGGAGGACTACCTGTTCGTCGCCAGCGAGCGAGGGAGCTTCGTCGCGGTCTACACGCTCGATTCGTCCGGGCGACCGAAGTTCGACCAACTCCTGCCGGGACCGCTCGGTCCCGAGGGGCTGCTCGCGATCCCGAGCCGGAATCTGCTCGTGGTCTCGGGCGAAACGGATCTCGAAGGTGTTGCGGCCCGCTCCTCCGTGATGATCTACCAGTTGAAACGTGGCGCGCCGGCGTATCCGCAAATTCTGTCCGACGATGAAGGGGGCTCGCCGATTCCATGGTCGGCGCTCTCGGGTATGGTTTCCGTGCCGTGGCATTCGAGCACTGTCCTTGCCATCTGGGATTCGGCGTACACGAACGCCAACATCCTTCGGATCGATGTCTCCGACAAGCCGGCCGTCGTCACCCACTCGTTGCCGATTAGACGGGGCGGGGAGACCAGCCTCGACTACGACCTCGAGGGCATCGCGATCGCTCCCGACTTTACGCTTTGGCTCGCGAGCGAAGGCAACGCAAGCGATTCGATTCCGAATCGTCTGATCCAGGTTGACCTCCGCGGCAACGTGCTGAAAGAGATCGGACTGCCGCCGGCAATCGTCGCCTGCCGTGCGGCAACGACCGGCGCTGTTCCACGTCGAACGCTCGGTTCGGGCTTCGAAGGCATCACCGTGATCCCGGGACCGGGGCACCGCTACCGCCTGGCGGTCGCCCAGCAGCGCGGCTGGAACTACACCACGCCCGAGTGCGAAGCGCTTGATGACGATGCCGGCGGCTTCAACGCGCTGGGCGAACCGAACTTCACGCGCATCTGGATCTACGACCCGCAGGCGAAGACCTGGAGCTTCGTCTCGTGGGAACTCGCACCGCTGCGGCCCCTCGCCGCATGGACTGGACTGTCCGAAATCACGATGTTGCAGGACGGTGGTCTCGTGCTCGTGGAGCGCGACAACCTCACCGGCGACTTCGCCGCCCTCAAGACGCTGGTCCGGGTCCCGTCAGGGGCGGCAGCGGACGGTTTGATCAGTGCGAGCGAGAAAGCGACCCACGATCTGCTGCCCCACCTGCGCGCCACTCATGGCTGGATCACAGACAAGGTCGAAGGCGTCGCGGTGACTTCATCGGGCCGAACGTACGTCTCGACCGACAACGACGGCGTGGACGACTGGAACGGCGAAACCTGGTTCTTCAGTCCCGGGCGAATCTGGGATCTCTTCGACTGAGGCGGCGAACCGCGCCACCATTCGCGGGCTCCTCGCGCCGGGTGTAGACAACGCGCGACCGACGGCTCCTGCCTCCATACAGAGTCGAGTGGTTAGAGATGCCTGAGCCTGAACCAATAGAAGGCATAGGGTCCCATCGTAAGCAAGTAGGGGAGCGTTCCTATTCGCGGAAACAGACTTCTTCCGAACATCTCGATCGGCACGGCTCCGGCCAGCGAGCTGAGATCGAGCTCGACGGCTTGGGCGGTGCTCGAGAGATTAAAGACAACCAGCACCCGTTCTTTGCCGAGCGCGCGGAAGAAGGCCAGCACGCGGTGGTTCGAAGCCTTCAGGAACACTGTCGAACCGCGGCTGAACACCTGGGTCGACTGGCGCACGGTAATGAGACGGCGCATCCAGTTCAACAGGGAGTGCTCGGAACGCTTCTGCGACTCGACATTGACGATTTGGTATCCGAACAGAGGATTCGAGATCAGAGGCTGCGCAAGTCGTTCAGGGTCCGCCGAGGAGAAGCCGGCGTTCCAGCCGCCGTTCCATTGCATTGGCGTACGGACACCATTGCGATCCCCCAGATACACGTTGTCGCCCATACCGATCTCGTCGCCGTAGTAGATGATTGGACTGCCAGGCAACGACATGAGCAGCCCGTTCATGAGCTCGATGCGCCGCCGGTCGCCATCCAGCAGCGGCGCCAGCCGTCGTCGGATGCCGACATTGATGCGGGCCACCGGATCACGCGCGTATTCGTCGTACATGTAGTCCCGCTCCACCTCGGTGACCATTTCAAGCGTCAGCTCGTCGTGGTTGCGCAGGAAGATGCCCCACTGGCACGCGTCGGGGATGTCCGGCGTGCGTTCAACGATCTCGACGAGTGGTTTTCTGTCCTCGAGCCGCACGGCCATGAAGATGCGCGGCATCAGCGGAAAATGGAACGCCATGTGGAACTCGTCACCATCGCCGAAGTAATGACGCACATCTTCGGGCCACTGATTGGCTTCAGCCAGCAACATCCGGTCGGTGAAGTGTTCGTTGAGGCGCGCGCGAAGAAACTTCAGCACCTCGTGCGTCTCGGGAAGGTTCTCGCACGACGTACCCTCACGCTCGATCAGGTAAGGGACGGCATCGACGCGGAAGCCATCCACCCCTAAGTCGAGCCAGAACTTCATGACATTCCACATCTCCTCGCGGACCAGTGGGTTGTCGTAGTTGAGATCGGGCTGATGGCTGAAGAACCGATGCCAATAGTACTGCTTGGAGTCGGCATCCCAGGCCCAGTTCGACCGTTCCGTGTCAACGAAGATGATCCGAACTCCGGCATAGCGATCGTCTGTATCGCTCCAGACGTACCAATCTCGCCGGGGATCGTCGCGCGAGCGCCGCGCTTCCTTGAACCAGGCGTGCTGATCGGAAGTGTGGTTGAGCACCAACTCGGTAACCACTCGTAATCGGTGCGCGTGGGCGGCTTCGAGAAACTCAGCAAAATCGTCCAGTGTGCCGTAGCTCGGATGAATACTGCGGTAGTCCGCAATGTCATATCCATCGTCTCGGAAGGGCGATGGGTACATCGGCAGCAACCACAGGCAATTGAGCCCGAGGTCCCTCAGGTAGCCGAGCTTCCCGGTGAGGCCCTTGAAATCGCCGACACCATCCCCGTTGCCGTCGGCAAACGTCTTGACGTGCAGTTGATAGATGACCGCATCCTTGTACCAAAGCGGATCAGAGGTTTTCGGCACTGCAGTAATTGAGCTGCTCATACGAGGTTCGGCGGCCTCCTTGCCGTGTTCGTGTGCCATGCCAGGTGCAGTTTACCGAATGCCCGTGTACGATCCCTCCCCGGCGCTCCCTACGGTCCCTACGGCACAGCTCTTATGTCGTTTCCTCGTACAAGTGGCGTGCTCCTGCACCCGACATCGTTGCCCGGGCGCTACGGCCTTGGTGACCTCGGGCCCGCGGCATTCGAGTTCATCGATCTGCTGGCGTCCGGACGTCAGCGCATATGGCAAGTCCTGCCGCTCGGGCCGACCGGATATGGCGATTCGCCGTATCAGTGCTTCTCGGCGTTTGCCGGGAACCCGCTTCTGATCAGCCCGGAGCAACTGGTCGAAGACGGTTGGCTCGATTCGTCCGACATCGGCCAGCCATTCGCGCCGTCAGCGACTATCGACTTCTCTGCGGTGATTGCGCATCGCCACGCCCTCTGGCCGCGCGTGATGAAGCGGTTCGAGGCGTCGGGATCGAGCGCGACGCGCGACCGGTTCGACCGTTTCTGCGCCACACACGCGGACTGGCTGAACGATTACGCGCTGTTCATGGCCGTCAAGGATGCGCACGACCAGCGGCCGTGGACGACATGGTCTGCGGACATCGCCCGGCGCGAACCGGCCGCGGTCGCGGCGTGGACGAAGCGATGCGAGCGAGAGATTCGCACGCACAAGCTGACACAGTTTCTCTTCTTCGATCACTGGCGGCGCGTGCGCGAGCAGTGTCACGCGCGCTCGATCGAAATCATGGGGGACCTGCCGATCTTCGTCGCGCACGACAGTGCGGACGTGTGGGCGCGACGGGAACTGTTCAAGCTCGACGCCAATGGCGAGCCTACCGAGCTGACCGGGGTGCCGCCGGACTATTTCAGCGCCACCGGTCAGCTCTGGGGGAATCCGCACTATCGCTGGGACGCACTTCGTGAGACCGGCTACGCCTGGTGGATCGATCGCTTCCGTTCGCTGCTCGCGCTGGTCGATCGCGTCCGCATCGATCACTTCCGTGGCTTCGAGGCGTCGTGGGAGGTGCCGGCACGGGCGACGACCGCCATCGACGGCCGTTGGGTGAAAGGACCCGGCGCAGCGTTGTTCGATGCGGTACAACGGGCGCTCGGCCTCGAGCAGCTGCCGTTCGTCGCCGAGAACCTTGGGGTGATCACACCCGAAGTCGAAGCGCTGCGGGAACGCTTCGGCTTTCCCGGAATGGCCATCCTCCAATTCGCCTTCGGCACCGACCCGCAAGCACCGACGTTCCAGCCCCACAACTACGCTCGCAACCTCGCGGTGTACACGGGCACCCACGACAACGATACGACCGTCGGCTGGTGGACCGGCGACGTCGGACACAGCACGCGCTCGGAGGCCGAAATCGAGGAGGAACGCGCGCACACCCGGCGCTACCTGGGTTTCGACGACGGAAGACAGGTCCACTGGCAATTCATCCGCGCGGTCATGGGCTCGGTGGCCGACACCGCGATCGTGCCGGCGCAGGATCTCCTCGGTCTCGGCAGTGAGGCGCGGTTCAATCGCCCCGGCATCGCCAGCGGTAACTGGCGGTGGCGATTGCAACCCGGCCAGCTCACGCGCACCGTCCTGAGCAGTCTGTCCGTCATGGCCGCCACGTACGACCGCACCTGATATCAGGCAGTCTCCGGGCTACTCGCACGGTGTTGGCGCCCACTTTGATGCATCGGCCTCCCGCTTGAAGTGGGTGCTCGTGATGAACGGCTGATTGAGATACCGCGGGTCCTCGACAACCGCAAGGACCACGAGCCAGTCGTTGTCGTACGCAGTGACCCGATCGAAGTACTCGGTGACCACGGCATCTTCGCTGTACGGCACGCCGTTCCTGCGAAGATAGCCTGCGCGCAGATTGGTGGTCACGACCTTGAGCGAGCCCATACGATCGGGCGCCGTCTGCAGGCTCACGCCAAGCCCGCCCGGTTGCCGGATGCGTTGCCATTCGGCCGTCGCGATACCCTGCCACGTTCGCCGGTTCGACTTTTCCGAGGCGTCGAAATGCAGCAACCGCGTCTGCTGTCCGGCGTCGGTCTCGATCTTGAGCGTCGTGTCGTTCTCCCACGCGACGCGAATGCGTCCAGGTGCGCGCATGACACCTGCGGCGCCGTAGGGCTTGCACCCATCGGCTGACATCTTCGCAGGATCCCACGTGTCGGCTACCTTGCGTCCCTCTGCGTTGAGCGGCACGCTGGAGTAATCGCCCTTGCGCGGCACCACCATTCGCCACCGCCAGTCTTCGGTCACGACCGATACCCACTGGCCGGTGAAGTCGATGGGTGCGGCTGCCCTCGGCGTTGCTGGCGGGCGCGGTGGACCTCCGTCGCGCTGCGCGAGCGCCATGCCGCCTGCGATCACCACTAATACAACTGACGTCGCGAGAGTCTTCAAAGTGCGGGGCGAAATTACTGCTCGCGGGTGGCGCCGGACGG
>JALDXQ010000131.1:0-20700 GCA_032156805.1 Acidobacteriota bacterium
GGTCGTGCTCTTTGCGCAGCCCTTCGCGGCAGGACTGATCGGGGCGGCACTTGGAGGCCTCGCCATCCGCCAGGGCTGGACGGAGACGCCGGGCCTCTGCCTGATCGTTCCGGCACTGATGCTGGTGCCGGGCCCGCATCTCATCAACGGCGTGTACGACATGTTGGAGAACCACATGCAGACGGGCGTCTGCCGGTTGGGTCTCGCCATGGGTGTCCTCATCGCGACGGCACTCGGCGTGGCTCTCGGCGCCTGGGTCACGCTTGGTCCCGCCACCGTCTCGACGATGCCATCCGAGGCCACGCCGCTCACATTACCGCTGGATGCCGCACTCGCCGGCGTCGCTGCGTGCGGGTTTGGTGCGTTCTACAACGCGCCGTGGCGCGTGCTGTGGGTGTCGATTCTCTGCGGCGTGGTTGGTCACGGTCTCCGCTATGTGTGTCTCGACTACATGGGTGTGGAACTCGCCACGTTATTCGGGTGCCTGGCCGTCGGGGTGATCGCGAGCGTGGCCGCCGAACGCCAGCACCTGCCGTTCTCTGCGCTTGCGTTTGCCGGGGCAGTCCCCATGATGCCGGGCGTCTTCATCTACCAGAGCATCGCCGGCGCCATCCGCCTGGCAGCCGCCGACACGGCAGTCGACCCGATGCTTGCTTCGACGACGCTGGCGCTCTCGTTCAAGTCCGTGTTCGTGATCGGCGCGATCGCGCTCGGCCTCCTGATTGGTGCGCGCCTCGCGAACCTGGCTCATCGCCGTGGGTGAAATCACTCAATTCATCATCGTCGTCCCAGCGGACCGCAGTTCCGTTGTTGCCTGCACGACACGAGCGGCCATCGCATTCTCGCCCCGCGTCATGTAGGGGCGCGGATCGTAGGCCTTCTTGTTGCCGACGTCCCCATCCACTTTGAGAACGCCGTCATAGTTCTTGAAGAAGTGGTCTGCCATGGCACGCGTGAACGCGTACTGCATGTCGGTGTCGATGTTCATCTTCACCACGCCGTAGTCCAGCGCCTCGTGGATGTCGCGCAGCTCCGATCCTGATCCGCCGTGGAAGACGAGATGGAACCGCGCCTGCTCGCCGTGCCTGGCCACGACAGCCTCCTGGCAGTCCTTCAGGATGGACGGTTTCAGCTTGACGTGGCCCGGCTTGTACACGCCGTGCACGTTACCGAACGTTGCGGCGAGCAGATAGGGCGCGCCTGATACGATCCGCAGCTGCCGCGCGACCTCCAGGGTGTCCTCGGGCGTCGTGTAGAGCTTCGCGGCCGCGCTTGCCTTGACGCCGTCCTCCTCACCACCCACCACGCCAACTTCGATCTCGAGGATCAGGTCGCTCCTGGTGAACCGTTCGAACAGCTTCACCGCGATGTCGAGGTTCTCTTTGAGCGACAATGCGCTGCCGTCGAACATGTGTCCGTTGAACAGGTTGGGTTGGCCTGCGGCCCGCCGCCGCTCGGTCTCCTCGACGAGCGGCTTGACGAACGTGTCCAGCTTGTCGGCCTGGCAATGATCGGTGTGGAGCGCCACGTAGATCGGATATCGCGCCGCCACCCGGTGAACGTGCTCGGCAATCGAGATCGCGCCAAGGGCCATGTCTTTCACTGCGGCACCAGAAGCGAACGCGCCACCCCCGGTCGACACCTGGATGATCCCGTCGCTTTTGCTGTCGGCCAGCCCCTTCAGTACGGCATTGGCCGTGGTCAGCGACGTGACGTTGACGGCCGGGTAGGCGAACCTTCCCTTCCGCGCGCGATCGAGCATCTCGCAGTACTGCCCGTAGTCAACGACCGGCATCGGAGACCTCCATCGAGCAAACCTCCATTCTTTCGGAGGTGCTCCAGTAAACCGCGACGTTTCCCCGCCAAACGCCGCTCTATTGGCCCGTCTTTCGACCTACTTGCAAAGAGCTTGCTTGTCTGCGGCGGGTACTGACCTTGCGTAACGCAGCGCGTTCAGGATGAAGATCGGGATTGTCGGCTGCGGGATGGTCGGAGCGACCTCGGCTTACGCCCTCGTGATGAGCGGCGTGGGGCGCGAGATTGTCCTGGTGGACGTGAATCGCGCGCGTGCCGAGGCCGAGGCCAACGACATCAATCACGCCGTGCCGTTTGCCCATCCGTTGACCGTACGAGCGGGTGAGTACGCCGATCTCGACGGAGCGCGCGTCGTGGTCATCGCCGGCGGCGTGGCGCAGAAGCCGGGTGAAACGCGCCTGCAACTGCTGCAGCGCAACGCGGATGTCTTCCGTCAGATCGTCCCATCGGTGCTCCGGGTGGCGCCCGCCGCCGTGCTGCTCGTCGTCACCAATCCCGTGGATGTCATGACGCAGCTGGCCGCGCACTTTGCCGCAGAGTTCGGCGTGCCGCACACCCGCGTGTTCGGGTCGGGCACGACGCTGGACACCGCGAGATTCCGTTCGCTGCTGGGGCGGCACTTCGAGGTGGATCCGCAGCACGTGCATGCCTACGTGATCGGCGAGCACGGCGATTCGGAGGTGCTGGTCTGGTCGCAGGCCACGATCGCGGGGCTGAGCCTGGACGATTTCGTCGCCGTTCACGGCACACCGCTCGCCACAGCAGAGCGACAGGAGATCGACCAGAACGTCCGTCGAGCCGCGTACCAGATCATTGCCGGCAAGGGCGCGACGTACTACGGCATTGGCAGCGCGGTCGCGCGGATCGTGGACGTCCTGTTGCACGACCAGCGCGCCATCCTCACCGTCTGCTCGCGCATCTCTGGCGTGCCGGACTACGAAGGCGTCACGCTGGCGCTGCCGCATCTCGTCGATGGCCAGGGAGTGCAGGTCACCATACCACTGGCTCTCGACGCGACGGAACGCGAGGGGCTGCGGCGGAGTGCGGCGGTGTTGCGCGAGGCGATGGCCTCGCTGAATCTGTCATGAGTTGGCGACGCCGGTAGGCGGGGCGAAGAGACGGCATCACGAAAGGGAAGGGTCATGGCGAGGATCGCAATTCACGGTTTTGGTCGCATCGGCCGCTCGTTGATGAGGGTGGCACTCAAGGACAACTTGTTCGTCCCAGTGTCGATCTCCGATATCAAGGATGTCGCGACCCTGGCGGCGCTGTTCGAGGTGGACTCCAACTACGGGCGCTGGTCAGAGAGCGTCTCGACGAAGGACAGCTGCTTCGTCGTTGGCGGTCGCCAGATCCCGTACTTCGACTCGACGAAAGCACTGCCGGACTGGAAGGCTCTCGGCGTTGACCTGGTCATCGACTGCACGGGCCGCGCATCCACGCGTCCAGGCGCGCAGGCGCACCTCGATGCCGGCGCCAGGCGCGTGCTGATAAGCGCACCCAGCAAGAAGCGGGAAGATTGCGACGCCGTGCTCCTGCCGGGCATCAACCTCGAGACGTTCGATCGCGACACGCACAAGATCGTCAGCCTGGCGAGTTGCACCACCAACGCGCTGGCCCCGGTGGTCAAGGTTGTGATCGAGAACTTCGGCATCCGATACGGCCTGTTCTCGACCATCCATGCCTACACCAACACGCAGGCGTTGACCGACCAGCCGATGAAGGATCGCCGCGATTCGTGGGCGGCGACGGAAAACATCATCCCGTCTTCGTCCGGGGCGGCGCGGGCGCTCGCGTTCATCTGGAAAGATCTCAAGATCTCCGGCAAAGCCTATCGCGTCCCCACACGAACCGGCAGCATCGCCGAGCTGAATCTGCTCACCGAGCGCCCCGCGACCGTGGAAGCCGTCAACGATGCATTCCGCAAGGCGGCTGCCGTAGCGCCCCTGAAGGGTGTCATGTCCGTTCTCGAAGGCGAGTGGGCATCGTCGCGGATCGTCGGCGATCCGCATTCATCGATTGTCGATCTCCCGCTCACTGCGATTCAGGGCGAGTTGCTGTCAGTGGCAGCCTGGTACGACAACGAGATGGGGTACGCGACCCGGCTCGCCGAAACGGCCGCGCATATCGCGTCCTGATAAGTCGGCTATGCGCTACACATCCTCGCGGTAACTGCAACAGTGGAGAAAGAAGGAGCAAGACACATTCGAGCTGTGACTCGAGAAGGGGCGGATGTCCATGAAGATTACGCTGCTCGGCGCGGCCGGCGGTGAAGTGACCGGTTCGGCGTACGTGCTCCAGACCAGGGACGCCAATGTTCTGATCGATTGCGGACTCTTCCAGGGCAGCAAGAAGCTCGAAAACTCCAACCGGCTGCCGACCGCAGCGGCGATGCGACAACTCGACTCGGTCGTGCTCACGCACGCGCATCTCGATCACACGGGCCGCCTGCCGCTGCTCAGCCGTTTCGGGTATCAAGGACCGATCTACGCCACGCCCGCGACGATCAGGCTGACCGATCTGATTCTTCAGGACTCGGCCTACCTGCAGATGGAGGACGCCAAGCGTCAGAACCGGCGGCGAGCCGAGGGGCAGCCGGCCATCGAGCCGCTCTACACCAGGCGTGAAGTCGATCGGTTGCAGGGGCTCTTCAAGCCCTTGCAGTACGACAGGCCGACGACGGTCGCGCGGGGAATCAGCGTGCGCGCCGTCGAAGCCGGGCACATCCTCGGCTCGGCGAGCCTGGAGGTGACCGTCGAGGAGGGTGGCAGCCAGAAAGTTGTGGTGTTCTCGGGTGATCTGGGTCCGCGCAACGCGCCGCTCCATCGCGACCCGGTTCCCTTCAAACGTGCCGATCTCGTGTTCATCGAATCGACATACGGCGACAAGGATCATCCACTTCTGGCCGAGACGGCCGTCGCCGCACGCGAGGCAATCAAGGCGACTGTGGAGCAAGGGGGACGAGTCCTCGTGCCGACCTTTGCCATCGGCCGTTCCCAGATCCTGCTCTACCTGCTCGCCGGCGCGTTCAAGCGCAAGACGTTGAAGCCGTTCCCGATCTTCCTCGACAGCCCGATGGCCATTCGCGCGACCGAGATCTACCGTTCGCACACGGAACTCTTCGATGAAGAAGCGTTGGCCATGCGTCGGTCCGGCGAGCTGGCCGCTCATCTGCGGACGGCACAGGCCTGTCAAAAAGCCGTGGACTCGATGGCCATCGCCAAGCGACAGGGGCCGTTCATGGTGCTGGCGGGAGCCGGGATGTGTACCGGCGGCCGCATCCTGACTCACCTGCAGAATCATCTCGGGGATCCCACGACGCTCGTCCTCATGGTCGGCTACCAATCGAGAGGGTCGCTCGGCCGCAAGCTGGTGGATGGTGAGGCATCCGTGCGGATCGCCGGGCGCCTCGTACCGGTGCGCGCGAAGACACACATCTTTGGCGGACTCAGTGGACACGCCGGTCAATCGGACCTCCTCAACTGGTTCGGCTCGCTGGCCTCGTCGCGTCCGCGCGTCATTCTCACCCACGGCGAAGACGGCCAGCGGAACGCGCTTCGGGCACGCATCCAGGAGCGATTCGGGCTCCCGTCGGAGACGCCGGATTATCGCGAAACGATCCAGTTCTGACGCGCGTGCTGTTCCGGAGACTCTGGTCATGACGCCACGTTCGACGCGCAGGCAGCCGAGACGCGCTGTACCCGCAACCGACCACAGGACCGGCGGTGAGCAGCTGCAATTGATCGATGCGTACTGGCGCGCCGCCAACTACCTGTCGGTCGGCCAGATCTATCTGCTCGACAACCCGTTGCTGCGCAAGAAGCTCGACATCTCGCACATCAAGCCACGGCTGCTTGGCCACTGGGGCACGACGCCCGGCCTGAACTTCATCTACGCGCATCTGAATCGGATCATCAAGGCTCACGATCTGAGCGTCGTGTACGTTGCCGGACCCGGTCATGGCGGCCCCGCGCTCGTGGCCAATGTCTATCTAGAGGGGACCTACACCGAGGTGTACCCAAACATCTCCCAGGACGAAGAGGGGATGAAGCGGCTGTTCAAGCAGTTCTCGTTCCCCGGTGGCATCCCGAGTCACGTCGCGCCGGAGACGCCCGGATCGATTCACGAAGGCGGTGAGCTGGGCTATGCCTTGTCGCACGCGTATGGCGCGGCATTCGACAATCCCGATCTGATCGTGGCGTGCGTGATAGGCGATGGCGAAGCGGAAACAGGAGCGCTCGCTACGAGCTGGCACTCCAACAAATTCCTGAACCCGGTTCACGACGGCGCGGTGCTGCCGATCCTGCACCTCAATGGCTACAAGATCGCGAACCCGACGGTGCTCGCACGCATTCCGCACGTGGAGCTCGATCAACTGCTGCGCGGGTACGGCTACGCGCCGCACTACGTCGAGGGCAGCGAACCGGCGGACATGCACCAGCAGATGGCCTCGACCCTGGACGCCGTCGTCGCGGAGATTCAGCGCATTCAGCAACAGGCGAGGAGCGCCGGTTTCGCGACGCGTCCGTGTTGGCCGATGATTGTGCTGCGGTCGCCGAAAGGGTGGACGTGCCCACGGACCATCGATGGCAAGCTGTGCGAAGGCTACTGGCGCTCGCATCAGGTACCGATGGGCGACATGAGCTCGGGCGCTCACGTGAAGGTGCTCGAAGGCTGGTTGAAGAGCTATGCCCCGGAGCAGCTGTTTGACGAGGAAGGGCGGCTGCTTCCCGAGATCGCCGCGCTGGCCCCGC
Organism: Acidobacteriota bacterium; assembly: GCA_032156805.1. Classification (GTDB taxonomy): domain Bacteria; phylum Acidobacteriota; class Vicinamibacteria; order Vicinamibacterales; family UBA2999; genus Gp6-AA40. The sequence goes on from JALDXQ010000131.1 coordinate 6,570, forward strand.
AAGGCGATCGACGAATGGGTGCGAACCCGCACGCCAACGGTGGCGTGCTGCTCAAGGATCTGAAGCTCCCTTCCTTCCGGAACTTCGCCGTAGACGTACTCTCGCCGGGCAGGGCGACTGCCGAGTCCACGCGCGTCCAGGGCCGGTATCTCGCCGCGGTCATGAAGCGGAACCTGGAGTCACGCAATTTCCGGGTGTTCAGCCCCGACGAGAATGCTTCGAACCGCTGGCAGGATCTCTTCTCGGTCACTGGTCGCGGGTTCGTCGGCGAGATTCTCCCGATTGACGATCATGTGTCCCCCGATGGCCGCATCATGGAAATGCTCTCCGAGCACCAGTGCCAGGGATGGCTCGAAGGGTATCTCTTGACCGGCCGCCACGGCTTCTTCAACTGCTACGAAGCCTTCATCCACATCGTCGATTCGATGTTCAATCAGCACGCGAAGTGGCTCAAGGTGTGCGGTCACATCGGGTGGCGCCGCCCGATCGCCTCGCTCAACTACCTGCTGTCGAGCCACGTCTGGCGCCAGGATCACAACGGGTTCAGCCACCAGGATCCAGGCTTCATCGATCACGTCGTCAACAAGAAGGCCGAGATCATCCGGGTGTATCTGCCGCCGGATGCCAACTGCCTGCTGCACGTGACCGATCGCTGCCTGCGCAGCCGGGACCTCGTGAACGTCATCGTCGCGGGCAAACAGCCGGGGCCGCAGTGGCTGACGATGGACCAGGCGATCAAACACTGCGAAGCGGGGATCGGCATCTGGGAGTGGGCGAGCAACGATCGTGGCCACGAGCCTGATGTCGTCATGGCGTGCTGTGGGGATGTGCCGACGCTCGAGACGCTCGCCGCCGTCGATCTTCTGCGCCGGCACGTCCCGGAAATCAAGGTGCGCGTCGTCAACGTGGTCGATCTCATGACGCTGCAGTCCCGGTCGCAGCACCCGTCGGGACTGAGCGATCACGATTTCGACGTGTTGTTCACCAGGGATCGGCCGGTCGTCTTCGCGTTCCACGGCTATCCGTGGCTCATTCACCGGCTGGTCTACAAGCGCACCAACCACGCCAACTTCCATGTGCGTGGCTACCAGGAGGAAGGGACGACCACCACGCCGTTCGACATGTGCGTGCTGAACGAGCTCGATCGCTTTCACCTGGTTGGTGACGTGATCGACCGTGTCCCCGTGCTCGGCTCGCGCGCGGCGTACGTCAAGCAAGCCATTCGGGACGCGCTCATCGACCATCGCGAGTACATCACCCAGCGGGGCGAGGACGATCCACGCATTCTCGAGTGGCAGTGGGGAGCGAGCGCGGCCAGGCGCCGCCGGCGAAGCTCCACCGAGGGCGACAACGTCTGATCGGCGGGCGCCGATCGCACTTTCACAGGATAAGGAGTCCAGGATGTCGAGTTCGCAGGACAGCGCCGATCGATCACGCGTCGTGAGTCTGGCCGACGAAGAGGGCGTGAAGGAGATTCTGGCCACGACCATCATGAATCTCTGGGAAGTGGTCAACGACCTCACGAGACTCCGGCCGTCGAAACGGGAGCGCTACCGCGTCGCCATCTTCGGCTCGGCGCGCGCCGAGCCAGGCACGTTCGTGTACGAGGAAGTCAAGCGTGCTGCCGCCGCGTTTGCCGCCATGGGGTGTGACATCGTCACCGGCGGCGGCCCAGGCTTGATGCAGGCGGCCAACGAGGGCGCGACCAGTGCCGGCGGCGCCCTCGGTTCGGTGGGAATCCGGGTCGAGCTGCCCTTCGAACAGGACGTCAATCCTTTTGTCGAACAGGCATTCGAGCACAAGACGTTCTTCACGCGGCTTCACCATTTCGTGATCGCGTCCGACGCCTTCATCGTCGTGCCGGGCGGGATCGGCACCGTGCTCGAGATGCTGATGATTTGGCAACTGCTTCAGGTGCGGCACGTGAACAACGTCCCGCTGATTCTCGTCGGGAAGATGTGGAAGGGGCTCGTCGACTGGGCATCGACAAGCATGCTCGACCCGCGACTGCATCTGGCCAACCCGGAGGACCTGAAGATTCCGCAGTGTCTCGAGACGGCGGACGAGGCCATCGCCGTCGTTCGTGAGCTGCACGGAAGGTGGCAGGCGGAACAGCGAGCAGGTGTATAAGCCCGTCGCCGCCTACCCACGACGCCCTGACCCCTTTCCTCCCACCACGCCGCCCGGTCTGCGGTGGCAGGGCGGGCTGTGGTAGCCTTCGCTCTGCGAAATAGGACCGCAATGCGGCTCGTTGGCTGAATTCGTACGGGTTCTGACTCGCATAGCGGTCCGGGCGCGCTTTGCGCGCCCCAGGGACACTGCCAACCAGCCAACGGCTTGGCAGATATCGGCGTCAAAGCCGTTGGCTGGTTCGAGTCCATAGGCACTCCGTCGAAAGTCACATAGAAACCGCGCCGCGTCGCGTCAGGGTTCGAGGAGGATCGCAAATGCTCCGAGTCGTGAAAGTCGTGGCAGCGGGTGCTGCCATCCTGCTGATGCCCAGCCTGGCATTGGCACAGGCCACCATCGCTGGAGTTGTTCGAGACACATCAGCCGCCGTACTTCCGGGGGTCACAGTCGAGGCATCAAGCCCCGCACTCATCGAAAAAGCCCGTAGCGTCGTCAGCGACGGTACCGGCCAGTTCCGCATTACCGATCTGCCCCCGGGCAGCTATGTCGTCACCTTCACGCTCCCCGGCTTCTCGACCGTGAAGAGGGATGGCCTTGCGGTGTCGGGTTCCGGCGTCATGACGGTGAACGCCGAGCTGCGCGTTGGCACGGTGGAAGAGACGGTCACCGTGACGGGCGAGTCGCCCCTGGTCGACACGCAGTCGGTGCGACGAGAGGTCGTCCTGGACAACGAGGTGCTGAGCACGCTTCCGGCGTCGCGCGGCTATGGTTCCGCTCTCGCGGCCGTTCCGGCGCTGAACACCGGTGGCGTCGCGGGTGCCAACGCGACCACGGCGCCGACGACTCCTACGATGACGTTCTTCAGTACTCACGGTGGCGCCAGCGGCGAAGGGCGTGTCATGAGCAACGGCCTCACCGTTGCGGCGCCCTTCGGCGGCGGCGGTGTGTCGGACGTCACGTATGACACCGCGAACGCAGAGGAAATGCAGGTGCTGATCTCGGGCGGCCTGGCCGAGGCCGAGACCGGCGGACCGAGCATCAACATCGTCCCGAAGTCGGGCGGCAACAACTTCAGCGGCTCGGCCTTCTACAGCACGTCCGGGGACTGGGCAGCGGCGAACAACGTGGACGACGAGCTTCGAGCCCTGGGCATTACGCAGCCTCCGACGCTGCGCACGAACTGGGACACCAGCTTCAGCATGGGTGGTCCGATCAAGCGCGACCGTCTGTGGTTCTTCGCCAACGTGCGCGCCTGGGCCAACGCCTCGGTGATCGACGGGATCTTTGCGAATCGCTTTGCCGGCGATGCCTCGCATTGGGATCCGTCGCTCGATCAGTCCGTCGAGTCACGCCAGGCCGAGGCCAGGAAGATCATCGCCGCGCGCGTGACCGCGCAGGTCACACCACGCAATCGTGTGATGTTCTCGCACGACTATCAGCGTCGTTGCGGCGGATCGACGTTGCGAGAAGGCGGCGACGGCTGCCGTCAGGCAGGCGGTGACTGGATCGCTTCGGGCCGCACCTTCGGCCCCGACACGGTTTCACCGGAAACGTTCCCGGGCTACCACGACTTCCCGTACAACACGACCCAGGCCACCTACTCGTCGCCGGTCAGCAGCCGCACGTTGATCGAAGCGGGCTACTCGCGATTCCAGTACGGGTACGCGCGGTTTGGCATGGCGGCGCCGGATGGGTTGATGGATCTCATCCCGGTCACGGAGACGACGGGTATCTACGGGCGCCCGAACTTCTCGTATCGCGGCGTCTTCGATCCGCTCGACTTCGGTTTCAACGACAACGATGCGCTCAACACCTCATGGCGGGCTGCCGTGTCCTATGTCACGGGCGCGCACAACCTGAAGGTCGGTTACATGGGCTCGTTCGTCGACGTGCGCAATGGACGTGTGCCGAACCACCAGCAGCTGCGGTACACCTTCAACTCGAGTGCGCCGGTGACGACACCGTGCACGGTGCAGGGCGGCAACCGCCTCTGTCCCACCAACGTGTCGTACTTCCTGTCGCCGCGCTGGGATCAACACGACAACACGCAGACGATGTCGTTCTACGCCCAGGATCAGTGGACGATGGGCCGTTTGACGCTGCAGGGCGGGCTTCGCTACGACCGGGCGTGGAGCTGGGCGCCGGCGGATGGGAATGGCACGACGCAGACTTCGCGGTTCAACCCGAACCCGATCACGTTCGAGAAGACAGTCAGCGTGCGAGGCTACAACGACATCACGCCGCGGTTTGGCCTTTCCTACGATGTCTTCGGGAACGGCAGGACCGCGCTCAAGTTTCAGGGCGGGAAGTATCTCGAAGCAGCCACCGGCGACACCGTCTACAGCTCGAACAACCCCGCGGCGCGCATCATCACGCGTGTCGGTTCCGGGGGCGTGCCGGCGCGCGGCTGGACCGACGGTAATCGCAACTTCGCCGTCGATTGCGATCTGTTGAATCCTGCGCAACAGAACAACCTCGCGACCGGCGGTGACTTGTGTGCGTCGCTCGGCGGTTCGCAGCTGAACTTCGGCAACGCCAACCCGAACAGCACGACCGTCAACCCTGACATCCTTGGCGGCTGGGGCGTGCGTCCCAACGACTGGCAGTTCGGGGCGTCAGTGCAGCACGAGCTCATTCCGCGCGTGTCCGTCGAGGCTGGTTACAACCGCCGGTGGTGGGGGAACTTCTTCGTGACCGACAACGTGCTCACGACCGCCTCAGATTACGACGTGTATTCGCTGCCCATTCCCGAGCACGAGCATCTGCCAGGGACCGGTGAGATGGCGTCGTTCGTGGCGATCACGCCGGCAGCGAACGCGCGCGGCCAGCAGAACTACATGACGAGCGAGAAAGACTACGGCGATGCGCGCACGGCCTACTGGCACGGCTTCGATTTCACCGGCACGGCGCGTCTGGCCAACGGCCTGACGATTCAGGGTGGGACGAGCACGGGTCGCGCGGTCCGCGACACTTGCAATGTCACGAGCGCGCTGCCCGAGTTGCTCGGCACTGCGAGTGTCGACTCCTGCGACGTCACGGAAAACTGGACCACGGTGTTCAGGGGCCTCGCGTCCTACACGTTGCCGAAGGTCGGCGTGCTGGTCAGCGCCAGCATCCGGTCGCTTGAGGCCATACCAGGCGGCGGCGTGGCGACCAGCGGCCTCTCGCTGGCCGCGAACTACGTCGTGCCGAACACCGTCATCCAGGACGCGCTCGGCCGCCTGCCGGCCAACGCGCTCGCGAGCGGAACGACGACAGTGAACCTGCTCAAGCCCGGGGAGCTCTACACGCTGGAGCGCACGAACATCGTGGACATGCGGTTCGCGAAGATCCTCAGGTTCGGCGGCAGCCGCACCGATGTCGGCGTGGACCTCTACAACCTGTTCAACTCGAACGTCACGACCGCGTATCAGCAGACGTACGAGTACAGGACGAACGGCGCCGCCTGGCTGACGCCGACCGCGATCGCAGCACCGCGTCTCGCGCGTGTGCACGTCACGTTCAACTTCTAGCGCGCGCTCACTGCGGCGGCGCCCGCGAGGCACCGAGGCATCGAGGAACTGCAAGATCCTCGGTGTCTCGGTCTTACCTCGACATTCTCGAAAACGCGGATGACCTCGATCGGCGTGGCCCGGTCATGATGCACTGGTACGTGGAGGCATCATGGACGAGGATCTCGACCGCATGTCGGCGAACGATCTGATCGCCGAGGTGAAGAAGCTTCGCGCGGGCATCCGCGCTCATCGCGATAGCACGCTTCACGAACTTTGTTGGCATCACCCCGATTTGTGGGCACTCTTGCCCGACAAAACCGATCCACTCCCAACGGTTCCGGCGTGGCCGGTCTTCCTGCGTGGCTGTCTGCGGTACCGGGAGTCGCTCGATCAACAACTGCCGAACGCACCCCGCTCGGACACGCCCTACCGCGGCTGAGAGCCGACGCCGTGGTGGGGCGAAGCCGCCACGGCATGTCGTGGCCGTCGCCGGTCCGAAGAGTCGACCTGGCTCCAGTTCGCGAAGATTCACGAGTAAATTGCGGTGCGCCGCATGCGGAATGCAGGTTGTAAGAGGCTGAGCAGGAGCCGACTTATGCCACGAGGCGCGAGCACGCTGCACGTCTGGATCGGGATGATCACGCTCATGACCGGCGTGGTGCTGGCCCAGACGGAGATCAAGCCACCCGAGACGTTCACCGCCAATGCACAAGTCGTGGGCAAAGAGGCCGGTTCATCGGCGCAGGTGACCATCCAGATCGACCAGTACACCGCCGAGAGCGACCGCACGGCGATTCAGGAAGCCCTTCGCATCGGCGGGTTTCCAGGATTCCTTCCCGCACTGCGCAGCGCGCCGCAAGTCGGCTACGTCGAGATGGCCGGACGGAAGGTTGCCGTGCGCTGGGCTCGCCAGCAGCCAACCGAGAAGGGACGCACGATCTCTATCGTCACCGAATCGCCGCTCTTCTTCGTTGGCGGTGGCGACGTCGACGCCAAGCCGCGCAAAGGATTCGAGGTCGCGGTCATTCAACTCGAGGTCGATTCAATCGGCCTGGGCACTGGCACGATGGCGGCGGCCGCGCGCGTGAGACCTGGTGGGGCGACCGGTGTGCAGATCGACGACTATGCCGAGACGCCGGTCAAGCTCGTCACCGTCCGGAAGTCGTTCCGCTAGCGAGCAGGTCGAGCACCGCGCCGTTGGTCCAGCCGAAGCCAATCTGATTCGCGCTGTATCCGAACTTGATGTCGGCGGCGACATCGGACTCACGCCGGCGGACGTCGTACTTCTCGACGATCGTGCCGTGCTCGTCGAACTCCTTGACCACCAGCGACACGAACTTCGCGGCGATGCGATTGGCATCGTCGTGGAACCCGTAGCGCCGGAGCCCGTCGACGGCAACCATCTGCAGCGGCGCCCAGCCGAACGGCGCGTCCCATTGATTGCCGGTGACCTCGGTACTCGTCAGAAGACCACCGGGCGCTTCGAAGCGCTTCAGGTTGTCGCGTACGCGGGCGGCCTGGGCGGGCGACGCGATCCCGGCCCAGAGCGGGAAGAACGTCGTCGCGAAATCGTAGCGACGCAGTTGCCGGGTCCGCACGTTGTAGTCGTAGTAGAGGCCCTCCCGCTCGTCCCACATCATCTTGTTGACCAGGTCGCGCCTCGCCGCCGCGCGCTGCTGCCACGCCGCCGCCGCTGATGTGTCGCCCAACGTGTTCATGATCCGAGCCGTGTCGTCCTCCATGATGTAGAGCAGGGTGTTCAGGCAGACCGGTGCGTAGTGAATGACATCGACATTCATCGCGCCAAATCGGCTGGAGGGATCGAATCCCGACTCGCGCATCGAGCGATCCCCCTTGTAGAAGAGGTCGGTGAGGCGGTCGCGGCGGCTGTCGTAGTAGAGCGCTTCGTCGTAGTCGGTGACCTCGTGTGTGCGGTAATAATCGCGCGCGCGATCGTAGTGGGTGAGCCCACGCTCGTCCTTCTCGTCCGCCAGCACCTCGGGCGCCGGACCAGCGCCGCGATCGAAGTAGCGGGACAAACCAACGTCAGGGATGGCGTGCGGCTGGGTCGTCCAGAAGCGATAGTAGCGTTCGATCGCCGGGACCGTGCTTCGCAGCCAGGCGGTGTCGCCGGTCCGTTCGTACAGCTCCAGGATCATCCGCGTCAGAAACGGCGGCTGCGATCGCGACAGGTAGTACGTGCGGTTCGCGTTGAGGATGGTGCCGTAGTGAACGACCTCGTAGAGAAAGTTCTCGACCATGTCGCGCGCGCGGCCGATCTCGCCGTCGTGAAGCAACCCGACCTGGATGAAGTAGCTGTCCCAGCCGTACATCTCGTTGAAGCGCCCGCCCGGCACGACATACGGTCGAGGGAGGTAGAGCAGGCCGTGCTCACGGATCGACAGCACATCGCGCGGCAGCGAACGAATCTCGATTTGCTTCATCGCGTCGGCGCCCAGTTCACGCGTCAGCTCGTCCTGCACGCGTGTGCGCGATTCCTGCTGCGAGATGTAGAGCAGCCACGGCTCGCCGGGTTTACGCGGCATCTTCGGATCCGGGAGCGCCTTGAGCAGATCGCGGTTGGACCGAGTGAGCGTCGACCAGCTCATCTTGATGTACTCACGCAGCGGCTTCAAGTGCGCGTCGTCAGGCAGGCTTTGCGAGCCGACGGGTGATGCCAGCGTCGCGGCCGCCAGCACGGCCGCGCACACGACTGCGAGGATGCGGTGCTTTATCGGATCGATGCGCATGACCGCATCATACGCACCGCCGGCCAGTGAGGCGAGACGGAGCTGAGCGGCACGGACGGACCAGGGACCAACGGACGGACCAAGAACCAGGGACCTAAGGACCAAGGACCTGTCTAGTGGTCCCCCCACATCTCATGGTGCTTCGCCTGCCGGTGATAGAGGTCGGCGTTGAAATACTTGTCGTAGAACTCCATCTCGAGGTGCGAGAACTGCAGCCAGACGCCCGGTAGATGGAAGGCATTGACGTGTGCCGGGAACCGGCCGTACGTGTCCCAGATGTAGTTGCAGATTTCCTTCGTGTACTCGACCACCTGCGGTGTGGGCCGCTTGTTCGCCATCTTCAGGAACGCGTCGCCGTATTCGCTCTTCTTGTAGGCGCGGTCGAAGATGGTGCTGTCGCCGTAGGTGCCGACCGGTCCGTACTTCTCTTCGATCACTCGGTCCACGGCCGCATCCATCGACGGGACATACGGTGGCGTCAGCGATTCGAGGATGCCGTCGATGCCGATCGGGTTGTCGAGCGTCGTCGGCAGCGGCGGCCAGCGCCGCCACTTCTTCGGCTTCTGCATCCGGAACTCGATGCCGAACTTCCCCTTGGCCGGGTCGCGCTCGAAGACGTAGGGCGAGCCGACCGCGGCGTGGATCCACGCGCCCAGGCCCATGCCCTGCGCGATGAGCATCAGGTTCTGCAGCTGAAAGAAGGTCTCGTAGTCGGTGCGCAGGGTGTTGGCGAATCCGATCGGCGCCGGGTACTCGGTGTTCAACCAGTTGCCGCGGCCGCGGCGCGCGCCGCCGATGATCTGATACGAGATGTTGGGCACGATACCGACGAGACTTGCGAACCATGCCCCCCAGTCGAGCAGTGTGCGCGGGCGGAAGCGCTGCCAGTCGTCAACGAACAGCGGACGCTGGCCGTCTTCTTCCGACAGCAGGCTGATGACCACGTTGATGAACTGCCGGGTCAGATCGACGATTGGCAGCAGTATCGTCGTGCCCGGGCGGTTCGAGAGCTGCCGGTTCCAGATGAAGTAGTACGGCCAGTGACGAGGAAAGTCGAGCCGCTCTTTGTACAACCGATGCTTGACGGCCGCGGCGGCGGAGATCCAGTCGTTTTCGCTCCAGTCCTCCCAGCGCGGCGGCAACTTGCTGAGCAGCGCAAGCGCATCCTGATTGCGGAAGTGCCTGATGAGCCACGTGCCCTCGTCGTTGATCAGGAAGAACCAGACAGCGTGGGCATTGTCGATGCTGCTGGCCGATCGCGCGAGGACGTTGATGAGCGGCGCCGAGAAGCGATCGCTGCCGTTGTCGTTCTTTGCCGGCACATCATGCATCGTCACCTTGCCGGTGAGCCCCGTCGACACGACCAGCACGGCTTCCTCGAGCGGGGTGAGCGGTTCCGGCTTGTTCGGGCTGGTGTAGCTGATCGGGCCCGAGACAACCGATGTGCCGCGCGCCACTCGTCGTGTGCGCCGATCGAAGATCGCAGACATCAGCGGATACGTGAACAGCTCGTGCAATCCCTTGTGGGATGGAGGCATGGTGGCTCCTGTGTTACGAGACGTGAGCGGAGATGCGCTCGGCGAGCGCGGCGATCGTGTGAGACGGATTGCGGACCGTGGGCGTCGGCACGATGGCACCATCGATGACGAACAGGTTCCGGTAGCCGAAGACCCGGCCGAGATGATCGACGACACCGTTGTCGGGTGAGACGCCCATCGGGCAGCCTCCCAGCGGGTGCAGTGTCACCAGGCTCTTGAAGAGGCGCCAGGTCGGAAGCGCACGTGGGCGTCCGCCCGTTGCCTCGGTCAGGTTCTGGTGCATCGCCTCCATGGCGTAAAGGACGCCCTTGGAGTTCTCGACTTCCCAGATCAGGTTGAGCACACGCTTCCACGGCATGAACCAGCGTCGCTTGAGCCGAAGCTGTCCGTCTCCCGCGTCCTTGCCGGCACCTAGCCACAGCAACAGGTTGCGCAGGGGAGTGTCGTCGCGGACGTATTCTTCGAGCTCTTTGAGGAGATGCCGGCCGGCTGGTGTTCGAATCCCATTATCGAGGTACGCCTTGATCGCCGCGAGCAGCAGGTTCGGAAAGCCGTCATCTTCAACGACGAAGCGCTCGTCCCGGAAGCTGCCATCGGTGAAGTCCAGCATGCTGGCGATGGTGGGGCCGGTCGACTGCCTGACGCGATCGTTCTCAGCGTAGGTCGCCATCGAGATGAAATTCGCGTTGGCGCTCCACCGTCGGCCCAGCGTCTGGCTCAGCGCGCGCAGGGTCCGGTACTGATCGCGGCAGCGCAGTAGCAGCTCGGTCGTGCCCAGGCTTCCGGCTGCGATGACGACGCGTTCGGCGGTTTCTTCGCCGCGGACCATTCGGCCGCTGTCGACGCGGTCGAACACGACGCGATACCTGTTTCCCTGCGGCTCGATCTGGCGCACGAGATGCAGCGCACGGACCTCGGCGCCGCGTTGCTCGGCTCTCGGGATGTAGTTGACGTCGAGCCCGTTCTTCGCTCGAACGTCGCAGCCGATATCACAGTTGCCGAGATGAATGCAGGTACCCTGACGCTGCCCGTGCGCGTTAACGAACTGACGGGAGTGTTTCGGGTTGAACGGGTCGTCGAGCTGGTAGTTCCAGTCTTCAGAGAAGCTGACGGCGAGGGGAGCTTTCGAGAACCGATTCGAGTGGCCCAGGTTCCGCGCGCCCTCGCGGGCGAGCAGGAAGCGTTGTGTCAACTGGCCGTCGGGAATGACCTGAAGGTCCATCTCCCTGGCGACCGTGTCGTAGTGCGGCTTCAACTCCGAGTACGTGATTTCGGCGGGCCATCCCTGCGTGAAGACGTCGGGACTGGCTTCAACGGCGACGCTGCTGTACGTGAGCGAGCCACCACCAACGCCGGCGGCCTGCGCCACCGTCATGCCCCGGAAGAAGCGCATGTCCAGCCAGCCGTTGTGCCGGGCCGGCTGGTCCTGGCTGTAGATCCACGCGTCGGTTGGTTTCCTCGGGTATTGAGACGGCTCCCACCTGCGGCCGCGCTCGAGGACGAGCACCCGCATGCCCTTCTCCGCGAGCCGGCGGGCGGCAATCGCTCCGCCAAAGCCGCTGCCAATGACGATGACGTCGAAAGGTGTGGGCATGCCGGCGACTCGATCGATTCTCGTGTCTCAGCGCCGTACGCGCACTTCGTTGACGCGAACGTAGGTGGACGGATCGTTGCGGTCATCACGCCAGCCGGGATGATGGAACTGCACGACGTGATCCGCGTTGTACGACGCGACCGCCTCGGTGAATCGCAACTTGCCGATGCGCTGCCAGTCGGTGATCGTGATACTCGACAGCCCCTGAACACCGCGCTTACGCCCGTAATTGGAGACCGAGATGTCGAACTCCATGACACCTGTCGGGCGTGAGTCGCCTGGCTTGAAGATGTGGCTGTAGATTTCGTCGCGGAAATCCAGGCCGCGGCCTTCGATCTTCTGCTGCCCGGGCGTCATCTTGAGCAGCATGTGCTCGGGTGCGTTGGTCACGCGGTCAGCAGGCTTGCCGAGCTCGGCGACCTCGTGCATTTGACGACTGTCTCCAACCTTGTCGAGCTGCTGAAAGATCGGGCCGGCGCGCAGCATGATGAGGAAGTAGATGCCGCGCCGGTACGCATGGACGCTCGGCGCGTTGACCATTTCCGCATCGTTCATGTAGTCGGTGCGCATCCCGCCGAGATCTTCCTGAACGATCACGCTCGCGGGCATCAGCGGCGTCGGGTGCTCGGGATCCGTGGTCGGATAGATCTTCATTCCGAGACTGATCGATCGCCGCTGCCCGCGTTTCGTTTCGTTGCCGTCCGATGAGACGCGGCCGATCGTCAGGCCCTTCGACCCCTTCGCGAAGTAACCGGTATACGGGTTGTCCGCCGTGATCTCCCACGTGCCGAGGACGCAGATGCCGTTCGGGGCGATGATGCGCCGCCAGCCCTTGCCGTCCTGACCCCAGCGGAGATCGGCCCGCGAGTCGATCGCTCGCGCTGACGCCTGCCTGAACTTGTTCTCGCCGAAGAGCAGCCCGCGCCACGCGTTGCGAATCGTCGACTTGAACATGGGCAGCGGCCCCGGTTCCTGGCCAGCGACGCCGCCTCGATATGGATTCGCGTAGATTGCCTTGCGGACGTCCGCGTAGCGAGACCCGCGATACGCCCGGTCCTCTGCGGTCATCTCCTGCGCGCCATGCAGGGCGACCAGATCGAAGTCCCACTGCGTCATCGCGAAGCCCTCATGACTTCTTTCTCTGCCCGCGCCTTGATGTTCTTCAGTGCCGATCTCATGTACCGATGCCACATGATTCGAATCACGGGAAACAGGAGCGGCATCGCGAGAATGGTCCTGCCCTCGGCGGTATAGGTCCACTTTGCCTTGGTGCTGCCGCCCTCGTCGGTGAACCACCACTGCCCGTTCGCTTCCCGCACCAGCATGCGAATGACCCGGCTCGAGAACTCGGTGAGCCGGTAGGCAAAGTAATCGGGATTGGTCGCCGTCCTCACGGTCTCTCGACACGTGGTTCCATCGGAGAGGTGCACGATGCGCGTGGATCCCGCGGCATCCCACGGGCCGGTCGTCCCGGTCGTGCGCGTGACTCCGGGTAACCCTGCCTCGTCACGCAGAACAGTTTCGAGCTCGTTGTAGAACACGCCGGGAACGAGCCAGTCGTAGAAGGCTTTCCTCGGTGCAGCAATCGTTGCGGTCACAGTCGTCGCGACTTTGGCCATCCGGGCTCCACCTTTGAGAACGCGAAATTGTTGCGGGGAGGACATGATACGGGCAACCGGCGGCACGAACAACGAAGAGTTGGCGCATGCGCGTTGCACGACGATCCACGCGCAAGCTCATCCTTGAAGGAGACACACTATTCGATTGGCGACGACCATCATCGGTGTCGATGACGCGGGATCGTCGCGCCGCCGGGGAGGCTATCGCTGTCGAACCTGAATCGCTGAAATGCAGTCGTCCCAGTCACCGCCGCAGGGGCCCATCTGCTGGTGGAGATCCGGGATGTCGCTGGTGAACGTCGCGCTCGCACCGCTGTACTCATCGTGCTCGAAGACAATGACCTCCCAGCCGCCTGGAACGCGGATCGAGGAGATGCAGTCATCCCAGTCGGCTCCGGGGCCACCGCAGCCAGGCAGGCTATCGAGGTCAGGCGCGTTGGCCGCTACCGCGCGGCTGTCCCCTCTGAAGTTGGTGTCCTGGTAGATGACGACGGCGGAGCCCGTTGGTGTCGTCGGACTGTCGTCGTCGCACGCGGCGGTCACCGTCAAGAGCATCCCGACGATGATCGCGCTGGTTTTCCTGTTCATGACTCGATCCTCGACTCCTCGATTCTGCGTGACGCTCGCATTGTAGGCATATCTCGTCACTGCGGCGTTGCACAGCAAGACGCTTAAAGATGAGCTGGGTTCGTCCGACACTCGACAATTCCGCGCGTAGAATGTGCGCCACAAAGGAAACCCAATGCCAACGACTGATCCCATTTTTCAGCCGCTGACGATTAACGGGCTCACGTTCAAGAACAGGGTTGTCCGCTCCAGCCTCGGCGGGCGTGTCGACTACTACGACGGCTCCATGTCCGAGGCGCGGATTGCGTGGGACCGGCGATTCGCGCGTGGCGGGATCAGCGCCATCATCTCGTCCAATGCCGGCATTCGAACCGATGGCATTGCCGTGCCGGGTTACGCGAGCATCGACCACGATCGCACCGTCCCGTCGTGGCGGAAG
>JALDXQ010000132.1:0-20611 GCA_032156805.1 Acidobacteriota bacterium
ATTGATCGTGTAGCTGCAGGCTGGCGGCACGGGCGGTGGTGGCGGCGGTGAGGGCCCCGGGGGCGGCGGGGGTGGCGGCACGGGCGGTGTTGGCGGCGCGGAAGCCCTCCCCTGTTGGATAACCGTGTGCGTGCCATCGCCGATCGTCACGGTGCCCGTGCGTGGCTGATCGCCATTGGCGGTGACGCGGTACGTCACGGTGCCATTACCAGCGCCGCCGGCCCCGGCAGTCACGGCGATCCATTCCGTGTTGCTACCTGCCGCCCACTTACAGGCTTCATGCGTGACGACCGTGAAGCTCGCGGTGCCCGGGTCGGCGGTCAGCGTTCGACGTTCTGGATCGATCGCGAAGCGGCATGGCGCGGCTTCCTGCGTCACACGAACGCGGCTGTCGTTGACGACGATCTCGCCCTCGCGCATCATGGGCACCGGGTTTTCTGCCGCGACGAATTCCAGCTTGCCGGCGCCTTGTCCGGACGCGGGTTCCACCTTCGAGATCCAGCCTGGCTGCGAGGAGACCGTCCATGCGCACTCGGGCTGAGCCGTGATCGACACCACCGCCGTGCCACCAATGGCAACGATGTTTGGGGGCGGCGCCAGCGTCAGCTGGCACTTGTCAGGAGTGGGCCCGGTCGTGACCTCGGATGTCGTCGATGACTCACACCCGACACTCACTACGATCAAAGCGATGAGTGAAAGCAACACAAGCGGGTGTTGCCAGATCGGCCTGGTGAGCGCACGATGTCGCGAAGAGGGTCTCGAATGCATCAATGCGTCGAAGCGCAACCGTGCGCCCGCTGGCTTGCTGCATACCGTGCGCCAGCGATTTGTCGAGATACTTCGCCGTGTAATACGGAGATTTGCGGAGAGTGAGTCCTGCGCGTGGAAGTTTTTTCAAATCCGCGCACGAGCTCGGTAAGCCCGGCCTTCATGTGTTGTCGAGGTAATGCTACGTCAGGCTGGCATTCGAATGGACGGGAAGCGTGAAGGAGAAGGTGGCGCCGCGGCCGGTGCCTTCTTCAGCCCACAGCTGGCCGCCGTGCGCTTCGACAATCGATCGGCTGATCGAGAGTCCGACGCCGCTGCCGGAGGGCTTCGTCGTATATGACAGCTCGAACATGCGCGCGCGATCGACGCCTTTGAGTCCGGAGCCTGTGTCCCGCACCGATATTCGGACGAGGCCATCGGGCGCCAGGCCGGACGAAATCTCGATCAGTCGCGAGCTCGCATGGTCACCATCCATCGCGTCGATGCTGTTGCCGATCAGGTTCAGCAGCACCTGCTGCAACTCCACGCGATCGCCCTGGACCGCAGGAACGTCGGGCGGCACCGACGTGACGAGCGTGACGCGCGCGGCAGCCAGGCGCGACTTCGCGAGCGCCTCGACATCGCTGATGACGACGTTGATGTCGAGCGGCGTTGTCTGCACCGTGTGATGTTTGAACAATTCACGGTTGCGACGGATGATTTCATTGGCGCGTTGCCCGGCATCCATGACATCTGTCAGCGCAGCACTGATCTCTGTCAGATCCGGGGTCTTGCCCGACAGCCACCGCAGGCAGGTCTTGGCGTTCAAAAGGATGACGGTCAGCGGTTGCCGGATCTCATGGGCAATGGACGCCGTGAACTCGCCAAGGGCCGTCAGCCGAGACAGCCGTGAGAGATCGGCCTGCGCCTCGATGAGCGCCCGTTCCGATCGTTTCCGCTGCGTGACGTCCCGGACGACGATCAGAACCTCGTTGGTACGACATGGCACGACGCGCCCTTCGTACTGACGGTCGCCATCAGGCATCGGAAGAACGTACTCGACGATGATCGGGCTCGGCTCCTTGTCTAATCTGGCAAAGACGCCGGCGATGGTTGCAGCGACGCGGGGCGGCAGGACGTCACCCATGTTCCGACCGATGAACGAATCGGGTTGCACGAACAAGTCACGTCGGATTGGTGCGTGGAAGTCGAGGAAGACGCCCTGCTTCGTCAGCAGGAACATCATGTCCGGTGCGGCATTCAGGATCGCAGAGTTGCGCGCCTCCACCTTACGGCGTCGCGAGCGCTGGACGATGAGCGCGGCGATCAACAGGCCCTGGAGGACGAGCAGCGTGGCGGCACCGACGATGTAGCCGCGGTACTGATCCCACACGGTCGGCGCACGGAATCGGATATCCGATCCGGCCGGGAGCCGACTGGGATCGATGCCCCACCGCTGGATCGCGCGCCAGTCGAACATCGGCGTGAGCGTGGCAGTCGTTCCGTTCGACTGCTCCGGTTGCAGGCCACCCAGGATCCGCATGGCGAGATTGCCGGCCTGCGCGCCGACGACTTCGTGATCGACCAGATATCCCCCGACCACGCCTTGACCGAAGTAGGTTCTGGCGATGGTGTAGACCGGAACGGCCGACGCGCGTACGAGCACTGAAGCGGCCTCGACCGGAGCCAGCCCGGCGTTTGTGGAATCCTCCTCGGCGTGGCGCACATACAGGACCAGCGACCGTGGCGGCGCCTGCGAGACTCTCTCCACCAGTGCCTCGGTGGTCATGTCGGTCAGGTAGGTGATGGTCACCTGACGCTCGAACGGTGCCAGCTCGCGGCGGATGATTTCCACCCGCTCCCTTCCGCCATTCCTGGGGAGGCTCGTGACCACGAAGACCTGCTCGGTATCGGGATGAATCGCCCGCATGGCCTCGAGTGTTCGGGCGTAGACCCCGACGATGAAAATGCCGGCGACACCGGGCTCAGTTCGTTGCGGGGCGGCGTCGATGGTTCCAAATCCGGTGTAGACGATGGGGACTCCGGCAAACAACGTGCGGTCCTCGAGCAGAAACTCGACGGGCGTCTGCGCCGTCGCCACGATGACGTCGATCGGTTGGTTCGCGTACTTCTTGCGCAGGTAGTCCCGCAGAAGCGGCGCCTGTTCCGCTTCGGGAAAGCGGTCGATTTCGAGGTACTCGGAGTAGTACTCGGGTCCGCCCTGTGGAACCGCAAGCGTCCGGCGAAGACCCCTCTCGTAGAGTTCGTTGATTGGATAGTCTCGCGCGTACCAATACAGCGCGAGCACGTGCTTCTCGCTGAGCGAACCCTGCGCAAGCACGCCTGGCAGGGCTGTGCACGCGACAAACGTGATTACAGCGATCAGACACACGCGGGTCAGAACGTTACGGCTGAACTTGGGAATCATTGCCCGCCTGAGCTTGGACCCCACGACAATTCGTGCCTCGAAAAACTGAGGTTGACCGCCAGTCGTCCTGTGATGCGACGAATCATAGATCACGGCTTGCGCCGTCTCTCGCATAGCCGCTCAGGGACCAGTAGTTTTACTGATCGACAAATGATCAGGGACGCAAACGGCACCCGGTGGTTGTAGACTGTGGTCACCCCGGACAGTATGGAGATGGACCTCCGCGTCTTTGCGGTGGATGACGACCCGAGCGTCCTCAGGGCACTCGAGCGCATGTTGCGCGTCAACAACTTCGCGGTTGAAGCGTTCACATCGCCTGCGGCATTTCTCGAACGGCCATCGTACGAGGGCGTCGCCTGCCTGTTGCTCGATCTGAAGATGCCGGGCCT
This sequence comes from Acidobacteriota bacterium, assembly GCA_032156805.1. Taxonomy (GTDB): domain Bacteria; phylum Acidobacteriota; class Vicinamibacteria; order Vicinamibacterales; family UBA2999; genus Gp6-AA40. The sequence goes on from JALDXQ010000132.1 coordinate 3,565, forward strand.
GACCGGCCTCGACGTGCAGGGGGAGATGAGCCGCAAGGGGATGCTGATGCCGATCATCTTCCTCAGCGCTGAAGGGGACGTGCCATCCACAGCACGCGCCATGCGGGAAGGTGCAATCGATTTCCTCGTCAAGCCGGTCGATGAGCAGCAATTGCTGGATGCGTTGGAACGCGCGCGCCTCCAGGCCATCGCGTTGCACCAGCAGAAACGGGTCGCCCAGGAGGCTGAGGAACGGCTCGCGCGGCTGACCAGGCGCGAGCGCGAGGTCTGCGAGCTCGTTGTTCAAGGCTTGCTCAACAAGCAGATTGCCTACGAGCTGGGCATGAGCGAGAAGACCGTCAAAGTGCACCGCGGGCGAGTCACGCGAAAGCTCAACGTCGACTCAGTTGCCGCTCTGGTGCGGCTGATGTCCAATCAGTTAAGTCGAAGGTAGCCCCGGTTCGGCTCAGTCGTGGACGACCGTCGGTGGGGCCGTTACCTGAGCGATCGCGTCGAGCAGGTCGCTCTCGTCGATCGGCTTCTTGAGGACCGGCGTCGGTGTCGTCAGCATCGCGCGCCGGGCCAGTTCATCGTGCGCCGTGATGAACACAATCGGCATGCAGGAGCCGCTCTGCCGAAGCTGTCTTTCCATCTCGAGCCCACTGACCCCAGGCAGGCCGATGTCGACAACAGCGCAATCTGCCTGGCATCGATGTGACAGGTAGGCTTCCCCGGACTCGAACAGGTGGACGTCATGCCCGAACGAACGCAGAGAACGCCCCACCGCCCGACGAATGTCCTTGTCGTCGTCGACGACCACCACCGTCAGCCTGTGTGAGTTCTCGGCCATGTAACGGTCTCGTCAACACGGAGCATACACGCGCCGGGACGCCGCCCGCAACGAGAAGAGACCGCATAAGACCAAGGTCCCACTTGCCGGGCCTCACGCGCCCTTGATAGCTTGCGTGCCAATATGAGAAAGGCCCATCGGTCACTCGCGGTTTCCGCGGTGAGTCGTGGGCTTCTGTTACGGAGCTGGGGACATGGCATCGTACATTCCGAACAAGACACCGCTGATGGTGAGCACGCCATCCGTGCGCGAACCGATTCTCTCGAATCGCACGATCGTCGGCGCGAGCGACGTTCTGAGGTACGTGATGTACCGTGTGGAGCAGGTCGCCGCGACCACTGCGACCGTCTTGCTGCTCGGCGAAACGGGCACAGGCAAGGAACTCGTCGCACGGGCGATTCACAACGAGAGCCCTCGTCGCCACAGGAGGTTCGTCGTGGTCAACTGTGGGGCATTGCCACCCACACTGATCGAGAGCGAGCTGTTCGGGCGCGAGCGGGGCGCCTTCACGGGCGCTCACAATTCGCAGGCCGGCCGTTTCGAGCTCGCCGATGGTGGCACCATCTTCCTCGACGAAATCGGTGAGCTTCCGCTCGAACTGCAGCCCAAGCTTCTTCGCGTACTGCAGGAAGGGCAGCTCGAGAGACTGGGCGGTGCGCGGACAGTTCGAACCGACGTCCGGGTGATTGCGGCCACGAACCGGAATCTCGTGGACGACGTGCGCACCGGGAAGTTCAGGCAGGATCTGTTCTATCGACTCAACGTGTTTCCGATCACGCTGCCCGCGCTGCGGGAGCGTCGTGACGATCTGCCGGCCTTGCTGCACCACCTCTGCGAACGCCTGGGACGAGAGCTTGGACGACCGGTGGAGCGAATCGCGCCCGGCTCACTGCAGGCCCTGCAGCGGTATGACTGGCCCGGCAATATCCGCGAGCTCGAGAACGTGATTCAGCAGGCGGTGATTCTGTCCCGCAATGGGGTCCTCGATCTCTCGGACTTTGCCGGCGTGGCGATTCAGCGGGACGCGCCGTCGGTGTCCGCAGAACCACAGTCGCTCGCTGACGTCCAGCGTGTCCACATTCAGCATGTCCTTCAGAACACCCACTGGCGCATCGAAGGCGCGTCCGGAGCCGCCAGGATCCTCGGTTTGTGCCCGAGCACCCTCCGGACGCGGATGAGGAAACTCGGTATCAGTCGCCCGACCGTGACGGCGGTGAACGGTGCCGTCTCACAGCCATTCGCGCCGCAGCGCGCGTGGTCGCGCCCGGGCGTGGGGACGACCGCGTCGTAGTCACGGCGCCCGTCACTCGCTAGGCGGACGATTTTCGCGACAATACGAGCATCGTCCGATCGGGCACCGCGAGTGCGTCTCCCGCCTCGAGGGTGCGGGGCGTCAATTCGAGTCCCGTGCCCGTGTCGATCACCACGTCCCACCTGCGTCCGAATGAGGCGGACGGCAGCGAGAACGTCAGTGGCTCGTGGTGCGCGTTGAAAAGCAAGAGGAAGCTGTCGTCCTTCACCGGGCGACCGTCGTCGTCCAGTTCACGCAGCGCATCGCCGTTCAGAAACACCGCGAACGAGTTGGTGCTGGCCTGCTGCCAGTCTTCATCCGCCATTTCTTTGCCATCCGGTCGGAACCAGGCAATGTCCCCGACACCGAGGCCGCGCACCGAGCGCCCCTTGAACCAGCCGCGGCGGCGAAACGCCGGGTGGCTGGCCTGCAGATGAATCAGGCGCCTCGTGAACTCGAGCAGATCCGTGTCGATGTTCTCCCATGAGAACCATGAGATCTGGTTGTCCTGGCAGTAGGCGTTGTTGTTGCCCTGCTGGGTTCGACCGCTCTCGTCCCCGCCGAGCATCATCGGGATGCCTTGTGACAGCAGCAGGGTGGTGAGGATGTTCCGCTGCTGCCGCGATCGGAGGGCGTTGACTGCCGGGTCGTCGGTTGGTCCCTCGGCGCCGCAGTTCCACGATCGATTGTGGCTCTCGCCATCGTGACCGTTCTCGCCGTTTGCCTCGTTGTGCTTCTCGTTGTAGGACACCAGATCGCGCAGCGTGAAGCCGTCGTGAGCGGTCACGAAGTTCACGCTGGCGTACGGTCGTCGTCCGTTGTCTTCGTAGAGGTCCGAACTGCCGGTGAAGCGACTGGCGAACTCTCCCAGCGTTGCGCCCTGGCCACGCCAGAAGTCGCGAACCGTGTCGCGATACCGGCCGTTCCACTCGCACCATCGGACCGGGAAGTTGCCAACCTGGTAGCCACCCTCACCGAGGTCCCACGGTTCGGCAATGAGCTTCACGCCACTGAGCGTTGGATCCTGGTGAATGATGTCGAAGAAGGCTGAGAGGCGATCGACCTCATAGAGACCCCGGGCGAGCGTGGACGCCAGATCGAATCGGAACCCGTCCACGTGCATCTCCTGCACCCAGTAGCGCAGCGAATCCATCACCAGCATCAACGCATGCGGATGGCGCATGTTGAGACTGTTGCCCGTCCCCGTGTAGTCCATGTAATAGCGCGCGTCGCCCTCGACCGTTCGGTAGTAGGCACGGTTGTCGATGCCCTTGAGATTGAGCATCGGACCGAGATGGTTGCCTTCGCCGGTGTGGTTGTAGACGACGTCGAGGATCACCTCGAGCCCGGCCGCGTGCAGTGCCTTCACCATCTGCTTGAACTCGCGGACCTGCCCGCCGGTATCACCCTGCGATGAATATTCGCCATGGGGAGCGAAATAGCCATACGAGTGATAGCCCCAGTAGTTGCGCAAGCCCTTGTCGAGCAGATGGAGTTCGTGGACGAACTCGTGGATCGGCAGGAGTTCCACGGCGGTCACCCCGAGCGACGACAGATACTCGATCGCAGCCGGGTGAGCGAGCCCCGCGTACGTTCCGCGGATCGGTTCCGGGATATCGGGATGCTGCTTGGTGAATCCCTTCAGATGCACTTCGTAAATCACGCTCTCGTGCAGCTTTCGGCGAAGCGGTTGGTCGCCCTCCCAGTCAAACGCGTCGTCGACGACGACGCCTTTGGGCATGTAGGCAGCGTTGTCACGCTCGTCGAGTTGAAGGTCGTCGCCGCCGAGCGGGTAGGGAAACACGGACGGATCCCAGGCGATACCTCCCGTGATTGCCCGTGCGTAGGGATCGACGAGAAGTTTCGCCGGATTGCACCGCAGCCCGTTGGCTGGATCCCAGGGACCGTACACGCGAAAGGCGTAACGCTGCCCGGGACCAACGCCCCGTAGATAGCCGTGCCAGCAGAAGGCCGATCGCTCCGGCAGGTTCACGCACGTCTCATGTCCGTTGCGATCGAAGAGACACAGCTCGACGCGCTCGGCAACCTCCGAGAAGATCGAGAAGTTGGTGCCGCGGCCGTCCCACGTGGCGCCCATCGGATACGGTTCGCCCGGCCGCACGTGCCAGCCCTTGGTCAGCGCTTCGACGATCGGGTGACGAATGGCTTCGGCTGCTTTCATTGACGTCCTCGAGAATCGACGCGTTCGAGCAGAGTGACAGGGAAGTGATGCCAGAGGTCGCCGAGGTCCGCATCGCCCCCGTTCACGCGTTCCCCGGTGATCACGTTGTCCCATGTGCCAGCAGGGATTGGCAGTGTGGTCCCGTGCCAGTGCCCGCCGGCTTTCCGGACGAGACGAGGCACGATCGTCAGCACGCTGTCGCCGCGTTGAAAGGCGACGACGTGAAGAGCGAGCGGACCCTGTGCGAGCACGGGGGCATAGCCACTGTGGGCGGAGAACGCGTCGGGCCGACGCCGTCTCACCTGCAGCGCTGCGTGCGTGACCCAGACCTTGGGCAGACCTTCATCGGCACGGTGCCAGATGGCCGATGGAGTCAAAGACTTCACCGACGCCAGCGCGTGACGACGAGCGGTGTAGTCGACCGGGCGGCGGTTGTCGGGATCGACCAGGTTCAGCGCCCAGAGCTCACTTCCCTGATACAGGTCCGGCACACCTGGCGATGTCAGCTTGATGAGGGTCTGTGCCAGCGAATTGATCCGGCCGGGTTCGATGAGACCCTCGACAAATCGTCGGACATCCTCCATGAAAGCGCGGTCGCCGATCGAGGCCGTCACGAAGTTTCGAAGTGCCGCATCGTACTCCGGCTGTGGTGACGTCCACGACGTGTGCACCTTCGCTTCGCGGCTGACTTTTTCCATGTACGCCGTGAGCCGCTCCGCGCAGACAGGCCAGACACCGACCAGCGTCTGATAAAAGAAGTACTCGGTGTTGCGATCGGGCCACTCGCCGGTGCGGTGTGGTTGGGTCAGCGCCGACCAGCGGCGGACGGCGTCCATCCAGAGGGCGGGCTGCTCGGAGATCACCGCAAGGCGTACGCGGACATCCTCACCGCGCTTCGTGTCGTGTGTATCCGTTGCCAGCATGGTGAGCGGCCACTCGCGCTGCGTCATGCCTGCCGCCTCGTGAAACTCCGCGACGCTCGTGCCAAACCGCGAGGGATCGCCGCCCACCTCGTTCAGCGCGATGAAGCAGTTGCAGGTGTAGAACGCGGTGTCCTCGACACCTTTGGCCATCGCGGGGCCGGTCAACTGCTGGAACCGCGCGACGAACTCCTTCTCCAGCTCACCGGTCACGACCAGGGTCAGCAAGTCGCGCAGAAACTCGAACAGTGTCGCTTCGACGTCGGGGCGCTCTTTCATTGCTGCACAGACGGCCATCTCGATGAAGCGGCGGTCGTGCTCCGAGCTCTTTCCGGCGTAGGGCTGGATGTAGGTCCTGTAGACGGGGAACCAGGCGATGAGCTCACGCAGTGCGTCGGTCAGTTGGTGGCGGGTGTAGTCGCGATGACGCCGATGCTGTTCGCAGATCTGCAAGAGCACGTTGGTCAGGCGGTTCACGTCGCTACCGAGCACCTCCCGCAGGACCTGCACCTTCTTGTCGCGGACGGTCTTGGGATAGTCGACAGCCTCGCCGGTGAACTCCTGGTAGAACTCATGTAGCGGGATCTCTCCATCGGGATCGACGAAGAGCCCGGCGACCCGGTTCAGGAAGTCGTAGCCGGTTGTCCCCGCGATCGGCCAATCACTGGGAAGCCGTTCTCCGCGTTCCAGGATCTTCTCGGCGACTACCCATGTGTCCGGCGCGGCCGCGCGCAGGCGGTCGAAGTACTCGAGGGGATCGCGCAAACCGTCGGGGTGATCGATCCGCAGCCCGTCCAGCGCACCCTCCCGTACCCATTCGAGCACCCGACGATGTGTGTCCTGGAAGACCTGCTCGTCCTCCATCCGCAGGCCGATGAGCGTGTCGACGTCGAAGAACCGCCGGTATCCGAGATCGCGATCGGCGCTACGCCACCAGGCGAGGCGATAGTTCTGCATCTCGAGCAGCGCGTGCAAGGCATCGTGATCGGTGTTCATGTCCGACATGACGTGATCGACTGCCGTCGCGGCGAATGGGTCCTCGTCGAGCAGCCGTCGCAGCTGCTCGCGCAGCACGGCCTTGTCGCGATGTCGCCGCCGCACGCTTGCGCGATCGGTGGCCGTGGGACGCGGCAGTCCACTGAAGGCATCGGCGAGAAAGGCGAGCGCATCCGAGCCCGATTGACGGGCGGCCCTGCCCAGCAGCGGACCGAGGGAGCTCGGGCTCACGGGATAGGTGTTCTCGCCGTAGCGAATCTGAAATTCTGCTCCGCGGCGGACGATCTCCAGCTCTCCCGCTTCGAGGACGCGGCCGTAGTGATCGCGCAGGATCGGAATCAGCACGGTGTTGCGCAGACGCGTTTCCGCAGGCTCCCACTCCACGTCGAAGTACGACGCGAAGTGACTGGATGGACCATTTTCGAGAACGTCGGCCCACCACCAGTTCTCCGGGCTGGAGATCGCCATGTGATTGGGAACGATGTCCAGCACCTGTCCCAGGCCGGCGGCTTTCAATGCCGCAACGAACCGTCTCAAGCCCTCTTCACCACCGAGCTCTTTGTTGGGCCGCGTGTGATCGATGACGTCGTAGCCGTGCGTGCTTCCGCCAGCGGCCTGCAGGTACGGTGAGCAGTACAGATGCGTGACGCCCAGCTCGGAGAGGTAGTCGGACAGCCCGGCAGCATCGTCGAACGTGAAGTCGGCGCGCAACTGCAGACGATAGGTCGCCGAGGGGGCTGCCGTGATGTGATTCATGAACGTGCGACTGGAGGAGCCATTTGAAGACCTGGGCGTTCGACGAGGCTCAGCCGTGCCGGATAAAAGCAAGTCGGACGCCAGCAGGGTGAGAACTGCCGGGCTTAGGCTGTCCGTCTCTGCGCTGCACGTTGCAGGCGCTGCAGCCACCCGAGAACGGCCGCTTCCATGTCCTGAAAATCGGGAAGCGGAGCCGGGACCGCTTTCAGGCCTCGCCGTCGTCTGGTCCGCGGCAGCGATCCGTCAATGTACGAGTCCAGGATTGCCGGATGGACATAGCTCTTCTTACAAATCGCTGCCGTATTGCCGAGCAAACCTGCAACCGCCTCGACCGCTTTGACCACGTGCCGTTTGGCCTCAGTCGTCGATCGAAACTCGGGCGCGTCCTGAAGGGCGCAGGCCGCAAGCACTGTTGCGGCCCAGGTCCTGAATGTCTTGGCCGTAAATTCCTCGCCCGTCACCTCACGCAAGTACGCGTTGACATCGCCCGAGCCGATGTCCTGAACCCTGCCTTCTTCGTCGATGTAGCCAAAGAGTTCGTGACCGGGCAGATCCTGGCAACGCCTGACGATCTTCGCGAGGCGAAGATCGTTGAACGCAATGTCATGCGTCTTCCCGGCCTTTCCGGTAAAGCGGAACCGAAGCCTGGACCTGGAGACGCGCACGTGCCGGTTGCGCATCGTCGTGAGGCCATACGAGTTGTTGTCGCGCGCGTACTCGTCGTTGCCAACGCGAATGAGCGTCTTCTCGAGCAGCAGCACGACCGCCGCGATGACCTTGCGTCGCGGCAGGCCGGGCGCCGAGATATCTCTGGCAATTTGCCGGCGGAGGGCGGGGAGCGCCATCGCGAACGTCAGCATCTGGTCGTACTTCACTTCGTCCCGGATCCGCCGCCAGCCGGCGTGATATCGGTACTGCTTGCGGCCGCGTGCGTCGCGGCCACATGCCTGCAGGTGCCCCCTCGGATTGGGGCAAATCCACACGTCCTTCCATGCGGGCGGCACGGCGAGTTTCTTGATGCGGTCGAGGTCTGCCCGATGTGAAACGCGCCGTCCGCGATGATCGAGATAGCGAAAGCCACGTCCGCGACGGACCCGACGGATGCCTGGCGCGCGGTCGGTTACGTAGACCAGGCCGGCCGACCGCGCCGACTGGACGCTCCCTTCGACGGAACCGTTGATTCCACGAGGCTTCCTGAAGCGCTTCGCTGGAGTCCAGGTACGTGACACGCAAGAGTTGATGGGTAGCAATATGCCAGCCACTGCCCCGTCGGGTCGGGCATCAACCTTGCGACGGCGGACGCGCACGATCCGGTTGCAGCTGGACACTACGCTCGTCGGTAGCCGTCGTGCGCGTACCAAAGAAGAGCGATGATCACTGTCGAGCCCACCTCTCGCACCTCCACTGAGATCGTCCGTGACGTCGGGAGTTCGACCACCGACTGGGATCGGCTGGCCGCACTCGAATGGCTCGTGACCAACGGCCTGGGCGGTTATGCCTCTGGAACGGTTGGTGGATTCCTGACCCGCCGTTACCATGCCCTCCTCGTTGCCGCGCTTCCGGCTCCGCTCGGGCGCATCGTGCTCGTCTCGAGACTCGACGAGCGCGTGCGACTCAGTGGCGGAACCATTGGATGGCTCAGTCGCGTTGGCGTGTCAGCGCGGAACGTCGTCACACATTTCCAGCTCGTTGGAGGGCTGCCGGTGTGGCGATACGAACTCGAGGGCGCCACGATCGAGAAGCGCCTCATCATGCCGCGACTGCTGAACACGGTGCTCGTGACGTATCAGGTGCTGCAAGCATCGGCGCCGATTCGTCTGGGAATTCGCCCGCATCTCCACGCCAGGCCTCACGAGGTGACCGTCGACTACGTACTGCCGTCCTCGCCGGTCCTGGTCGCTCGCGGCGGCTATCTCGAGGCCACTCTCGACCCCTCAGTGCCGCCGACAGTCATGGCGCTGCGCGATCACGAGTCGTCCTTCACGCTCCATCCCGAGGCTACCAAGGACGTTCCTTACGTGCTCGAGCAACAGCGCGGCTATGCGTCGGTTGGCGATACGTGGAGCCCGGGTTACTTCAAGCTCGATCTCGCGGAAGGTGAGCGCGCAACGTTCATCGCCTCGACCGAATCGACAGCCAGCCTCGATGCCATCGCGACCGATGACGCAGTGAACGCCGAAATCCATCGTCGATCGCGTCTTCTCGTCGCGGCGGGCGCAGCCGGCGTCGACCCGTTGTGCGCGGAATTGGTGTTGGCGGCGGACCAGTTCGTGATCGAGCCGGCGACACGGGCCGTGGAAGCGACGCGCGCTCGCGCCGCCGGTGACGAGGCGCGCAGCGTGATCGCGGGATATCACTGGTTTACTGACTGGGGACGGGACACGATGATCAGTCTCGAGGGGCTGACGTTGTGCACCGGGCGCCTCCCGGAAGCGCGCGGCATCCTCCTCACGTTCGCGCGTCACCTGCGTGATGGATTGATCCCGAACCTGTTCCCGGAGGGCGATCAGGAAGGGTTGTACAACACGGCCGACGCGACGCTGTGGTTCTTCCATGCCCTCGATCGGTATCTTTCGGCCTCGAAGGATGTCGACACGCTTCGCGAGTTGCTGCCGTCGCTGAACGAGGTCGTCCGCCTGCATCTCTCGGGCACACGATTCGGCATTCGTGTTGACGATGATGGCCTGTTGACGCAGGGCGCACCCAATCTTGCCCTCACGTGGATGGATGCCAAGGTCGGGGACTGGGTTGTGACACCGCGGCGAGGGAAGACGGTCGAGATCAACGCGCTCTGGTTCAACGCGGTACGTCTGCTCGCCGACTGGCGTCGCATGCTCGACCAGGACGCAATGGACCTGGACGGCATCGCGGCACGAGCGAGCGAGGCATTCAACCGGCGTTTCTGGTTCGAGGACGGCCACTACCTGTATGACATCGTGGACGGGGAGTCGGGCGACGATTCGTCGCTGCGGCCCAATCAAATCCTCGCACTCTCTTTGCATCACCCGGTGCTCGAGAAGAGACGTTGGCCACGCGTCGTCGACGTCGTGGCCGAACGCCTGCTCACGCCGTATGGTCTGCGGACGCTGGCGCCGGGGCACGCGGATTTCAAGACCCAGTACTTCGGCGATCTACGCTCGCGAGATGCTGCGTATCACCAGGGGACAGTGTGGGCGTGGCTGATAGGTCCCTTCATTGACGCATGGCTGCGCGTGTATCCCGAGCGACACGATCAGGCACAATCGCTTCTCGCCGCGTTCAACACTCACTTGAGCGATGCCTGTATCGGGTCGATCAGCGAGGTCTTCGACGCGACCGAGCCATATGCTCCGCGCGGGTGTATCGCGCAGGCCTGGAGCGTGGCGGAAGTGCTGCGGTCGTTCATGACACTGCGTATGTCCACAACGGGTACACATGTCGCCGCGTGAATCCGGTCAGCCGCCACCGCCTCGTCTCGGCGCCATCGTCCGAGGCGACGACACGGCGTTCACCGTGTGGGCGCCTTCGCATCGCGAGGTTGCCCTGGTCATCGACGGCCGACCGGACATCGCCATGCGGCCATTCGGCGACGGATATTTCGGCGCCACGGCATCCGGCGTCGGCCAGGGGCAGCGGTATTGGTTCAGGCTGGCGGACCGGCTACGGCCGGATCCGGTATCGCGCTTTCAGCCGGAGGGACCGTTTGGACCGTCGATGATCGTGGACCCTGGTGCGTACCAATGGCACGCGCGCGACTGGGGCGGTGCGCTGCCACGACATCGACAGATTCTCTACGAGCTCCACATCGGGACCTTCACGGTCGGTGGTACATGGGCGTCGGCGCGAGAACGATTGCCGCACCTGGCGTCACTCGGTATCACCACGCTGGAGATCATGCCGATCGCCGAATTCGACGGCCGGTTCGGCTGGGGCTATGACGGTGTGTTTCTGTTCGCGCCGTTTCATCACTACGGAATGCCGGACGAAGTGCGCGGCTTCGTCGATGCGGCACATGCCCTTGGGCTCGCGGTGATTCTCGACGTCGTGTACAACCATCTCGGACCCTCCGGCAACGTTGTCAGTGAGTTCAGCACGTTCTACTTCACCGGGCACGAGACCGAGTGGGGCCAGGGGTTCAACCTGGACGGCCCCTGTGCCGGTCCTGTCCGGCATTTCATGCGCGAGAACGTGCGTCACTGGATCGAGGAGTACCGCTTTGACGGCCTTCGCTTCGATGCCACACACGCGCTCGTCGATCGCTCGCCGACATACATCATTCATGAACTCGCCGATCAGGCGCGTGCTTCGGCAACGCCTCGGCGAATCTACCTCACGGCAGAGAATGAACCGCAGGACACGAGCCTGGCGCGGCGCGGCGATGGCGACCCAGGCGTGGACAGCATCTGGAACGAAGACTGGCATCATTCCGCGATCGTTGCACTGACAGGCCGGCGCGAGGCGTACCTCACCGACTATCAGGGCAGCGCGCACGAGCTGGCGACGATGGCGCGACGGAACCTGCTGTATCAGGGGCAATGGTATTCGTGGCAGAAGCAGCCGCGGGGCAGCGATGCCAGCAGGCACCCGCACAGCGCGTTCGTCTGCTTCCTGGAGAATCATGACCAGGTCGCCAACACCGGCACGGGAGGTCGTCTCCATCAGTTCGTCGATCGCGCTCGGTGGCGGGCGTTGTCGACGCTGCTGTTGCTCGGTCCTGCGACGCCAATGCTCTTCCAGGGGCAGGAAGAGGCCGTTGAGCAGCCGTTCACATATTTCGCCGATCATCGTCCGCCGCTCGCCGAGCTTGTTCGCAACGGGCGGCTCGAGTTCCTGTCGCAATTTCCGTCGTTGTCGTCGCCTGAGGTCAGGGAACGGCTGACCGATCCAGGAGATGAGGCCTCGTTCAACGGATGTCGCCTGGACTGGCGCACGACGACAGAGGGCGAGGAAGCCCGCCGCCTCTACTCGGATCTCATCGCTCTGCGACAGAACGATCCGTTGCTGCTCGCACTGGGCACACCTGACGTCACAGTTGAGAGTTCGGCGCCCACTTCACACATCGTCCTGGTGCGCTACAGTGCGGGTGAAGACAGCCGATTGCTCGTCATCAATCTCGGGCCGTCGACGGACTTTCCGATGAACGATCCGCTGCTCGCGCCGGTCGCGGGCCACAGGTGGGCCCTGGTGTTCTGCAGCGAGCAACCCAAGTACGGCGGCTCGGGTGTCCATCCATCGTTTGAAGACGGCTCGTGGCGTCTGCAACCGCACTGTGCGTGGTTGCTCGCCTCGGTGTCGAAAGATCAGTAGTCCCGCCGGCAGCCGATGAGTGTCCAGATTGGCGGCGTGTTCACCTTCCGCACGCGGATCGGGCGCAGGCCGGCGCGTGCGAGAAGTACTCGTGCGTCGAGGTCCGTTCTGAAGCCAAGCCGAGCCATCAGTGGGGAGATCAGCCGCTCGGCCTTTGAAAAAAGGTGAACATCGCTGAGGAAGCCGTGGCGGCATATGCCTTGCGTCGCCGGGTGTCGGAAGAGGTGTCGCATGAGTCGTCGCAACGGTGGTCCCGTCAAGTACGCGGTGGTGGGCTTAGGCCACATTTCCCAGGTGGCTGTGCTGCCGGCGTTCGCGCACGCGCGTCGCAATTCACGGCTCACCGCTCTTGTCAGTGACGATCGGACGAAGCTCAGGGCGTTGGCAAAGAAGTATCGCGTCGACGGCACCTTCTCGTACGACGACTACGACGCCTGCCTCGAGCAGGTCGATGCCGTTTACATCGCGTTGCCGAACTCGATGCACGCGGAGTACACCATTCGCGCCGCCAATGCCGGTGTCCACGTGCTGTGCGAGAAACCGCTGGGTGTGACCGCTGACGAATGCGAGCAGATGATCGAGGCCTGCCGCGAGAACAAGGTCAAGCTGATGGTGGCGTATCGGCTGCATTTCGAAGAGATCAACCTGAAGGCGGTCGATCTCGTCCGGGCCGGGCGGATTGGTGAGCCGAAGTTCTTCAACTCGTCGTTCTCGATGACCGTGAAGTCCGGCGACATCAGGACCAGGAAGCATCTCGGTGGGGGCACGCTCTACGACATCGGCATCTACTGCATCAACGCAGCGCGCTACCTGTTTCGCGCCGAGCCGAAAGAGGTCATGGCGATCTCGGTCAACACGGGCCGGACGACACTGTCCGAGGTCGATGAATCGACCGGAGCGCTTCTCCGATTCGATGGGGAACGCGTCGCGGCATTCGTCACAAGCTTTGCCGCGGCCGACGTGGCGTCCTACCGGATCGTCGGGAGCAAGGGGCAACTGCACGTCGATCCAGCCTATGAATACGCGGAAGGCCTCGCCTACGAACTCACCGTCAACGGCAAGACGACGAGGAAACGTATCGGGAAGCGCGATCAGTTCGCGCCGGAGTTGCTGTACTTCTCCGACTGCATTCGCAAGAATCGCGAGCCGGAGCCGTCAGGCGAGGAAGGGATGCAGGATGTTCGAATCGTCGAGGCGTTGTACGAATCCGCCGAAACGGGAAAGGCGGTATCGATTCCGCCCTTCGAATCCGCCAGGAGGCCGACTGGCCGTCAGCGCATCACCAGGCCCGGGATCGCGAAGCCCGTGCTGGTAAAGGCATGAGCGGCCGGCGAGGAACCGCGCGATCCGGGCCGGGATCCGATCAGGATTGAGGCGGGAACCGCCTCAGGAGATCGCGGACGGCCTCGCGCAGCAGGGCTTCCCGCTTCTTCTGATCGAAGTCCAGCTTGAGCTTCGCTTCGCCAACGCCTCGCCAGACGAGACGGCCGTTGGCGCTCATGTCGATCACCAGCGATCCCTGCTCGATCATCTCGAGAGAGGTCGTGGACGCCGAGAATGGAGGCAGGCCCCACTGCGCCACCGACGGCAGGAACTGGCCGAGCGTCTGACTCGACGATCCGACGGTCAGCAGCAGGTAGTACGTCAACGTCAGATCCGGCGTTCCCGTGGCCAGTGTCACGCCGCGTCGCGGCAGCTGTTTACTGACTTCATCGAGGATGATCGGTTCGGCGCGCTGCTTGACCAGCTCCGGGTCATCGTCCTTCGTTCGGCCGACGATCACCTGGCCGCCCTCGGGATTCCATCCCCACGTACGCGCCTGCTTGAAGTCGAACGTCTTCTCGAAATTGATGTTCACCTTGACAGCGCCCACATCCGGGTGGACGGCGAGGCAGAAGCTGGCCGCGACCAGCGCTGTGAGTACGATTCGATGTCGCGTCGCTGAGAGTGTGGGTGTCATGCTCGTGTCCCCGTGGCATGTATCGCGCCGTGTTACAGGATGTCCTTCACGCCGACTTGATCGACTGTCCTTCGTGCTGCGATGCCAGTGGGACGCGCACGCCAATACGTGTCCCGGCGCCAGGCGAGGCGTGAATCGACAGATGCCCTTTGAGCACGCCAACCCGTTCCCGCATGCTGACCAGGCCGAGGCCTGCGCGATTCACGGCAACGGGATCGAAGCCGATGCCGGTGTCGGCAATCTGCAGATGCAGGTGATTGCCTTCGCGCGTCAGGTCGACCGAGGCGTGCCGCGCGCGACTGTGCTTGGCCACGTTGTGAAGCGCTTCCTGAGTGATCCGGTAGAGGCAGAGCGAGACACCGGGATCCACCAATCGCGGCAATTCGGCGGAGCGGAACACGACGTTGACCTGGCGTTGCTCGGAGATCTCGTCGCACAGCAGGCGGACTGACTCTTTGAGCCCCAATGCCTGCAGGCGCGACGGATGCAGCTTGTGGGACAGGTCAGACAGATCGTTGGCGATCTCGCCGACCTGGTACGACAGCTTCACCAGCCGTGTCCGCGGCTCGTCGAGTGGGACCTCGTCGGCGATCTGCGCGACTTCGAGATTGAGCAGTGCAATCTTCTGGCTCAGGTCGTCGTGCAGCTCCCGCGCGATTCGCTGTCGCTCCTGCTCCTGGCTGACGATGATCCGTCCGGCGAGCGCCTGATTGAGCTCGATCGCGCGTTTGGGCTCGGTCACGTCGCGTACGATGCTCACGACCCGGCCGTTGTCCGCGCGCACGAGTCGAGCCTCGAAATGCCGCGCTTCGCCCATGTCGATCTCGTAGTCGATCACCACCGGATCGACGCTGGTTTGTGCCTGCTCGAGCGCCTTCGTGAATTTGTCCGAGAGCTCTGGCGGCATGACGTCGGCAATCGTGCGACCCAGGAACCGCTCCGGCGATGCGAACAGCTGCTTCTCGTCGCGGGCATGAAAGTCCAGATACCTGCCGTCGCGGTCGATCACGAACATCAGGTCGGGAATCGCACGCAGGATGGCACTGTTCCGTGTTTCGGAGTGCCGGAGTGCGTCCTCGGCCCGCCGGCGGCGGCGCCGCTGAATCAGCAAGCCTGCGATGAGGAGCCCCTGACCGGCGAACACCAGCCCGCCCCCAACCACATAAGACCGGTACTGCTGAAAAAAGGACTGCTCTCGATAGCGGATGATGCTCCCCGGCGGCAGGAGACTCTCGTCGATGTTCCAGCGCTGGAGCTGGCGCCAGTCGAACTGATACGCGTAACTGTCGACGGTGGCCACCGGAATCGTGTCCGGGTTTTCCCCGCGCAGGACTCGCAACCCGAGCTGCGCCGTCATCCGGGCATTGTCGAGCGACGAATGGAGCCGACCACCAACAACGCCGTGACCGAGTGTGTCCTCATGCCAGCTGTAGACCGGGGCAGTCGCCGCTTGGGCGATCGAGTCGATGGCGTCGAGCGGCATCATCTTGTGACCGGCGCCATCCTCGGAGATGCTCAGGAAGAAGACGATGGCGTCAGCAGGCAGTTGCCGGACGCGCTCGCGAATCTGTGGCAACGTCAGGCCCGCGAGCTCGTGGAACGTGACGCGACCCGCAAACGCGGCGCTCTGCTCGCGGAACAGGTCGCCGTACAGCTTGTCGAAGGTTGCGACGCCACTGATCACAAAGACGTGCTTCGTGCTGGGTCGAACTGCAAGCGCCGCCGCCAGCGTGTTCTTGAAATCAATGGTCGAGACGATGCCGGTCGACAGCGGTCCGGCAAGCACACCCGCCCTCGTCGTGAAGACGATCGGGACGCCCTCGAACAACGAAGGATCGCGGGCGAGGAATTCGACAACCGAGGGCCCCGAGGCAATGACCAGATCGAACCCGCCGTCGACATAACGGGTCCGCAGGTAACTGCGCAGCGCCGATTGATACTGCTCCTCACCGATGCGGTTGAGATCGATGTACTCGCTGTAATAGTCGAGCCGCGTGGACAACCCCTCCAGGAGGACCGAACGGAAGGTGTCGTCGAATGTGGGCGAGTCTCTCCGGACAACATGGAGCGCGAGGACCCGCTTGGCCTGCTCGTCAGCCTTTTCCTGGGCGGCCGCACCTGCAGGCAGGCACACACACACCGTTACCACGGCGATTAGGCGTCGAACGATGCGACTCATCTCGAGGCGATCATCGTGAAAGATGTCGTGCGGACGACATCATCTATCCCCTGACTTGGTTCCGTCAATGCTCCGATCGGGAATCGGTTGGCGGGTTCAGGATTCGAGCGCCGGTGTGCAGTAGGTGTTGCCAACCAGGACGGCCTGAATCGCGGCCACGAGGTCGTCGGCGGCGGAGTGCTTGAGGACGAAGGCCGACGCCCCGGCCGCGCACGCAGCCCGCGCGACCCATTCGTCTCCGCCGGCGGTGACGAGGACGATCCTGGTTCCGGGCATCGCGCTCTTGATCTGGCGGCAGGCATCGAGTCCGTTCATCTGGGGCATGCTCAGATCGGCGACGATTACATCGGGGACGAGCGCCGTCGCAGCCTCCAGTAAAGCCCGGCCATCGCGGACACATCCAACCACTTCAAACTCCGGCTCCAGGAGCCGTCGCCAAGCAGTGAGCAGTCCGGCGTAATCGTCAGCCAGGAGCACTCGTGGTCGAACCGACTGAGGGTCGGGCGTAGAGGCAATCATACAGCCTCCGTATTGGCGCGCATGGTTTCGAGGACGGCATTGCGTGCAACTTCAGGTCCCAGTTCACAAACAGGTTGCGCGCTGGCGGATTGCGGTTCCGCGATCACCGCGCCCACGGTATCCCGTGGG
>JALDXQ010000133.1:0-19925 GCA_032156805.1 Acidobacteriota bacterium
CAGTGGCGAATCACTGCCGCCGCCGATAGGACCGCTTCCGAGCCGTTTTACCGCTGTCGAGTGTCGCGGCGCGAACAGTCGCTCCGCCACAGCCACACCGTGTCGCGAAACGTGCGGCGGCTTACCGGGTGAGCCAGGGATGCAGTCCTTGGCCCAGGCACCAAGCACCAGGGACTGACTGCTACACCGAATTCCAAACTACTCTAGACCCCGGAGTCCACGCCAGCCGTAGCCGTGACCGCTGCAATCAACTCCGTCGTCGACGTGGTGGCGGGACCGAATTTGCCGACGACGATGCCGGCCGCTTCGTTCGCGAGTCGTGCCGCCTCGCCGAGCGTTGCACCCGAGCCCAGTGCCACGCCGAGTGTGGCAATCACCGTATCGCCTGCACCGGTCACGTCGGCAACCTCGCGCGCGGCCGCAGGCAGATGTCCTTCGAGCCCGTTGCTCAGCAACCAGATCCCCTGATCGCCGCGAGTCATCAGCACGTCACGGCAGCCGGCGCGCTCCCGGAAGATGCGTGCCGCATCGCGCGCTTCGTCCTCGCTGCGCACGCGCCGATACGTGGCGGCCTCGGCTTCATGATGGTTCGGGGTCACGATCGTGGTGCCGCGGTAATAGTCGAGATGGGGAATCTTCGGATCGACCAGCACGGGCAGGCTGCGTTTGGTGGCCGTGTTGACGATGACCGCCATGACTCGTTTCGTGACGCACCCCTTCATGTAGTCCGACACGATGATCGCTGAAGCGCGTGCCGCATGCTTGTCGATCTCCGCGATGATGCGGTCCTCGACCTCGCCGGCGATTTCCGTATCGCTCTCGTAGTCGATCCGCGCGACCTGCTGATTGCGATCGGTCACCACACGCGTTTTGGTGGTGGTCGGCCGGCCACCGTCACCGACGAAAGAGGGCGCGATACCGGCTTCGCGGCACGCCTGGGCCAGCGTCGCGGCGGCGTCGTCGCGGCCGGTGACGGCGACGAGCGTTGCCTGGCATCCCAGCGCCACCACATTGCTGGCCACGTTGGCCGCTCCGCCGATGCGATACATGTCGTGGTGGAAAGCCACGACCGGGACCGGTGCCTCGGGCGAGATCCGGGTGACGCGGCCGACGATGAACTTGTCGACCATCGCGTCGCCGACGACCAGGATGTTGACACCCGCGGTGCGCGCGACGATCTCGCGCGCGCGATCAGGCGCGAGAACTGGAAGCAGCATCGTCGCGGCGGGCTGCCGCGAACGGCAGAGTGACGAGGACGAGAAACAGCATCAGGAATTCAGAGTCGCCGAAGTTGTATTCGAACAGGCCGGCAGAGAGCATCGCGGCGATGGCGGTGAGGCCGGCGGCAGCGAGTGTCGGCTCGCGCTCAGATCGAAACAAGCGGAAGAGGCCATAGCCGAGCAGGACCACGAATACGATCCAGAGAGCCAGCGCCGGAAGGCCGCGCTCGGCGGCGATCTGGAGCGGTACGTTGTGAAGGTGGGGATTCATGGCATTCACCGCGTCTGGATCGCGGTATTGCGCATAGAGCCTGGGAACCATGGCTGGGCCGACCCCGGTCAGCGGATAGTCGCGCACCATCGCCGCTCCCGTCCGTGCCATGGCCAGCCGATCGCGGTTGCTCGGATCCCGCAGGTCGAACATCGACACCATGCGGTTGGTGACGCTGTCCGGTGCGGCGGCAAAGAAGATCGCGGCCACCACCGGGAGCAATCCGAGGAGCCGAAGATCCTTCAGGATGAACAGCACGCCGACAGCCACACAGGCCCCGACCCACGCACTGCGCGTCAGCGTCAACGACAAGGCGACCACCAGCGCCGGCATGACCAGAGCCGGCCACGTGCGGTCGCGTGAGCCGAACACGAGCCGCGATGCGGCGATGCCGATCACGAGCATCAGCGTTCCCGAATAGGTCATGTAGTGGCCCAGCGTGCCGCGTGGCCGCTGGCCCAGGCTGTCGAAGTGCAGCATGCCGTACTGCACGATGCCATACGCCGCCGCGGCAGCGCCAACCGTAATGATGACGTCGGTCACGAGTGTTGCGCGCTGGCCGCGCGCGAGATCGTAGACAGCCGGCACGATCAGGAAGAGCAGCAGTTGCCGGTCGTCGAAGAAGCTCTCGGCAGGAGCCACCGAGAAGGCCGACGAGATGAGCGTGACGCCCGCATATGCGAGGAGTGCCGTGAAGAAGACGGGCGCCGAGGGGCGGCTCTTGTCGCGGACGAGGCCGATGACCCAGCAGAGAAGCAACGCGCTCAGCAGGATCTGCGCTGCCGCAATCGAGATCTGGACAGCGGCGACGAAACCGAGCAGCAGCCAGGTGGTCAGCCGCTCGAGCCCCGGCGCGGTGTGCGCGTCGGGCATGCCGATGGTCGTCGCTCTCATCAGTGCACCACAGGAATTCTACGTGTGTTCCGGTCAGATGAGGCCTTCTGACGGGAAGCCGGTCGGGAACTCAGCGCCCGTTCCGCCGCGGCGATGACGCGCTCCGGCCCAGTCCCCGTCAGGCACCTGAAGTCGCCCGGAACGCATGTTCGCTGGTGGCAGGGGCGGCACGGCAGCGCCCCGGGCTCGATGATTTCGGTGAACCATCGTGAGTCCCGCCATGGAAACGACCGGCCGGCCAGGGTTGGACCCAGCAACTCGACGATCGGCACGCGCGTCGTGGCGGCGATATGCAGTGGGCCGCTGTCGCCACCGATGAACAGCGCCGCGCGTGCGATGAGTGCGCGCAGTTCGGTTAGCAGGAGCGGCCGCCCGTCGAGCACGGCGCTTCGAAGTGGGCCGAGTCGCTCGCGAGCCACATCCGTGATGCGGCGCGCAGCCTCGACGTCGGAGGGACCTGACGTCAGGAACACACGCCGTGCCCCGTTCTCTCTCACGAGTGCGACCACCAGGGATGCGAACGACTCTTCAGGCCATCGCTTGAAGCGCGTGCTCGCGCTGACATGGATGACGACGAGTTCGTGTTCAGCAGAAACCCCGGTTGCGGCGAGTTGTGTCTCGACACGACGGGTAGCCTCCACATCGTCAGGCATCTGCACCGGATCGCGAGCCGGATCCAACGGCGGGATGCCGAGTGGGACGAGCAGATCCCACTGATTCATGACCGAGTGGCGCGGCGTCAGCTGTCGTGCTCGTTGAATCGCGTCGGTATACATCCACGAACGGCCGGGAATCGTGTACCCGATCCGACGAGGCGCCCGGCTTGCCCAGGTGAGCCATGCGCTTCTCGGTCCCCCATGCAGGTCGATCGCCAGGTCATAGTGGCCATGCGCCAATCGTCGTGCCATGGCGATGTCGTCCCTCACCCGCGCAAGGCCGCGGCGGCGAGGGATGACGATGAGTTCGTCGAGATGAGGGTTGCCTTCGACTACGGGTGCAGAGTCAGGTTCTACAACGTAGGAGATGTGGGCCTCGGGATATTGCCGCCGGAGAGCGCCGAGGAGTGGCGTGGTGAAAACGACGTCTCCAATCGGGCGCAACCGGACCAGCAGAATGCGCACAACCTGCCTCACTTGTCACGCATCGATACGGTCAAGCCGGCTATTCGGGATCGACTGTCGCCTCGTCAATCAGCATCACTGGAATGTCATCCTTGATGGGATAAACTCGGCGGCACTTGTCACACTTGAGGCCTTGACCGTTGTTGACCAGTCGGACGGGGGTCTTGCAGTTGGGGCAGGCGAGGATTTCCAGCAGTTCCTGGTCGACGGGCATAGGCCTCCGTTTGAACTCCGGAACTATAACATCTTGGGCTAAAATCGTTTAGCCATGCATTTCACCCGCGCCGCCTCGTCGCTGATTCTTACTGCGCTTCTGGTTGGGCTCGTGCCGGGTGTGTCAACTGCACAGGGCACGTCGCAGTCGTACCTGGCCTTCCTGATGGCGCGCCGTCTCGAAGCCGAAGGCGACAACTCCGGTGCGCTCGCCGCGTTGAAGCGAGCCGCGGCGGCGGATCCGAAGTCGGCCGAGATCCACGCCGAGATGGCTGGCTTCCACCTTCGCCACAACGAGCGGTCCGAGGCTGAAGCTGCCGCGAAGGCGGCACTCGCGATCAATCCGGACAACGTCGGCGCCAATCGTGCGCTCGGCTTGATCAACGCCGCGGCTGTCGAGGCGGCGACTGCAAAGGACAGTGCCGCGCAGATTCAGACCTCGCTCCGCGACGCGATTATGTATCTCGAGACGGCAGTGCGTGCGGCGGGGCCGACCGCCGATGTGACGCTGCACTATACCCTTGGGCGCCTTTATATCCGCAATGGTGAAGCCAGCAGGGCGATCGAGTCGCTCGGTCGTGTGCTGAGTCAGAATCCCGATTCGGTGCAAGGTCGCTTGACGATGGCGCAGGCGTACGCAGCGAACGACGATCTGAAGAGCGCGATCAACACGCTGCAGGAGATTCTCGAGTACGAGCCGCGCGTGGCTTCAGCGCTGGGACAGTATCAGGAGCAGGCAGGCCTGCTGTCCGAGGCTGTTGAAAGCTACACCGTCGCGCTCGCCGTCACGCCGCGAAGCCGCGAGCTGAAGATCCGGCGGATTGCCGTTCTGCTCGAGGCCAAGGAGTTCTCGCGTGCCGCCGCCTTTGCTGGTGAAGGACGCAAACAGCACCCGGACGATTCGCGCTTCATTCGACTGCAGGCGCGTGCCCTCTTCGATGGTGGTGATCGATCCGGTGCGATCCTGCTGCTCGAACAGGTAGCGAAGTCGTCGCCGAAAGATACCGACACGCTGTTCACGCTTGCCGATGTGTACGCCGATGCCGGTCGCGGCACGGATGCCGAGCGCGTGCTGCGTCAGATCGTGGCGGCGGAGCCCATGAACGCCGGGGCGCTCAACTACCTCGGTTACCTGCTGGCTGTCCGTGGCGAGCAGCTCGACGAAGCGATCGATCTCGTGCAGCGCGCGCTGAAAGAGGAGCCCGACAACGGCGCCTACCTCGATAGCCTCGGGTGGGCCTACTTCCGCCGCGGAAATCTCGACGAAGCGGAGAAGTACCTCGTTGCCGCCGTCAAGCAGATGCCGGACAACTCCGAGATCCAGGAGCACCTCGGCGATCTCTACGCGCGGAAGGGACGCTTCGCTGAGGCCGTCGATGCATACTCACGTGCGCTGTCAGGCGACGGCCAGGACGTGGACAAAGCCTCGATCGAGAAGAAGATCGCCGGTGCAAAAGGCCGAATGCAAAATGGGAAATGACCTCGCCTGCTAGGCCGGCAGCAGCCCGCAACCGCATCGGTTGCATTTCGAGATTTGCATTCTGTATCGCGTGCGTGGGGTTGACCGCTGCATGCGGTGCGCGGCGTATCCAGCTTCCCTCAGATCCCGGTTCACCGTTTTCCGACTATTCACAGGTGCACGCGGAAGTCACCACAGCGTGCCGTGCTGCGCGCACGCTCACGGCCGAGCTCGGACTTCGCGGACGGGCCGGCGGCCGCCGCCTGAGTGGCCGCCTGGTGTCGGGCTTCGAACGCCCGGCGTCGATGCGGCTCGAGGCCGTTGCGCCCTTCGGTCCGCCCGGTTTCATCCTCGCTACTCGCGGCAAAGAGGCCGTGCTCCTGTTGCCGCGCGATGAACGCGTCGTGCGCGGTGAATCGGCAGAGGCGATTCTTGGAGCGCTCACCGGTGTCACGCTCGCACCCGCTGACTTGCAGGCGATCCTGACGGGCTGCGTCGTGCCGGCCACCAAAGCGGTTGGCGGACGAATGCACGCGAACGGGTGGGCCTCGATCGATCTCGAAGGCGGTGCGACGATGTACCTGCAGCGGATGGGAGCGTGGCGGATTCGCGCCGCGCGCCGCGATGGGTGGGATGTCGACTACCCAGCCTGGCAGGGCACCTTTCCGCAAACCATTCGACTTCAGTCACAGAGCAACCCGGCGAACGTGGACATGACCGCCACGCTGTCGCAGATCGAGGTCAACGTCGACGTCGATCAGGCGGCGTTCGCGGTCGATGTCCCCGCAAGTGCCAGCCCGTTGAGCCTCGAGGAGTTGCGCGAGGCCGGACCGCTGGGGGAGCGTCAGTGAGCCGCACGAGAGTGACGGCACTGCCACGACCCGTGACCGTGCGCGCCCACGCCAAGATCAATCTCGACCTGCGAGTGCTCGGCACGCGGCCCGACGGGTTCCACGAACTCCGGACTGTGTTTCAGGCGCTCGCGCTCCACGACACGATCGAGTGTGTGCCGCGAGTCGGTCCGTTCGCCATCGAGTGCGAGACGGCAGGCGTGCCGCTCGACGGATCGAACCTCGTGTGGCGTGCGGCCGAGCGTTTGTGGCGCGCGCTGAGACGCGAGGGACCCGTTCGCGATCTCCTCGTGCGCCTGCACAAGAGGATTCCACTGCAAGGCGGACTCGGTGGTGGCAGCGCTGACGCTGCGGCGACGCTCGTCGGTCTTGCGCACGCCTGGCGCGTGGGGCTCCGGCCCAGTCAGTTCGTCGACGTGGCCGCCACGCTTGGCGCCGACGTTCCGTTCTTCTTGTCAGGAGGGACGGCGCTCGGCCTCGGGAAGGGCGATGAGATCTACCCGCTTGCCGATCTCCCGCGTCATTGGGTCGTTCTGCTCATACCCGGGTTTGGCGTCGCCTCGGTCGATGCCTACGGCTGGTACGACGCCGAGCGCGACCTCGGGCACGGGACCGGCGTTCGCGAAGCGCAGTACGTGCCCGGTCCCTGGCCGTCGCGTGCCGCGCAGATGATCAATGACCTCGAGGCGCCGATTGCCAGGCATCACCCCGAGATCGAGCAGATGAAGACCGCACTGCGACGGGCGGGGGCGCTGGCGGCCGCCATGTCGGGAAGCGGGTCGACCGTTTTCGGGCTGTTTCAGAAGCGGAACGATGCTGTTCTGGCCGTCGAGCGACTCTCGGGATCGGGCTGGCGAGTCATCCTGACCGAGTCGCTCGGTCGCGGCGATTACTTCCGACGGAGCCGTCCCGGGACACTGGCATCTTGAAGGAATCCGGGGTCGCCAGCAGCCAAAGTCTTGCCCGCGGCGACAAGTCTCGTTTACACTATGGGTTTGCACCACCGCCGCTGAGCGACTCCAGTAGAATTCTCACGCAGCGTGTAGCTGAAACCCTCGGCTCCGGGCGACGAGGTGATGTGGTGGGGCGTGGCCAAGCGGTAAGGCGCGGGACTTTGGATCCCGTATTCGGAGGTTCGAATCCTCCCGCCCCAACCAGCTCGGCGACGCTGGTGCGCCCGGAACGTGAGGTCCCCGCCGCGGATAAGCGGCCGGGGCGGCACTTGTGAGCATGAGACGACCTCTCAGCGGTGAGGGCCTTCTGTCGACCGGATACGGCGACCTCAAGGTGTTTTCCGGCAGTGCCCATCCGCAGTTGACGAAGGAAATCGCCGACTGCCTTGGAATTCCGCTTGGGCAGGCACGTTTGCGTCGGTTCCCCGACAGCGAAGTCTCGTTTCAGATCGACGAGAACATTCGCGGGGCGGACGTCTTCATCGTCCAGCCGACGTCGAACCCGGTGGACCAGCACCTGATGGAACTGCTGGTCATGATCGATGCGTTTCGCCGGTCGTCGGCGTCGCGCATCACGGCCGTCATTCCGTACTACGGATACGCACGGCAGGATCGCAAGGACAAGCCGCGGGTGCCGATCTCGGCCAAGCTGGTCGCGAACCTGCTCAGTGCCGCCGGTACCAATCGCGTGCTGACGATGGATCTGCACAAGGCGCAGATTCAGGGGTTCTTTGATATTCCGGTCGACCACCTGTTTGCGGCGCCGGTCATCATCGAGTACTGCGCACGGCTGCAGATGCCGAACCTGACGATCGTGTCGCCTGATGCGGGTGGTGCGGAACGGGCGCGCGCCTATGCCAAACGGCTGGATGCCGAGCTCGCCGTCGTCGACAAGCGGCGCACCGAGGATGGCACCGCCGAAGTGATGAACGTGATCGGTGACGTGCAGGGGCGCACCTGTATCCTGCAGGACGACATCATCGACACGGCGGGCACGATACAGAAGGCGGCCGTTGCGCTGAAGGACGCGGGCGCCGAGCGCGTGCTGGCGTGTGCGGTTCACGGCGTGCTCTCGGGCCCGGCGATCGATCGGATCGAGAAGTCACCGCTCGAGCAGCTGATTGTGACCAACTCGGTGCCGCTGCGCGGCGAGGGACAGAACTGCAAGAAGATCGTCGTCCTCCCGGTGGGCCGACTCCTCGGGCAGGCGATACGGAATATTCACGAAGAGACGTCGGTCTCGTCGTTGTTTGTGTAGTTAACGGCAAGGATCATTATGGACGCGACATTAGAAGTAGTCAGGAGAGACGGCCGCGGCAAGAACGAAGCGAATCGTCTGCGTGCCTCGGGCAGAATTCCCGGTGTCGTCTATGGAACCGGCTCGAAGGGGAAGGCGCCCGAGGGCGTCGCCGTTGCCGTCGATCCGAAGGCGTTGCTGAGGATTCTCCACTCGGACTCGGGCGCCAACACGCTGATCACGCTGTCGCTCGACGGCGCGCAATCGCGCGTGATGGTGAAGGAGTATCAGCTCGACCCGATCACGCATCACCTGCTCCATGCCGACTTCTATCAGCTGGCGATGGACAAGGCGATCACCGTGACCGTCCCCATCGTCGTCAAGGGCGAGTCGAAGGGCGTGAAGGTGCAGGGCGGTCTCCTGGACTTCGTCACTCGCGACATCCAGGTGCTATGCCTTCCCACCGACATTCCCGAGCACATCGACGTGGACGTGACCGAACTGATGCTCCATCAGTCGATTCGCGTGCGCGATCTCGCCCAGGACTCGAAGTGGAAGCCGGTGACCGACGGTGACACGATGCTCGTGCACATCGTGATGCCGAAGGCTGAGGAGTCGGCGACGGCGGCGGCAACGGATGCCGCAGCGCCAGCGGCCGCGGCCGAGCCCGAGGTCATCAAGAAGGGCAAGACCGAGGAGAAGGAAGAAGAAAAGAAGAAATAGTGAAGCTCATCGTGGGTCTGGGCAATCCGGGACGCGAGTATCGCGAGACCCGCCACAACGTCGGCTTCATGGTGGTGGAGGAGATCGCCCGGCGTTATGCGCTCGGTTGGGCGCAGGCGCCGTCGCAAGTTCCGGACGCCTTTATTGCCAAGCGCTACGGCACGGATCCGTTGATGCTGGCCAAGCCGCTGACGTTCATGAATCTCAGCGGCGACGCGGTCGCCGGCCTGTCGCGGTATTACGACGTAACGCCGGGCGACGTGCTGGTCGTCGTGGACGAGGCGGCGCTGCCGTTCGGGAAGCTGCGGGCGCGGGCACGCGGATCGGCGGGTGGCCATAACGGCCTCAAGTCGGTGATCGATCGGCTTGGGACCACGGAGTTTCCCCGGCTTCGGCTGGGGGTTGGGCGCGGCGACGGCAGGAGGGAACTTGCCGACCACGTGCTCTCGATATTCGAGCGCAGCGAACGCGCTGAGCTCGAAGCGTTCATCACCCGGGCGGCGGATGCCGCCGAGATGTTCATCGCGGAGGGCATCGGCAAGGTGATGAACACGTACAACCCGGACGCCGCGGGTCCGGAAATTGACTGACTCCTTGCCCTGAGCGAGAGCGCGCAGCGCCGAGTCGAAGGGCCGTAGTCCATAAGGAGACCTATGAACCGGAAGTACGAACTCGTGTACGTCGTGTCGCCGGAAGCGTCCGACGAACAGGTGGCCGATCTGCACACGCAGGTCGAGGCCATCGTCCAGCGAATCGGCGGCCAGATCGAGAAGACCGAGAACTGGGGCCGTCGCAAACTTGCCTACGAAATCGGCCGGCACAAGGAAGGCACCTACGTCCTGGAGGTGCTCCTCGGCGGTGGCGATCTCATGAAAGAGATCGATCGTCGCCTCAAGGTGACCGATCTCGTCATCCGCCATCTCGTCGTCCGCGTCGACGAGGAGCAGGGCGTCGTCGAGCGCACGCGTAACCGTCGGACCGACAACAGCCGTCGCCGCCGCGTCGCGCGCGGGTTGCCCGCCGATCGCCAGCCGGGCGAGGGGCAGCGTGGTGAGCCCGATGACGACCGTGACGACCGCTTTGACATGGGGGAGGAACTCCGATGAACGGGAGGAAGAGTTTCGGAGGCGGTGGCCGCGGCAAGAGTGCAGCGGGTCAGCAGGGTAAAGACGGCCAGCGCCGTCCGATGTTCCGTCGCCGCAAGGTCTGCAAGTTCTGCTCGGACAAGATCGACGACATCAATTACAAGGACGTTCGCATGCTGATGCCGTTCGTCCCCGAGCGCGCGAAGGTGTTGCCGCGGCGCATTTCGGGTACCTGCGCCCTGCATCAACGGAAGCTGCGGACGGCCATCATGCGCGCGCGACAGCTGGCGCTGATCCCGTACACGACGGAGTAAGCCATGGAAGTCATTCTCAGAGAACACGTCGACAATCTCGGCCGCCGCGGCGAGATCGTCAAGGTTGCCGCCGGCTACGCGCGCAACTACCTGTTGCCGCGCAAGCTGGCGCTGCCGGTGACCGAGGGCAACAAGAAGCACGTCGAGCGCGAACGCAAGATCATGGAGACGCGCGAAGCCGAGGAAAAGGGGCAGGCCGAAGCCATGTCCGCCAGGCTCGCGCTCATCGAGATCTCGATCGCGCGCCGCGTCGGAGAGACCGATCAGCTGTACGGTTCGGTCACTGCCGTGGACATTGCCGACTTCCTCAAGGGCAAGGGCTTCGAGATCGATCGGCGCAAGCTGATTCTGCCCGAGCCGATCAAGACGCTCGGCAACCACAACGTGCCGCTCAAGCTGCACCGTGAGGTCACGGTGCCGCTCGTCGTGAAGGTCGTGAAGGAAGGCGCGGAAGCCTGAGGAACGACTCTGGGCTCAGGGCTTCAGGCTCTGGGCTCAGAGATGCCGCCGTGCCTCTTCCCACATCTGGCTGACGAGCGCACCAGCCGCAAGTGGTTTTGCCATCGCGGCCGACTGTCCCGCCCACAATTGCATTCGGTGATGATCGTTGGCCTCGGCGCCCGCGGCCTTCATTGCCGCCGTCAATCCACGCTGCACCGGGTACGGTGCGGGACGCGGCGCATCAGCTGACGCCGCAGCCTTCACGTAGTTCGTCGCAACACCGCGCGCAAGGCGTCCGGTCAGGGCCCGCGTTGGCATCGTGTCCTCGGGCTCGAGGTTGTCGAGCGCGTTGGCCCACGCTTGATGTGTCTTCGCTTCCGGGCAGCGCAGGAACGCCGTCCCGACCGAGACGGCGCTCGCGCCCAGCGTCAGCGCGGCCGCGATACCCCGGCCATCACCGAGACCGCCCGCCGCAATGATCGGAAGATCGATGTGATCGGCCAGGCGCGGGACCAGCGCGATGAGTCCGATCGTCTGGCGCTCGGCTGCTAGCGGGTCGAACGAACCCCGGTGCCCGCCGGCCTCGAATCCCTGTGCGACGATCGCGTCCGCGCCGGCACTCTGCGCTTTCCGCGCCTCTGCGAGCGTGGTGGCCGCGGCGAACCACGCGATGCCCTTGTCTTTGAGCCGGCTGACGACAGCCGGTGGATAGACCCCCATGATGGACGAGACGACGCGCGGAGCGACGTCCACGAACGTCTCGCACTGCTCGCTGAAGTCCGGCCCCGCGACGTGGCCTGCCTCTTCCGGCACTGCCGGTCCCCAGCCGGCGAGAAACTGCCGGATCGTCTTCTCGTGATCGAGATTGCGCGGCAGCGGCGGATCAGGGATCCAGTTGTTGATCTGCAGCGGCCCTTTGCTGTTCTCGCGGAACTCCCGGACCCACTCCCGGATCTCGGCAGGGGTCATGACGAGCGCTCCCATCGCGCCCATCCCGCCCGCGTTGGCGACGGCAATCGACAGGCTCACCGGACAGGCGCCGGCCATGGGCGCCAGGAGAATCGGGACATCGAGGCCGTAGGTCTTGCAGAATGCGTCGGCACGGTCCAGAGGACGAGGCATGAGAAGAGTGTAGTCTCGAAGCCCCGCCGTTATCTGACATCCATCGACTCACGGGTGCACGTGCTCCCGTCAGAGGCGTCAGTGGCCGTAAGCAGGATGACCCCGCGATCGTTGATGTCGAAGGCCGCGGTATCGCATCGGCCGAGCGCGTCGAGGGTGACGACCTCGCCGTCCCGCCGCAGGAAGCTGAGAAGCGTGGGCGTTGCATCCTGATATCTCCCGACGATTTGCAGATGCGCATTGATATTGCTGGCCTCTGCCAATGCCGCGGCGCCTGGCGGATCGATGGCGGTGAATTCACCGTCGGGACTGCGGAGGAAGGCATGGATGATGCCCGCATCATCACCGTAGCTGCCCACGATCCAGCCGGCGTCGTTGATGCCCACGAGCCGCGTAGCGGTCATGTTCGGAGCGTTGGTGGCGTTGGGATGGTCGATCGATGTGAACCTGCGTCTGTGCAGCACGAAGCCGTGCTGGACGCCTGCCGCATCGACGTAGTTGCCGACAATCTGGCCGCGATTGTTAATCTCGTACGGGGCGGTTGACTGCGATCCCGGGAAGTCGATGAGAGTGAACCTGCCTCTGTGCCACAGGAAGCCACGGGTTGGCGACTCGCCCGTCGGATTGACGTCCTCGGGCTCCACGTACCCGCCGACGACCTCGCCCGCGTCGTTGATGCCGAGGGCAATCGTGCTCGAGGCGCCAGCGACGTCGATGGTCTTCACCACGCCATCGCGCATGATGAACGCGCTCAGAGACACCGGATCCGTTGGATTGTCTGGCGTGGCGACAGACGCGCCGGCGATCCAACCGCGCTCGTTCATCCGTGTATGCGACGTAGCAAAGGCGCCGGGCACGTTGACGAGCGGGGTGTAGACCCCCTCACTGAGCAGCAGGCCGCCGTCGAGATCGACTGCACCAAGATTGCCGGGAAAGGCGATCCCCGTTTGGAGCAGGTTGATGTTGGCTTCGCGCAGCGCACGGTTGTAGGCCGCGAACCCGGTCGTCGCCGACCTGTACCAGGAAAAGACGTCACCGCACTCCGCTTCCGACAGCGGCGGCGCCATGCTTGTCACACTGTTCAGCCCCACGTTGATCCGACAACGTTCGAGCAACTCGCGTATCACGTCATCCGCAGCTGCTCCGACGGGTGCGACCACGGTGGTCACCACGCTTGCGGCGTCGACGCGCGTGTGGCCGGCGCCGACCGCGTCCGCGTACTGCCTCACTGCCTCCGCGAATGCATTGAGAAACGTCAGCAGTGCCGTGTTGGCCGACTGCGCGACCAGTGGAATCTCCACTGTCGCATGCGCTTCTGCCGCCGTGCGTGTCAGTGTGACCAGTTGACGCGCCCGGGTAGCATCCGGGAAGAGACCACAGCGTTCGACGATCGGCAGCCAGATGACGTTGTATCGCTCTCCCGCCGCGAGCACCCGGGCATCGGCGAAGAGATCGGTGAGCGCCTGCGCAGGGTCGGCGCCGGCCCCGACGCGGCGCGCGTAGCCTCGCAGAGCGGCCGCGAGTGCAGCATCGAACCTGATCGCCGCGTCCTCGACCGGCAATACGAACGCGGGAGTTTCAGATGCTCGCTGCGCACGAATCCCGTCTCCGAGCAGTCCGGCAAGCTCACGCGCGGTTGCAGGCCCGAGATTGACATTACTTGCGTCAGTGAGGTCCGCACCGAGGCCGGCTTCATTCGTCGCGGCCCCGATTGGCGCCAGGAGTTCCTGATCGAGATTGTGCAGTTTGAATATCGTCTGGCACTGCTCATCGGTGAGTGGAGGCGGCGCTCCGCGCTCGGCGGCTGAGCCGCGCATTGCGAGCGGAACAGTAACAGCCGACGTTGCGACAGTGGCAACGGACAGAAGAGTCACGACTACGACAGGCCACACTCGACGCTGAGTTTTCATACGACCACTCGGAGAACTCGAGGTTAGCGCGCTGGAGTCAGGCGACGCGACACGTTCACGATGCGTACCGGTTACATCACCACAGAGACTGTCTCGAGCCACGGGTCACTCTTTGTCGATGCGCCCGTGCGCAGGCCATGGTCCGGTAGGCATCCGATACAGCGTGTGCGGACATTACCCGCTCGACATCCGACGCGAACCTGTCGTGACTCAGATTCGATTTCGCGTGGCACAGATCGTGACTTCCAGGCGCTGTTGTCATGCGAGCTCGTGCTTAATCCATTGGGCCCGCCGCTTCGTAGACCTACAGAACGAGACGCAACGCCTGCGATGTGCAACTGAAGCACGGCGTACCTCGACGACACGCGCGCGCGGCTTCGCTGCCGCATCGTCGGCTACGACTTCTGAGGGGGCGAATGGTCCGGGTGCACAGAACGCTGACACTCATTCTTGTTGCGCTGTCGGTATCAGCGGCAACGCATCCGATCCCTGCGCATGCTTCGCGCAACGGCCGCGACGTGATCGGCCTCCGCGGCCACGGCTTCGTTCGCGACGCGGGCGGCAACGTCACGACGATCGATGTCCGCCGCGCCACGTCATTCACCATCGTCTTCGGCATCAACACCAATGGCGAGATGGTGGGTGGATACGTCGACGCCAAGGGGGCGACTCATGGCTTGCTGCGGCGCGGCAACGAAGTCACCACGATCGATGTTCCTGGAGCTGAAGGCACGTTCGCGTTCCGAGCCAACGACGTCGGGCAAATCGTCGGCGCGTACGGCAACGACGCCAACGTTCCCGCGTTCCAATTCCCGCACGGGTTCCTGTTGGACCGCGACAGCGGTGCCTTCACGAAGATTGATGTGCCCGGCGCGATCGAGACACGCCCGTTCGGCATCAACAACGAAGGTCAGATCGTCGGCGAGTACGTCGATGACGCGGGGCGGTCACACGGGTTCCTGCTCGACAACGGCGTTTACATCATGTTCGATGCACCGGACGGCGCGTCGATATGGCCCACCGATATCGACGACCGCGGACGCATCGTCGGCACCTGGTTCAGTGCCACCGGCGTCCGCGGGTTCCTGAGAGATGCGCAAGGCGCGTTCACGCCGATCGAAGCGCCGGCCGCACCGCCTCCCCCAGAGCGGCCGGAGCTGCCGACGACGCAGGTGTTCGGGATCAACAACCTCGGGCAGATCACCGGTGTGGTCAATGATTTTGATGGTGTCCGCTCGTTCCTGCTAGACAACGGCGTGTTTACGACGGTCGAAGCCCCCGAGGCGATCGGCAAGACGCTGGCGCTCGACGTCAGCGACGATGGCCGGATCGTTGGCGCCTTCGACCTCGAGACCCACGGCTATGTTCGTGACACTCGAGAGCGGTTCACTGCGATCGACCATCCAGAGGCGGTCACGGAAACCGTGCCCACGGGGATCAATCGGCGCGGCCAAGTCGTCGGCGCTTTTATCGATGCGACCAACACGATTCAAAACTTCGTCTTCGACGGGGCCCGCTTCATCGAGATCGAGATTCCCGGTGCGTTAGGATCCGGAGCGACCAAGATCAACGATCGCGGACAGGTCGTCGGCAGTTACAGCACGCTGACCAATAGGAACCACGCCGCCAATGGACGCGGCTATCTCTGGGACCGTGGCCGCATCACGTTGATCGACGTGCCTGGCGCCCAGGCCACGGCTCCGTTCGATATCAACAATCGGGGCGAGATTGCCGGGTGGTACGCCGACGTTGATGGCGTCTTCCATGGCTTCCTGCGTGACGGCGACGGCGCCCTTACCACCATCGACGTCCCGGGCGCGGTTGCCACGTTGATCAACGGGATCAACGACCGGGGCCAGATGACGGGTGAATACCTTGACGCGTCCGGAATCGGCCACGGCTTTGTGTGGGACGACGGTGCCGTCACGACCATCGACGCACCGGGTGCCAGCATCGCCACGGTTCCGTGGGACATCAACAACGCCGGCGTCATCGTCGGCGCCGTCTTCGATGACACGCGCGTCCGCGGCTTCATCCTGAAGAACGGCAGGTTCACCACGCTCGCCGCTCCTGGTGCGTTCTTCGACTCATTCCCATGGGCCATCGACGATCGCGGCCGCATCGTCGGCTACATCTTCTGACGAGGGGGAATGGCACAGGTGCACAAAGCACTGACACTCATCCTTGTTGCGCTGTCGATACCAGCTGCAACGCACCAGACTCCTGCACATGCGGCGCGCCAGGCGCAGGGCCCGACTGTGGACGCACTGTCAGCCCGCAAGGGCCACGATGCGATCGGCCTCAGGGGGCATGGCTTCGTGCGCGACAGCGGCGGCGGGTTCACCACCATAGACGCTCCGCGTGCGGACTTCTTCACCGTCGTCTTCGGTCTCGACGACACGGGGCGGAGCGTGGGCAGCTACGTCGATCGCAGAGGAAGGCTCCGCGGCTTCGTCCGGGAGCAGGACCGCTTCGCGACCATCGACTACCCCGGCGCCAGGGCCACGTTCATCGCACGCGCGAACGACCATGGGCAGGTCGTGGGCGGCTACAGTGAAAACGCCAACGACGTCGCCACCGACCTTCCACACGGGTTTCTGCTCGAGGACGGCACCTTCACGCGCATCGACGTGCCCGGCGCACAGCGGACGCAGGCGTTCGGTATCAACAACCACGGTCACATCGTCGGCCGCTATTTGGACGACGCGGGGGTCAATCACGGATTCCTGCTAGCCGACGGCGTCTTCACGACGATCGATGTGCCACCAGGCGCGTTCACGCTCGCCTTCGATATCAACGACGGTGGCGAGATCGTGGGAATAGGGGGTGCCTTCAACGCTCCCCGCGGCTTCATCCGCGGCGCTGATGGCACGTTCACCGCAATCGACGTCCCGAACAGCCGGAGAACAGTTGCGCTCGGCATTAACAATCGCGGCCAGGTCGTCGGCCAGTACAGCCCGGTTGACGGACGCTTCCGCGGCTTCCTCTTCGATGCCGGCACGTATACGGACGTCGTCGCGCCGGACGCCCAGAGCGAAACGATCGTCTTCGACATCACCGATGGTGGCCGCCTGGCCGGCGCGTTCGATCTCGTGCGCCACTACTACCTGCAGGACCGGCGCGGGGCATTCACGACCATCGATCATCCGGACTCCGTTCTCGCGGAGGAAGCGGGCGGCATCAACAACCGCGGCCAGATCGTCGGCAGCTACTTCGATCGCACCAACACCGAGAGGGGATTCCTGCGCGACGGGAAGGGCTTCACCACGATCGAGGTTCCCGGCGCGCAGCAGATCTTCGCCTTTAGGATCAACGATCGCGGGCAGGTCGTCGGCCTCTACACCACCGACGGCGTCACGATTCACGGTTACCTCTGGGACGACGGCGCCCTGACCACGATCGACGTCCCCGGTGCCGTGTCTACGGCGGCCCTCGACATCGACAGCCGTGGCCGCACCGTCGGCGACTACCTGGACGCCGGCGGAATGGTCCATGGCTTCCTGCGCGAACCCGAGGGCACGTTCACCACCATAGATGTTCCCGGAGCCGTCAACCCTTCGATCAACGGCATCAACGAACGCGGTCAGATGACCGGCAACTTCATCAGCGAAGGCGGAGGACAACACGGTTTTCTGCTGGACGGTGGAGTCGTCACGACCATCGAGTTCCCCGGAGCCGAGCAAACCTTCACCATCGGCCTCAACAACCGTGGCCAGGTTCTGGGCGGCACGACCGATGGCCGCAACTTCGTGTGGGAGAACGGCCGGTTCACTCTGCTCGCGAGTCCTCCGGGCGTGTTCCAGGATTGGTTCCCGGTGGACTTCGACGATCGAGGCCGCATCCTCGGCACCTTCCGCTGAAAGGTCACATTGGAATGCCTTCCGTCACCTTGGCGTGCGCGCCGCTCTTGTTCATTGCTTCGCTCAGCGCGGGAACTACTGCACAGCGCGACAGATCGACCGACACGATAACTCGATCAGGCCATGACGAATTCATCTCCAGAGGTCATGGCTTCGTGCGCGACGCCGGTGGCACTGTCACCACCATCGACGCACCGCGCGCGGGTCTCTTCACCATTGTGTTCGGTATCGATGAGAGCGACAGGACCGTGGGCGCCTATGTCGATGGCCGCGGCCGAACGCGCGGCTTTCTGCAGAACGAGGCAGGCGAGTTCATCACCATCGATTTTCCGGGTTCCGCGGCCACCCTAGTCTCGAAGATCAACGCGAGCGGACAGATGGTTGGTGCGTGGGACGAGGATCGCGACGCGCCGCTCTTCGAGCTGCCGCACGGGTTTCTGTTCTCGAACGGAGTCTTCACGCACATCGATGTCCCCGGCGCCGTGGAGACGCGTGCGCTCGGCATCAACAGCCAGGGCCAGATAGTCGGCGAGTACCTCGATGCCAACATGGTGCTCCACGGGTTTCTGCTCGACAACGGTGTCTTCACCTCCCTGGATCCTCCCGGCACCCTCGCAAGCACTGCCACGGGTATCGACGACAGCGGCCGCATCACCGGCTATTTCACCGATGCCACAGGAGCGACTCACGGCTTCCTGCGCGATGCCGGTCGCGCATTCACGACTATCGACGTGCCGGGCGCTGCGCTGACTGTACCGTTCGGTATCAACAACAACGGCCAAATCGCCGGCTTCTTTGTGCCAGGGAAC
The DNA here is from genome assembly GCA_032156805.1 of Acidobacteriota bacterium. GTDB lineage: Bacteria > Acidobacteriota > Vicinamibacteria > Vicinamibacterales > UBA2999 > Gp6-AA40. The sequence continues at coordinate 18,484 of JALDXQ010000133.1, forward strand.
GTCGACGAACGCCGAGTGCAGCGTGGCTTCGTGCTGCAGGACGGTGTCTTCACCGAAATCGAATCACCCGAAGCGTCGCCGCGCGCGGTCATTTTCGATATCGATGACCGCGGCCGGATGGCCGGTGGCTACAACCTCATCGTTCACGGCTACCTTCGCGACGCACGCGGCGAGTTCACCGCCTTCGATGCCCCGGACGTCGTCGTGGAAACCGCGCCTTTCGGCATCAACAACCGAGGCGATATCGTCGGCGGCTACGACGCGGGCAGGCTCGGAGTCTTTGTCGGTTTTATCCGTGACCGTCGCGGCCGGTTCTCGCAGATTTCCGTTCCCGGCGCCGCGAGCACGGGCGCCAATGCGGTCAACGACCGCGGCCAGATCGTCGGCGACTACAGCGAGACCAGCCCGGACCCGCAGGCGGCGCCCGACAGTCTTCACGGCTTCCTGCTCGAGCGCGGTGAATTCACGAGAATCGACTTCCCCGGCGCGGTCGCGACATCGGCGTTCGACATCGACAATCAGGGACAGATCGTCGGGTTCTACCGGGATGCCGCCGGCGCGAACCATGGTTACGTCCGTGATTCGAGCGGTCACTTCACGTCCATCGACATCCCCGGCGCTGTCTCCACCGAATTGCGACGCATCAACGACCGCGGCCAGATGAGTGGCGCGTACATCGATGCCGATGGCGCCGGGCATGCGTTCCTTCTGGACAACAGCGTCGTCACCACCATCGATGTCCCGGGTGCGCTGGCAACCAGCGCGCTCGACATCAACAACCGCGGCCAGCTGGTCGTGGTCGCCTTCTTTGATGCCCTGGCCCTGCGGCGGCGCGTCTTTCTCTTCAGCAAGGGAAGGTTCATTCCCATCGCCCCGCCGGGCACGCTCACCGAAGCCACCGTCTTCGGCATCGATGACCAGGGCCGGATCGTCGGCACCAGCGGGTAAGGAGGTCACATGTTTTCAAGCGCCACTCCGCTGTGGGCAATGGGCTTCACCGCGGCGCTCGCAACGCTCGCATTCACCGCTTCGCCAGGCGCACGGGCGGAGTCGCAGTCGGACGAGCCCTGCCCACCTCGCATCATGGTGGACTTCTGCCGAGACGTCGGTGGTTCCCAAGGTTTCCTGCTGACCAAGGGTGACTTCACCACCCTCGCGTTCCCGGGGGCGACCTTGACCACCGTTTTCGACATCAACAACCGTAGACAGATGGTGGGCGCCTACGTCGACGCCCAGGGACCCACCCGGGGAGGATTCACTCATGGGCTGGCGATAGACAAAGACGGTGTCTTCACGACCATCGACGTACCAGGTCCGCTGGAGACCGAGATTTTCGGCATCAACGACCGTGGTCAGATGGTGGGCGCCTTCGAGGACACCTCGGGGATCACGCGCGGGTTTCTGCTGGACGATGGTGTCTTTTCGCCGATCGATGCCCCCGG
>JALDXQ010000134.1:0-19918 GCA_032156805.1 Acidobacteriota bacterium
GCCTGACACCGGACACCAGGCGGAACGCCGCCATCTCCTCGCCGTTGCGGACCAGCAAAACGTCACCAACAACGACCGGGTGGTTCCAGGTCTTGCCGCTGATGGCTGGAACCCGCGCGATTTCTTTGAACTGGTCCGGAGTTGCGCTCACAAGCGCGAGATCACCCTCTTCCGCGAGCACGAGCAGCAGGTCCTGATCGGACAACACGACGAGTTGGCCACTGCCGTAGCGTCCACCCTTCCACGTGCGCCTGCCGTCTGTGAGGTCGATGCTCGCGAGAATGCTGCCATCGAAGCCGAAGGCGTGCCCCTTATGAATGACGAAGTCGTTGAAGAACGGCTTCAACCCGTTCGACGTCCAGCGCTCCTCGGCCGTCCAACCACTCGGTCCGTGCGTAACCTTGAGACGCCGTGTCCCGAGTCCTGCGGCAGCAGCGGAGTTGATGAGGATGTCGCCATCTGCCATCAACGCCGGCTGCACGATGGTGACACTGGGCCACGAGTGTTCCCAGAGCAGTGTTCCATTCGCGGGTTCCACGCTGGTTGCGCCCGTACCGCCAAGCAGAAGAATCTGGTCGACGCCGTCGATCGATGCTCGATGCGGCGAGCTATAACTTCCACGATGAACCGGGCCGAGCCAGCGTCGCTGGCCAGTGGCGAGATCGTACGCAACCAATGTGGCGTCTGCGGCAACGACAACGAGGTCGTCAATGACGAGCGGTGAGCTGGCAAAGCCCCAATCCGGGACGACCGTGTTGGTTTCCTCGGCGACGTTGCGCGACCAGATGACGGCGCCAGTCGTCGCGTCGAGCGCATTCAGGATTCCAGTTGCCCCAAAGCTGTAAACGCGACCGTTATTGAGAGTCGGCGTGGCACGCGGGCCTGCACCACCGTTCGATTCCCAGAAGCGAACGGGATCGCGGTGCCACCACACTGGCTCACCGGTAGACACTTTGTAGCAGGCGACGATCTCCTCGTCGCCGCGTTGTTCCTGTGTATAGAAGAGATCGCCTTGTACTGCGAACGATGACCAGCCAGGGCCGACAGGTCTGCGCCACATCTCGATCGGTGGAGCCTTCGACCAATCGGTTTCAATTCGAACGCCACGCACGACACCATCGCGACTGGCGCCGCGAAAACCTGGCCACTCAGGACCGGTGCTGACAGCAACCGGCGGTGCCTCAGCCGACTTCGCTGGAGTCCCAACCTCGGCGACACCGTCTGGGGTCGACGGTCCGTCATCGGCCAGATCCGCTGGCGGCTGTTCGACGGGCACCGCGGGCTGACTGACGGGCAACGGCACTGGCGCGTCACTCGCCAGAGCCAGAAGCCGCTCTTCGGGGCTTGGTGTCCACCGCAAGTGCAGGTCGGAGTCGCCCGTCCCCGTGATGCCACCGGTACGCAGCAGCGTAAAGGAACCGCAGGCAATCAGGATGGCAAGCGCCATCGACGTCCGCCGAGTCCTGGTCGAAAGGCGACCCGTGGCCACGGCCGAGACGGCCAGCGCAAAGGTCGCCACCTGCACTCCGAGGATGAACAGCATCATCCCCATCATTCCGGTGCCGATGGATTCGTGAACGAAATTGGACGTGGCCGCGAACCCGAGGACGATGAGGGCGATGGCGCCGACGCGCTCGACCCACGGAGCACGGCTGAAGAACAGCCACCAGACGATGATGGCCAGCGCCCCCACGATTCCGCCCACCATCGCCATCATGGCCGCTTCCGGCATGACGATGGGTAACCCGTATCTGGCGAGCACGATGACCAGGGCGGCCAGCGCGCCGGGCCATAGCCGCAGGGGTTTGCGCCGAGCCGGGTCATCAGTCTTCATAACGGAACCGGACGCTTTCTTGGCGGGTTTTGTTCCAGACCCTACGAGACTCTCACCGGCTGGCCAGGAACTTGTCGACCGCCTGATTGAACGCGTCACGCGCGTCCAGGTTCACCATGTGTCCGGCGAGCGGGATGGTGACAAGTCGAGCGCCGGCGATTCCCTTCACGAGCAGACCTGCGATCTCCTTGATGTGCGGAAGGTCCTGCTCGCCAAGGATCACCAGCGTGGGACACTTCACCTCAGCGAGCCGCCCGATCGCCGGTGGCATCAACTGCTGGGCGGGGTTCGTCTTGTAGGTCCACAGACGAACGTTGCTCATGACCAGGTCCCTGACCGTCGTCGCAGCCGTCTGATCGTGACGCAGCGCCATGATTGGTGTCTCTGCCCACAATCGTGCGGCGCCTTCAGAGTCTCCCGCACCTGCTGCCTTGAAGACCGGCTGCGTCCACGTGAGCGGTGCTGACGGCACATGGCCGCTCAGACCTGGCGACGCGAGGACGATGCGGGCGACCCGGTCGGGATAGGCGATGGCGAAGTCCGTGGCAATGGTCGCGCCGGCAGAGAGGCCAACCAGTGTGGCCTTACTGATGAAGAGCGCGTCCAGCACTGAACGCAGATCCTCGTGAGGCGAGTACGGAGCCGACGGACCTTCTGACTTCCCGTGACCCCGGAGGTCGTAGCGAACCACTCTGTAGCGGCCTTCGAGGGCGGCGATCTGTGGTGCCCACATGCGCCGGTCCACGCTGAAGGCGTGAACCAGGACGATTGGCTCGCCCGCTCCACTCACCTCATAGAAGAGACCACCGGACGAAGTCCCTGACGTGACCTGCGCGCCGGCAGTGGTCGAACACAGAAGAAGTACAAGGAAGGCACTGACCAGGCGCATTCAGTCTCCTCTCACGTGACCTTGCGCAGTTTCCAGATGTGCTCTGCCGGCCATCGTTGTGCCCACGCGACCGGGACGAAGTCCGAGTAACTCGTCGTGGCCCGCTCGGGTGCCTGAAGCTCCACGAGATCCTCGACGATGAACTCGTTCCGGCGAAAGAGCCGGATCCAGTCCCCATACGGAAGCTGATACTCGACCGACTGACCATCGTCGAACGTGGACAGCGCAAAGTAGTCCCGCGCAAGCTGCGACGTCACCTCGTTTGCTGCGGGGTCGAAACAGAGGTCGCGAACGGGAGTCGAGATGCAGAAGACAAAATGTCCCTCGGGCCGAAGCACGCGAGACACCTCCGCGATGGTCGCCCGCGGTGATGCAAACGACGTTGCCCCGTGGTCACAGAATACGAGGTCAAACGATCGCGCGAGAAACGGCAGGCGCTCTGCGTCACCTTGTACGAGCGGAAGCCTTGCCCGGGCGTGACGCAATTGCCGATCGGACAGGTCGAGCCCGATTGCGCGCGCCCCTGAGCGAGCCAGGGCGCTCGACCACTGAGCGGCGCCGCAACCCAGCTCCAAAACATCACGCTGCGCAACCGGCCCTAGCACACCAAGCGCCGACTCCGGAATTCGCCACACGCCCCAGGCCATCGGATCCCGTTCGAGCGTTGGTCCGTGCTCCGCCTGGTACGTCTGACTGACGGAATTCCAGAAGGCGCGATTCTTCGTGGATGACATCCGCGACCGCTATTCCGACCCTCGGTGCCCGGTCTCGTCGCGGTCGGCGACGCGGAACTGTCCGGACTCCGCAGAGTCGAGAAGCCGGCGCGCCTCCTCGACGTCCGCACCGGCTACGAGGATCCGCACTGCACCGAGTCCATTCATCGTGAGGCCGTGAGTGTGACGCAGCGATTCGCCACTCACCGCTGTCGCGATTCCCGCGGCTTCGAGAAACTCACGCACCTGGTGAGCGTGCAGATCGCCATTCGCAACGAACACGCAATGTGTCTGTTCCATGTCGGCTCCGTGAGTTCAATGCTGACGATACCCGAGGTCCTCGATCGGCCGCCATGTCGGTTCTGGAGATGTCTCAGATCGGGATGTTACTCCGATCCATCGATGGCATGGTGGCGCTCGCTCGCCCGCGCAACCGCCGAATCGAGACGTACGCCCACGCCGTAGACACTGCAAGCACGATGAACACGATCGTTGTCACCACAAATGAAGCGTCGACCCCGGTTTCCCAGACACGTGACGGAGGTGCCGCCGAAAGCTGCCACTCGGGCAAACCGCTAATCCACCACCGCGTGAGGACGACACATCGCCAGCGGAATGCAGCGCGAGAGCCGGCAGAATCGAATCAGTTGCCCACGTCAGCCCGCCGTATACGGCCGCAACCGCAAGGTAGTACCGAGTCGGGGTGCCCTTACGCGCCTCCTCGGACTGCCGCGTCGAGATCACTGAGGCGCCCGCAAAGCGCGGGTCAGACAGTTCGTCGCGGCAGCATGCGGCGTACGATGACGCCCTGCGCCACACCAACGACACTGGAGATGCCCCAGTAAAGGCCAACGCCTGCAGCCATCTGCCACAAGGCGAGCAACGTGAACAGCGCTGGCATGATCAGCAGCAGCTGTCGCTGCTGCGCCGGGACGTCAGGTTGAGGGCCGGCCACCATGCTGCCGGCGGTCAGCGCGGCTACGAGCACTGCGAGGACGATGTCCGGCTTCGAGATGTCACGAATCCAGAGAAAGCGTCCACCGGCCGCCGCGCATTGCCGGACGGCGTCGAAGAGTGCGAGAAACACGGGCGCCTGGAGCAGGGCACCGATACAGCCGGCGCGCGGAATCATCGAAACACCCGCGCGCGCGAGAACCCGGCGCGTTTCCTCCGCCAGCCTTGCTGGATTCGTCTTGAACTTCTCCCGAACCGCCTCCAGTTCCGGCGCCACGCGGCGCATCGCCTCTTGCTGTACGGCCACTGCTGCCGCCAGCTTGATCGTCAATGGCAGTAGCGCGAGCCTTGCAAGAAATGTCACGGCCATGATTCCGTAGGCGACATTCCCATTGCTGATTTGTGCGTAGGCAAACATCGCCTCGCGAATCACGTCGACCGTGTGACTCCAGAGCAGCATTCACGTCTCCAATCAAAGTGGTGCGACATGGCAAGTTCAGTTGCGCCGGCATGATTCTATCCGCGTCACGCGAACACTGCTGGCATGGGTGTATTGACACCAAGCGGCGTCTCGGCCTTAACATGCCCCTGCCGCGAGCCATCATTTTCTGGAGTCTCCCATGAGTCTCAACAGGATTCTTCGCCTGGCAGGCACCGCGACGTTCGTGCTCGGCTGCGCGCCGTCGGTGCTCTACGCGCAACCCGGAGCCTTCGGCGGCGGATATGGACCGCCGCTCGTGGTGACGGCTCCGCCGCAGACGTTCACGACATCTGACGAGCACTACAAGTACCTCCTCGAGCAAGCCAAGGGCGGCACCAAACACACGATCACGTCCGTGCCCCGATGGGACGGCCTGTGGGTGACCGCCGGCAACACCCACATGAACATCTTCATCGACCCGCCGGGGTTTGCGGGCAAGGTTCGCCCAGGCATCCTGACGCCGCCCTACGAAGCGGCCTATAGAGAGCGCTGGCGGCAGCAGCAGGAACTGGGCGAGGTCCAGTACGATCGTCTGACGCACTGCGAGCCGCCCGGCTATCCCCGTTGGCTGCTCGAGCCCTACTCGCACGAGTTCATCAACCTGCCACACGAGTCGTACCTGATCAACGATTTCGGGCCGGCGATACGGCGCGTCTACATCGGCCAGGAGCACAAGAACGTGTACGGCACACACTCCTGGTACGGCGACACAGTCGGCTTCTGGGACGGCAACACGCTCGTCACGCACACGAAGTACCTGTTGCCGGCCGACTTCACGCGCTGGTCGCCGATGACGAGCAACCAGTTCGAATCCGTCGAAACATGGGAGCTCAAACAGTACCCGGCCGGCGTCGAGCGCCTCGAAGCCCAGGTCACCTTTTACGACCGGCATGCCTTCGTCAGACCGGTCAGCGCCGTCTACGCCTTCCGCCGCGGGCAGGAGCTCGAGGCGGCCGGCCATCGCGTTCAGCACTGGGAGTGCGAGACGAGCAACAACGACGTGTTCGACAAGGGGACGACAACGTCGAGACTGCCTGGCGAGCAGGGGTTCAAGGACGCGCGTGGCACCACGCTCTTCCCGGACCTGCCGGGACAATCCCGGGATCCGATCTACAACACGACGCTACCGGCGGCGAAGGAGTAGGAGATGAAGACGTCGTTCAGCGTGTTGCTCGTGGGCCTGGCTGCATCGTTGCTGAGCGTATCCGGGGCCAAGGCCCATCATTCCTTCGCGATGTTCGACCGCAGCGTCGAGAAGATCGCCACCGGCACGGTCGTGCGCTGGGCGTTCAACGCCCCGCACTCGTGGCTCTATGTGAACGTCAAGAACCCGGATGGCAGTATCACCCTCTGGAGCTTCGAGGGTTCGGCGCCGCCGTCGCTGCTCCAGCGCGGCGTCACCGGCACCACGTTCGAGCCTGGCCACACCGTCACGGTCTCGTACTGCCCGATGAGAGATGGGCGTGCGGGCGGAGGCCTCGGATGGGCGCGCCTGGCCAACGGGACCTTTGTGAACCCCTCCGACGGCGGTTGCGACGGCAGCGACAAGGCAATCGAGCGCTGGAAGATCTGGCTCGCAGCGGGTCACACCTCGAGCACCGACGCGCAGAAGTCGAAATGATGTAACGCCGGGCGCACCGAAACAACCGTCCATCGTCTGGTCGCCATCGATGTTCTCCTGGGTCGCTATGATTGGACTCAATTCTGATCCGGCGCTGACCGTTCTGCGATGTCGTAAAGGTAGCGGTAGCCTCGCAGATAGATATCGCCCTCCACCAGCGCCGCGGAGGCGTCGAATCCATCGTCGAGCGTGTTCCTGGCCAGCACCTCGAAGGCAGCGCCATGACGAATCACGAGCGTAGTCCCGTCACGGCTCGTGAGGTAGACGCGGTCACGTGCGGCGACCGGCGACGCGTAGATCTCGGAGATCCCCTCCAATCGTTGAAGCTGGTAATGCGGCGTGCCCTTGCCCGCATCGAGCACCGACAAGATTCCCGAGTTGCTCTTGAGGAAGTACAGGAAACCGTCGTACAGCATCGGGGAGGGCACGTACGGGGTGTCCCGCTCGAGTGTCCAGGCAATCGCGCTACCGCTCGTGATGTCCCCGTTCGCATCCGCCAGGCGGATGGCCGTGAGCTTGCTGCCTCGGAAACCGCTCATCGCGAAGACCATGCCGTCGCCCGCCACGGGAGATGGAATCGGATTCATCGTGAGGCCGTGGCCCTCCCACACGAGCCGCCCGGTCTCGAGATCGTAGCTTCGGATTCGTTTTTCGGCGGCTGTGACGACCTGCGCGCGCCCCTGGTGCGTCACGACCAGGGGCGTTGCCCACGAGTCCACTTCCTCGCGGCGCACGCGCCACAGCTCTTCCCCGTTCCTCGCGTCGAGCGCGACGACGAACGACTCACCCTGGTGATCCCAGACCACGACCAGGCGATTGTCGTAGAGGACAGGAGTGCCTCCCGACTCGCCGACGTCCGCAAACATCCTCTTCTCGCCAAGTTGCTTCTGCCAGATCAGGACACCGTTCATGTCGTACGCGTAGAGGCCGCTCGAATCGAAGGACGCGTACACGCGCTGCCCGTCGGTGATCGGAGAGCTCGATGCCCACGTTCCATCCTTCATCGAAGGTTGGCGGGGACGCTCCTCGCGCGCGGTCCGTTCCCAGACGATCTGTCCCGTCCGCCGGTCGATTGCCATCACGACGAACCGATGGATGTCTCGCGGCTGGACGTGGGCTCGCGACTCATGCGACGCGCTGCCGACGACGCCCATTGGCACAGCCGACACCAGGAAGATCCGATCGCCCCAGACAACCGGCGAGCCCGATCCGCGCCCCGGAATTTCCCGCTTCCATCGGATGTTTCTGGTCTCGCTCCACTCGAGGGGCGGGTTGGCCGTACGTGAAATGCCTGTCGCATCGGGTCCCCGCCACTGTGGCCAGAACCGTTCGGCGGGCCCGCCCTGTGCGCCAGTGAGCGACCCTAAAGCCGCGACCAGAGTTACTGCGACTCCAACGCCCGCAGACCGGCCAGTGCGGACCCTCGTCCGGCAGGATGACATGCGCGAGGCTGAGCGGCCGGTCGGAAGAGCCACGCGGGATCAATACCATACCTGCCGGCCAGGATCGTCGGAAGGTCTTCGGGAGACGTGTTCTCGAGCTATTTCTGCTTGCTTAGCACCTTGGGGCCAACGCCAATGGCGTCCTCGCCGTCGGGGAAGAAAAAGAAGAGCAGGCGCTGGACGCCGCCATCCGTTGTCCTCAGCTCGATGGTGTAGCCGTCCAGGTGATAATTTCCGCTGCCCTGGCGTCCTGAGCCAGCAGCCGTTTGTACCCCAACAGAGCTATTGGAACCTCCACCAAAGCCGTCGTTGATGAAGCTGCCGTCGGTATTGAACTGATACTGATTGCTCCTCACGACAATCGCGGAACCGCCCAAGGCCGTATTGCCGCCGCCACCGCTATAACGGTACAGCCCGGAGAGGCGGGCGCCGCTCTTTGCGGGCCGCGCCACCCACCATTTCTCTATCGTCTGGCGTTTACCGTCGTCCCACTGCGCCTGAATCCTGCCGTCTGCGATCGTGTAGCGACCCCAATCCTTCGGCCGAGCGGCTCGCGAGCGACTGACATCCATGTCGGCCGGCGCTTCACTCGGGCCGCGCATGATAGAGCCGTCCTTGAACAGCAGATATGGCCGGAACTCGATGATCGTCATGCCTCCAATGCCGACGGTGTATTCCTGCGAAAGGATGACCTGGTCGAATCCGTTATCCACTGCGCTGACCGCGTTGATCGGCCCCAAGAGGCAAAGGATCAGCATCGCCCCCGCCATTACAATCCAGCGTCGTTCTCGCACGATCCGCTCCGTCGTGAGCTGAGTCTTGTCTATCCGTTCATCTACGGCGCGCGATTGAGTTTGGATTGCGGAATTCGATCGGGGCGGGATGATCGAGTGTTGTAACGGCGGGGCCACTCGCGTGCGCCTGGGCACGGATTGCTCCCGCGGCAGTTTCCTGGTTACGACGCGTCAGCCCGAAGGACCTGACTTGGTTCGAGGCGAAGTGCACGGCCGGTAGGCACAAGACAGGCCGACAAGCATACGGCCAGCATCATCGTCGCATACGCCGCGATAAGGCCAGCCTCGAGGAGGGTCGGAGCGCTCTGGAACATACCGACGAAAATGAGGAGCACCAGCGCGCCACCCACGCCAATGCCGAGGCCGATCTGCACCAGCGGCCGGCGGATGACGAAGGTGATGACCCGCCAGCGATCGGCGCCGAGCGCCACGCGCGTGCCGATCTCCCTCGTGCGTTGCACGACCGTAAACGCCATGACGGCGTAGATCGCCATCAGCGACAACATCAGCGCGATTCCACTCAGGACAGCAAGCAGGCGTGACAGGTACTGCGACTCGATCCACCCGTCGGCGCCGACCTGATCGAGTGGCATAACGTCGTACACGCGAAGCGTCGGGTCCACGCTGCTCGCCAGCGCACGCAGGCGATCGGCCATCGCTTCGGGCGCGCCTGCCACGTGAACGGCTACACGCTGTGTCGTGGCGCCCGGCGTCCAAGGCCGATACAGACCGACATCGTCGTTTCCGACGACACCGAGGTCGCGCACCACGCCCACGATCTCAATCCACGGTCCCGGTTGCTCGTTGTCGCGGGCCGCACGGCGGACGCGGCGGCCAACAGGGTTCCGGCCATGCACGACACGATCGACGAAGGACACGTTGACGATTGCGACCTCCCGGCCGGAGCCGACATCGAGCGGCGCAAAGCCGCGACCCGAGAGCAACCGCACACCCAAGGCGCCGAAGAACTCGGGATCGACGAACGCGATCCCTGCCGCGTAACCGTACGATGGCGGCGCGTCATCGCCTTCCACTTCAAAGCGAGCACCCGAGTGCTGCATTCCGGGAAGTGCGTCCGCAAAGGTGACCGCCGTCACGTCTGGTTCCGCGTCCAGTCGTGTTCGCAATTCTTCGATCGTCGCCGCTGTGCGTCTGCCAATCGTGCTCGCGCTCGTTCCGGCGACGGGCGCACTCACGGGATCCATGACCAGTCGTGCGGATAGATACTGCCCCGCCGGAAAGCCGACATCGCGCGTCTGCCCTGCCACGACCCAGCGATGGAAGAAAAAGGCCGCGGCGGGAAACATGACGGTAACCGCGACCTGCGCGGCGATGACGGCTGTCCATACACCGCCAAAGCGGTAACCGCTTCCGCGGCCCGACGAATACCGAAGCTGCGCCTGCAGGCTCCGGCCTGTAGCCTTCACAGCCGGGAGCACCCCGACGATCACGGCGGCCAGCACCGTCAATCCGACACCGTACGCAACGGTCGACGGTGTCAGGCGGTCGTTGACCCAGAACGCCAGTGCCCGGCCCGAGTCGGCCTCGATCGTCCTCCAGAGAGAACCAAGCCCATATCGAGCGGCAAAGAGTCCCACCATGGCCGATAGCGCCGACAGCGCTATCGCCTCGGTGAACATCTGCGTGACGATCCGGGCCCGGCTCGCACCAAGCGCGTTGCGTACTCCGATCTCCACCTCGCGGCTCGATGCGCGCGCAAACATCAACAGTGCGACATTCGCAAAGACCACGACCATGAGCACGATCAGGAAGACGTTCGCGAGCGCTATCCCGATCCCGAACGATCGAGGATCGACGATCAGATGTGCATAGGGGACGATCTCCGGGCGAAGAAACTCGTGCGTGTCGGGCGCGTCAGCCGCCATCCGCTGCCCGATCGCCGTGAGTTCGGCGCTGGCTTCGTCGTGAGTGACGCCGCTCGCAAGCCGGCCGAAGACCAGCGGCGGCGCCTCCCGTGTGCTGTTCAGGGTCTGGCGACGAAGCGGCATCCAGACCTGGTGGGCTACGGGGAAAGCAAATTCCTCGGGCATCACGCCGACGATGGTTGTCTGCTCGATCCCGATTCGAACAATGCGGCCAACGATGCGCGGATCCCCAAGGAAGCGTCGCTGCCACAGCGAGTAACCAATGACCGACACGGGCGGTGCGCCCGGATCCTCGTCGGCTTCGAGCAGCGAACGACCGAGCAGCGGCTGCACGCGAGCAACGCGAAACCCCGACGCCGTGATCTCGGCAACTCTGGTGGGTTCAACGCTGCCGTCGACGGTGAGGTTGCGTTCGGTGAGGACGATCGCGCTGAGGTCCTGCACCCTGTGAAGCCGCTCGCGCCATGCGCTGAAATCAGCTTCGCTCACCGAGCCAGGACGGTCACGGCGGATATCCCAGTTGCGCAGTCCGACGATGCGGTGGCCCTCGTCGAGCGGGAGCCGAGGGTCAACCATCTGCGTGCGCACTTCGAGCCCGGCGACGCCAGCCGCGAGGCCCAACGCCATCGCAACACCGCCTACGATCGTCAAGAGGGGATATCTGCCCAGCAGGCGTAGCGCGAGCCGGAAGTCGAGCACAAAGCTGCCCAGCCACGTCATCGCCGTGCGCATTTGCCGCTTAGACGGATCGGAGCGAGCGGATGTCGCAGAGACAGGGCGCGTCGCCATCTCATTGCTGGTTGCCGGCCTTGACGACCTCACGAACGGCGGCAATGACGATATCAGGGCGATCGTCCTGAACAACGTGACCGCTGCGTTCGGCCACCATGCGCCGGCTATTGGATGAGCGATTGAGCAGGTCCATCTGCAGTCGATGCCAATCGTCTGTATCGTCGTTGCCGGCAGTGATGACAATCAGCGGCTTCGTTCCAAGCGAGAGCCGAGCCGCGCGCACTTCGTCGAAACTCGTCGAGGCCGCCCCGAATTCTTCATTGGTGGCAGTGTTGGTCTTGTTGCTCCAATACATCGCGTTCAGACCATCATCGCCAAAACGAAACACCAGGCGTCTCAGGCCGACAGCTTGAGCCAGCTTCGCAAAGACGAGCGCGAGACCGGGAGGACTGCCCTGGTCCTCGTGCGACGAATCAACGAGGACCATCCCTGAAACAGCACCGGGATAGGTCGCCGCGTAATGACGGAGGAACAAACCGCCAAGCGAGTGCCCGACGAGCACCAACGGGCCTGAGATCTCAGCCCTCTCCAACATCAGGTGCAGATCGTTCGAGACGTGACTGCTCGATCGCGGCAGCGGGCCGGGATCGCTCCATCCATATCCCGCACGATCGTACGAACACACCTGGGTCGTCTTCGCCAACTCTGGTTGAACGTTGCGCCACGTCACCATGCCGAGACTGAGTCCGGCCTCGAGAATGACGGTGGGTGATCCCTGGCCAACACAGTAGAGATGAAGGCTGCGTCCACCAATGTCGACAATTCGCCCGGGAGGTGCGTATTGCCGTGGGTCAGGATTGCCGGTCACCGCCTGGTAGATCGCTCCGCTTACAAGGACCACCACGACGAGGCAGACGATGCCGCCCACGATACGCGCGGCCCAGCGAAGATAGCGTCGAGATCTCGAGACGGTGTTCGATCCGCGAGCCACACCCTTCTCCTTCATCGAAAGCCAAGCTCGAAATTCTACGGGGCTGTGCTTTGTCGTAGATGACCGACGACCTGCTTCCAGGCCTCCGCGTGCGCGGCTGCGTCCGCTTCCGGCGTGCCCCCGAGATCCATCGGGAAGGCCGGAACCATCACGTCAGCGGGACGCATGTATGGGAACAGCATGTGCCCCGCTCGCGGGTAGTGCAGATGCCGCACATCACCAGACCGCCCGTGCTGTGCCATCCGGTCGACGACCATCCCGCTCATGCGCCCGGCCGCCCACACCTTGTCGTCACCGCCGGACACGAGCAGGATAGGGCCCGTCGCGCGCTCTACACCAATGGTGGCCTGCTTCACTGCTTCGAGATCGTCAAGGCCGCGCTCACAGACTGGCAACATGGACAGACCGCGCTCGGAGTGAGATGGCGGCACGCCTTCCGGAAAACGCACGTACGGAAGTGGTGCGCCTCGCAGCGTCCAACTGGATTTCGTCGTGCCAGGCGGCAGCGTGAAGTCGAGTCCCATCCACACCACGCCGCTGGGTGTATATGCGACGACCGGACCCACGAGATCGGGAAAGGTGGCAGCGACCAGCAGGGCCAGCTCGGCACCACGGGACGCACCAACCATTGCGACGCGGCCATCGACCGCGATCACCTCCGGGCGACGCGCGAGCCACCGAAGACCCGTTTCGATCCGTTCCAGCGGGATCTCGCTGAACGTCAACTGCGTCTCGTTCGTGCCCCAGTACTGCAGCGCGAGACAGGCGAAACCTTCCGGCACGAACAGGTTCAGAAAGTAGTCCGGCGTCCCGCCGTCCGAGCCGCCCAATGCGAGCACGCCAGGAAACGGTCCCGCGCCGTCCGGAACCCCGAAGTTCCCGACGATGCCGTCCTCACGGATTCTGGTCGTGGTCATCGCCCGCCCCTTCGCAACCGACTACTTCGCGCGCCCCGTGTAGCCCTGCGCGATCGTCGGGATGGCGATCACTCGGTTTCTCGCACTTGGCGTTCCCCAGTCACCGTAGAACACGATGCCGTAGAGCGTCTTCTTGTCGCGTCCGCCGAACGCGGTGCCGTGTAGTCCCTGCGGCCCCTGAATGCTCCCAAGGAAATCACCTTTCGGGCCGAAGACGTCCACGGACTTTCCCGTCGCCACATACACACGCCCTTGAGCATCGACGGCCGAACCGTCACCGTCCTGACCACCTCGCAACTGTCCGAACTCACGCTGATTGGTCAGGGCGCCATCGGCCCGCACATCGAACGCCAGCACGACCGCGCCGTTCGTGACGTACAGCGTCTTCTCGTCTCCGCTGAGAACGATCCCATTGGCGCGCGAGATTCCCTGACCGTACTGCGAGACGACGCCTTGCGGGTTGGCGTAGAAGAGACCACCAGCAGTTATGGCCAGGTAGACGCCACCGCGGCTGTCAGCAGCCAGGTCGTTCACCACGCCTCCGACGCACTCGAGCGGCTCGCCATTGAAGGAGCTCGCCAGCATCTTGCGCTGCGGCTCGAGCTGCATGATGCCCGCATGGAGCCCCCTGGCCGCAAGAAACAGCGCGCCGTTCTTGCTGCGCGACAGCGCGCCGCCCGTATTCGTATCGCGATGGACGATGGTGGCAAGACCGCTCGCCGGATCGAGCCTCATGACGTTGCTCGCGTCGTTGTTCGCGAAGAGCATCGTGCCGTCGTCGCCGGCGATGATGCCATCGGCGTTGTTCCCCTCCCACGACCAGACGACCTTCCAGTTCTGCCCGGCGGCAATCACACCCGGTATCTCAGTCGACGCGGGTGGCGGTGGCGGCTCTGGCGGTGGCGCCGGCTTGGCATTGCCCGGCTGTCCTCCTCCAAGCGAGAAGGGCGGAGCGGGACTCTTGCATTTGGCCAGGACACTCTTGTGCCCCGGGTTCTGCCAGGACTGCTGACTGCTGCCCCGAGCAAATGTCGAGGATGGACCCTGTGCCGACAGAGCGACAACGGCGCAGACCAGGAGCACTGCGAATGCGATTGCTGTTCTCATCATCTTCCCCTTTGCGTCCTGCTCTTCGGGCTCAGCGACTGTTCTCATCACGCTGCGCGATCGATACGCCCCGGGATCCGGCGCCGCCCACCCGCCGCGTGGCCGAGCCCGCTGCCCAGGCTCATGAGCCACTCCTGAAACAACTTCACCAGATCCTTCGCGCCGGCACCTTCGACGACCTGCGTCTGCGCCAGCCGGTCTCCCAGCCGCTGCCCTTGAGGATCGATGATGATCGTCCGAGCTTCGAGAAAGACTGCCACAATGTTCGCGCCAGGCAACAGCAGCAACAGGTTACGTTTGATGGAACCAGAGAGCGAGGAGGCCCGGCCTGTCTCGAGGTCAATCACCACGAGACCCAGGAGAAGCTTCCCGATGCTTTGCCCGCCAATCGCATCCCGCAGAAGAAGATAAACGCCACCGGCCGCGATGGCCAGCGGCCCGGCCACTGCCCAGGACACGACACAAAGCGTGACCACCATCAGCGCGTCGATGAACGCAGCCGTCAATCGCCTTCGAACATCCGCTTTCAAATACGGTGAGATCAGCCCCCGCGACAGGCGAGTCACCATCGCCGAATAGGCGAGCGCGAACGTGACTGCCGGCAGCAGGAGCACACCCAGGAGCATCGTCATGGCGATGTCCATCGCCAGGGGAAGTCGACGTCGAGCACGCGTTGCAGGATGTCTCTCATGTACGTGGTCGCAGCGGGTGCTGGGCGAAGAAGTCAGCGAGGTGGTGCGCGATCGCGACGGGGTTCTCGACTTGCAGCAGGTGCGTGGTGCCGGGAACGATGCACGGCGTCACATCGGTCAGCAGCCGCAGCAGCACCTCGTGGCGCTCGCGCCAGATCGGGTCCATCTCCAGGCTGCGTGCGCCGACAACCGCCAGAGCCGGGTGCGTGACTCGCGCGGCGAGGTCCTCCCCGAACGACCACTGCTGCAGCGCCGGCAGTTCCTGCTCGAAGAACGTCGGCGCGTCTGCGACATATCGATCGAAGCCGCCCGGTAGCGCTCGATCGAGCGCAACGCGATATTCAGGGCCGCACGTGCCGCGCAGGAAGAGATCCACCGCACCCGCGCGGTCGCCCGCGCGATACCGCTGCATCGCTTCTCCGACGAACACGCGCGACGTCGCCGCACTCGGCACCGACATGAGCGCCGGCTCCATCACCACCAGGGACTCTACCGCATCCGGCGACTGCGCCGCGAACTGCAGCACGATGTTGCCGCTCGACGAGTGGCCGACCACATGCGCGCGAGCGATGCCGAGGTGCTCGAGCAACGCGCGTGCGTGGGTCGCCTGCTGGACGAGGCTCACGGGACCGGAGACCCGGCTGCTGTTGCAACAACCGACCCGATGGTAGTGCAGCAAGCGGAAGCGACTCGCAAGCACCGGTTGATCGAGAAGGGGCACGAACCAGTCGCTGAAGATGCCCGGATGTACGAGCAGGACCGGCTCTCCGTTGCCGTGGACCTGGTACTCCAGCTCGACGCCCTGGATGAGAGCTCGCTCCATGACCCACCTCGCGGTTAGCAGTGTGCGCGATATCAGCCGACGTTGAGTTATGGGCCTGAGCGCTCCTCGTTATCGATCGAGTCGCGGGATGAAGCCGCCGAAGTCGCTCCGACCCGCAGGATCGACCGACTTCACAAAGGAGTACTGGCTCTTGATGTTCGAATAACCGAGCTGCTCATAGAACCGGTGCGCCTCGGTACGAGCCACGCTCGACCAGAGCCTGACGACCGAGCATCCCTGCCCCACGGCCCACTCTTCTGCCTTGGCGAGGAGCGTGTGCCCGATTCCCTTTCTCCTGAGTGATCGATCGACCACCAGGCCGCCGATGACGACGAAGGCACCGGTCTCGACGTACTCCCACACACTCGCGTGCACCCAACCAACGAGACGGTCTTCGAGCTCGGCCACCATGAACTGCTGATCCTGTCGCGCGAGGATCCGAGACAGCCGCGCCGCCACCGTCGGAGCGTCGATCTCGTATCCGAGTTGCGCCGTCAGACGGGCGATATCCTCGGCGTCCGAGAGACGAGCAATACGCACCGGAACTGGCTCCCTCGCCGGGAGTTCCGCGGTGGCCATCGACGTCACTTCCCTTCGATCCGAACAACGTGCATGAATCGTTCGTTGAAGAAGAACTGCTCCGGAACGAGCGCGCTGAGTTGCCACTCGATGACTCCTTTTGGCGCCTCGGACTCCTCGCCGTTCCACACCGGATACAGCTCCACACTCCCCGAACGGGCTGCCGCCTCGCGCACCAGTTCGATGAGTGCTCGAACGCTACGGAGATCCGCCTGGCGGTCATCTGACTCGAGCGGCATGCCCTCGTAGTATTCGAGTGGCGATTCAGCGATCACCGACGGAAACCCGCAGCTGCAGGTTCCGTGAGCGCCAACGAACCGCACCGCCTGATGAGAGAACCATTGCCTGACGCCTTCGCGAGCGGTTTCGAGCGCCTCGACTTTCAGGTCAGTTGATGAAACAGGCGGGAGCTCGTCGGCAGTTCCGATGTAGAGCATCAAACACATACTCTGAGTGCCCTTCGGCGTTTGGCGCGATGCCCCGCTACCAGCAGAGCCTAACGCAAGGCGAACAGTAGTCCGACTGCACCGACGAGAAGGAGCGGCAGGCCTGCCAGGATGCTGCCAGCAGCCACGTCCCTGCCAACGCTGCTGCCTCGACTCAACCGTCGAGACGCGATCACGCCCGCGAACAGCAACAGTACTGCACTGAGCACGAGACCGGAACGAAGCAGTTCGTCGGCCCATGGCGCGCGACCGGTCGTGGTGGGCCTCGTCAGCGCAAGCACAGTTGGAACGACAACCGCCAGGAGCATCGGCAACGGGGTGAGCCACGGAAACAGCCGCTCCCCCCAATCTCGATCGGCAGGCGCGGTCCGAAAGCTGATCACGCCGAGGCCGACCCCGATCACGGCGATGGCGAGGAGGATCATCCGCGCGTGCACTCCGGCTGCGCCTCGTGCACATGTGTAAACGAGCGAACGGCGACAAGTCCAGCCATCATTCATCGTTTCGGCCGGACCCGCACCCTTCGCCAGCGCGCGGCGTCACACGTCACACGGTCGAGGTCATGTCGGCCCCTGCGGACAGATCGAGCGGGGCAAGGTCAGGCTCGACCCACGCTGCCCTTGCGTCGACCGACATCAGACGCTCGCGGGAATAGAACGCGAGCAGCACATTCCTGGCCGCCAGCGGTCCTCCCAACAGCCGCTCGACGGTGTTGCCTAACGACTCGCCCTGCGCGCGGCGCTCGAGAAACTGCGCCAGCAACTCTACGTATGCCGCCGTGATCGTCTCGTGATACCCGGCAGTCGCGGAGTTCACGCTCCCGTGACTCTCGTTCAAGCGACGGATTCCCATACGGAGCCGAGCGAGCGCTTCCTCGCGGCCGTAGCGATCGATGTGCCACAGCCCGACGGTCAAATGCGCGGCATGGGTCCATGATTTCGCGGAGATGCTGCACGCCTCGAACCTCGGGCCCAGGCCGACGGCTTCATCACCGAACCACCGCAATGGCTGCGCCTCGATGAAACAGCGATCGGGCTGCTGCGCGAGCAACAGCTTGTTTCCCTGGTAGCCGTCGAACAGCGCCTGGTGATCCGCGAGCGACAAGCTGTCCGTCCGCGCGTAGTACTCCTCGACCCAGGCAAGCAACAGCTCGAGTCTCTCGTCCTGCTCCTTCTTCGAGGCGTACTTGTGCGGCTCCCACGGACGGTTGCGAGCGTTGGCCAGGCATACATCCACGCCAGGCTCGAGGAACAACAGCACGGGTGATCGCTCGAGCACCACGCGCGTCAGGTTGCCGTAGCAACCCTCTATCACCCAGTGGTCGTGTCGATCGCAAAATGCGCGCACATCGGCAGCGGCATCGGCGGGACTCCGGAGAATCGCCACACGCCCGTGCTCCCAGACCACGGTATCGAGATCGAGAACAGGGAGTGCATGCACCCCCCCGAGCTGACGCGCGAGCGTGGACTTCCCCGAACCCGAGTTCCCGATAATCGCGATGCGCATGGAACGCCCGCCAGAGACGCGTACAAAAGAAAAGCGCGCAGAAACGAATCCGCGCGCCAGGAATTTTCGGGACGATAGTCCGGCCGCCGCTGCGCCGTTATGCGGCCAGAGTGCCGGACCCTCCGTACATATTACTCCGAATCAGAACATGGCGAGGGGATTGACAGGCGAACCGGTGCCACGAGGAATCGGCAGCGGCGCGATCATCAACATGAACTCCCATCGCTTGCGGCTCGCCGCGGCCTCACTGAGCGCATCGAAGTCCGCGCGATCGAGCAGATGCACCCCGAGGATCGTGAGCGCGAAGTTGTGCAGCGAGCTTGGCGGGAGATCGCCGGGTGGATGAGGTGCGTAGTCGGGCGTCTCCCATCCAAGTATCGCGATGTCACGTTTCTTGAGCCACGGAATCACGGAGTTGTCGAGGCCGGCCATCGCTTCGTTGATCGGCCACGGCCCGAGCTTCGACCTGCGCGTCCAGCGCCCCCAGCGAAGGAGCAGCGCATCACCGGCCATCGCCCTGACACCCGACTGCTGTTCCCACGCTTCCAGATCTTCTGCAAAGATCCGCGTGCCGGGCTCCAGGTACGGCACACCCTTCAGCCTCGGGATGTCGTACAGCACCCCACGTGTGACGATGCCGTTCTTCATCGTCAGGATCGAGTTCTTCGCGGCTCCTCCGTCTTTGGTGACCAGTCCCTCGACCGGATATCCATTCCACATCTTGCCGTTGAAGAACACGTGAGCAAACGAATCCAGGTGTGTCGTGCCCGCACCATGAATGCACGGATACCCGATCCGATCGGTCGCTGCCGATTGAGTCGCTGTCACCATTGCCCACTCCACCGGGCAGGGTACGTCGACGCCTTTCTCTGTCTCGGCATTCGATGCAAGTGACACCGCCACCCCGTCTTTGACGAGCGCCGCGGCCTGCGCGCGCTTGGCCGGAGTAATCAGGTTGAGCGTGCCGAGCTCATCGTCTTTGCCCCACCGCCCCCAGTTGGAGAGCTCGGTCTGCCAGCGTTCGTACTCGGCTCGTGTCACGAGAGGCCGCGGCGATGCATTCCCGGGTGGTGATGCCTGCGACGTGAGGACCACGCCCCAACTGATGGCGATCATCAGCATCGAGCCAGCCAGAGACAGTTTCTTCATTGCCCCTCCTCTACTATGACGCGGCGCGATTATATGCTGCCGGGAAATCCGCAGTTGCAGATCGCGCCTCAGCCAGCTAGTCTCGACCCGATGCCGATCGAGAATCCGTACGCCACGCTGCAACGATCGCCCGCGCGCGACATCGCCCGCATCACGCTCTCGGTCCTCTTCATTGGACTTCTGATCGGCACCAGCATGTGGGTGCTGAGACCCTTCCTGGCCGCCCTGGTCTGGGCGACGCCTGGGCGCAGTCGTCTTGCTGGCGATCGTCGGCCTGGCAGCAATCCTGCCGGCGTTGTCGACTCGTGGCACCAGTCCGATGCCGGCACCGGTCGCCAGCCCAACGGAGACACGTCCGATCG
>JALDXQ010000135.1:0-19709 GCA_032156805.1 Acidobacteriota bacterium
CGGGGTTTTGCCTGCCACCGACGTTACCGCCGGCGCGGTGCGCTCTTACCGCACCATTTCACCCTTACCCTTCGACTCGGCGCTTACGCGCCTCGCCCAGGGCGGTATATTTTCTGTGCCACTGTTCCGTCAGGTTGCCCTGCCCGGGCGTTACCCGGCGCACTGCCCTTCGGAGTTCGGACTTTCCTCTCCCTCCGGCACTACGCGGCGAACCGCGGTTACCGAAAGCAGCGATCGTCTGGCTGACTGCGACGATCCATTATCGCGTACGGTCGAACCCGGATCCACGAACCCGGAACGATGAACAGGAACCCTGAACGTTGAACTCGAAACGTTATCCGTCCACTTCCTGTTTGATCCCGTACTGTTCGAGTTTCTTGTACAGGTTGCTGCGTGGTGTGTCGATGAGTTCCGCGGTCCGCGAGATGTTCCAGTTGTTCTCGCGCAGCTTCTGCACGAGGTACGCACGCTCGGCGGCGTCTTTGAACTCGCGGAGTGTACCGGCGCCCGCTGCGGGCGCGTCGTTGCCCTTGGCCGGCCCGTCTGATTCCATCACGGGTCGGGCTGGCTCGCCGCTGCGAATCTCTGGAGGCAGATCATCGACGCGCACGACTTCCGTGGGCGTCATGATCAACAGGCGTTCGACCGTGTTGCGCAGCTCGCGAATATTGCCGCGCCAGCGGTAACGCTGGAGCGCATCCATCGCTGATGGATCGAATCGCTTCGGCTTGAGGTTGTGCTCTTCGGCGGTTCGCTTCGCGAAGTGCTGGACCAGGCGCGGAATGTCTTCGCGCCGTTCGCGCAGCGGCGGCACGACGATCGGGATCACGTTGAGCCGGAAGAACAGGTCCTCGCGGAACTCGCCCTGCTCGATCGCTTCCTCGAGATTCTTGTTGGTTGCGGCGATGACACGCACGTCGACCTTGATGGTCCTCGCCGATCCGAGCCGTTCGACTTCCTGTTCCTGCAGCACGCGCAGCACTTTCGCCTGCGTCTTCTGGCTCATGTCGCCAACTTCGTCGAGGAAGATCGTGCCGCGGTCGGCTTGTTCGAACTTCCCGACCTGCTTCTCGGTGGCACCCGTGAACGATC
This sequence comes from Acidobacteriota bacterium, assembly GCA_032156805.1. GTDB lineage: Bacteria > Acidobacteriota > Vicinamibacteria > Vicinamibacterales > UBA2999 > Gp6-AA40. Next base: position 1,093 of record JALDXQ010000135.1, read on the forward strand.
CCTTCTCGTGTCCGAAGAGTTCCGACTCGATGAGCTCTTCGGGGATCGCCGCGCAGTTCACCTGCACGAAGCGCTGGCTGGCGCGAGCGCTGTTGCGGTGAATGGTTCGAGCCACGAGCTCCTTGCCGACACCGCTTTCACCCAGCAGCAGCACGGTGGCGTTGGTTGGCGCCGCGCGCGTCACCGCCTCGAGCACGCTGCGCAGCACCGGGCTCTGACCAACCAGTTCGTACTTGGATTCCATCGCGACCTTGAGGTCGCGGTTCTCTGACGAGAGCTCCGACTGCCGCAGCACGTTTCTCAGCGTGACGATCACGCGCTCGCTGCTGAGCGGCTTGTCGAGAAAGTCGATGGCGCCCGATCGGATGGCTTCCACCGCCGTGGCCGTGTTGCCGTGACCCGAGATCATCACGACGGGCAGCCCGTCGTCGAGGGCGCGCAGCTTGCGCAGCACCTCCATCCCGTCCATGCCGGGCATCTTGATGTCGAGCAGCACGATGTCGGGCCGCTCGCGGCGGACGACGTCGAGCGCGTCCTGCCCGCTGGCTGCGCCCACGAACTGATAATCCTCGTATTCGAGGATCATTCGCAGCGAATCACGGATCGCCGCCTCGTCGTCGATCACGAGTACGCGAGGTTTCATGAAAAGAACCGTACCGTCCCGGATTCCTTGTTCAGGATTCCGGGTTCGTGTTCCGAGTTCCGGTTCGGTGTTCCGGGTTCGAAGGTTCGCGGTTCCGGGCGCACAGGGCTAGTCGATCTTCACGGTGCGAAGCTCTCGTCGCGGACCTTCCGGCTTGAACAGGTAGAGGGCGAGAACTTCGCCGGAGCGTGCATTTGCCGTCAGACGGCGGAAGTCCTCGATTGAATGCACCGGCTGCCGGTTGATCTCCAGCAGGATGTTGCCACGCTCGATTTCGGCATCGAAGGCCGGCCCCATCGGATCGACACGCGACACGACCACACCCTGCAGATCCTTCGGCAGGTTCAGTCGAGTCGCCAGCTCGACGTCGATCTCTCGCACCAGCATGCCGAGTACGGACCCCGTGCGGCTGGTGGGCCGTGTACTTTCAGCGACCTCGTCGGGTGGTGTGTCACGCGCGGGACGCTCGGCGAGTTTGACCGCCACATTGACGGCACGGCCGTCACGCACGATCTGCAGGGTCGCTGAGGTCCCCGGCTGACGGGCGGACACCAGTTGAATCAGCTCGTCGTTGCGCACGACCTGCCTGCCGTCCACAGCGACGATGAGGTCGTAGGGACGAAGGCCGGCGCGCGCACCCGGCGAACCGGGTGTGACGTCCTGCACCAACGCACCGCTCGACGAGCTCAGTCCGAGCGATCGCTGCAGGTCCGGGTCGACATCCCGCAGCGCCACGCCGATGTAGCCGCGTGACACGCGCCCCATCTCGCGCAACTGCGGCAGGATGAGGCTCGCCTGGTTGATGGGTACCGCGAAACCAATGTTCGACGCGCGCGAGCTGATCGCCGCGTTGATCCCGATGACCTCACCCCGGGCATTGATCAGCGGACCACCGCTGTTGCCGAAATTGATCGCCGCGTCCGTCTGAATGTAGCGATCGAGGGATGAGTCGAACAGCTTCCGCCCGATGAAGCTCACCACGCCGACCGTGACGGTGTGCTCGTACGCGAGCGGGTTGCCAATCGCGAGCACCCACTCCCCTACCCGCAACGAATCTGAATCGCCGAGCACCGCATGGGGCAGGGCCCTGGGCGAATCCACTTTGATCAGCGCGATGTCGGTGTCCGGATCGGATCCAATGCGCTCGGCGCGCAGGCTGCGGCCGTCGGCCAGTCGAACCGTCACGCGGTCCGCGCCTTCGATCACGTGATGGTTGGTGAGGATATGGCCGTCCGGATCGATGATGAACCCGGTCCCGGTCCCGCGCCGTGGCCCCTGACGCTCGCGCTCAGGCGCTCGGCCGAAGGAATCCGGGCTGTCGGGCAGCGGCATCCCACCGGCTCTCGCCCGCGGGCGCGTGGACGCGCGCGAGGTCGCATCGATATTAACGACCGCTGGATTCAGCTGTTCCGCCACGTCGGCGAACGACGCGACCGCAGGTCCGCTCGTGGTCAGCTTGGAAGGGCGCAGCACGGCCACGTTCGGGTTGGTGGCCGATTGTGCGGGGGCCGGCGTCAGGGAGCCGGCGACGATGAGTCCAATCAGGAACGCAACCGTAGCCACGAGGCACACCGTCACGACCACAAATCGTCGCGCCATTCCGATCATTATATCGGCTCCTCAGGTCCCGATCAGCGCCCGCAAGGCCGCCTCGTCCAACGTAGTCACACCCAGAGTCCGGGCCTTGTCGGCCTTGCTGCCTGCCTCTTGGCCCACGATCACGGCTGTCGTCTTCTTGCTGACCGAGCCGGTGACCTTGGCCCCCAGGCGCTCGAGCGCGGCCGTCGCCTCCTCGCGAGTCATCGACGCCAGCGTGCCAGTGATGACGTAGGTCCGGCCCGTCAGTGGGCCGGGACCGGCCACCTGGAGCCGTTCGGACTCGGGAATCTCCATTCGGACGCCCGCAGCCCGAAGCCGAGCCACCATCTCGCGATTTCGCGGTTCATCGAGCCAGCTTCGAGCGGACGCGGCCAGAACCGGGCCAATCTCGTTGGTCGACTGGAGCGCCTCGAGCGACGCACCCTCGAGGGCCTCCATCGATCCGAAGGCACGCGCCAGCACCTGGGCGCCCCGCTCCCCGATGTGACGGATCCCGAGACCGTAGATGACTCTCCACAAGTCGTTGGTCCTGCTGCGTGTGATCTGCTCGATGACCTTCGCGGCGTTCTTCTCGCCGAACCGGCGCGCAATGGTCTTGCCTTCACGCTCGGAGGTGCTGATCAGCGACGCCAGCTGATCGGCGGTCAAGTGAAACACATCGGCGTAGTCGCGAACCAGCCCGCCATCGATCAACTGCTTGACGAGCGACTCCCCAAGGCCCTCGATGTTCATCGCGCCACGCGACGCGAAATGCTCGAGCCCGCGCTGAAGCCGTGCCGGACATGACACGTTCTCGCAGCGCCACACGGCTTCCTCTTCCTCCCGATGGAGTTCGCTGCCGCACTGCGGGCATGTCGTCGGCATCACCCAGGGCACCGAGTCCTCGGGACGCCTGGTCAGCACCGGCCCTACGACGCGAGGGATCACGTCTCCTGCCTTCTCGACAATGACCCAGTCGCGCTCGCGGATATCTTTGCGCGCGATGTCGTCGGCGTTGTGCAGCGTGGCCATCGAGACCGTCGTCCCGCCCACAAAAACGGGATCGAGCACGGCAAACGGCGTCACCGCGCCCGTGCGCCCCACATTCACCGCGATCTGTTTCAGCAGGGTGGTCTTCTGTTCCGCGGGAAACTTGAAGGCAACCGCCCAGCGCGGAAACTTGCTAGTCGTCCCCAGCCGGCGCCGCTGCTCCAGGGCATCGACCTTGATGACGACGCCATCGGTATCGAAACCAAGACCGCGACGCTTCTCGGCCCACTCCGCGCAGAATTCAACCAGCGCCTCGATGCCGGCGCACCGCCGCCAATGCGACTCGACGGGCAATCCCCATCGCCCCAGTTGTTCGAGGGTGCTGGCGTGTGACGTTAGACGGGCGGCCTGGGACACGAGTTGGTAGGTAAACGCGCGCAGGCCGCGCTTCGAGACGAGGCTCGGGTCGAGATTTCTCAACGCGCCCGCTGCGGCGTTCCGGGGATTGGCGAACAACACCTCACCCGTATTCGCTCTCTCCTCATTCATCTTCTCGAAGGAGGCACGCGGCATGTAGACCTCTCCCCTGACTTCAATCCTCCCCGGGACCGGCTCGTTCAGCTGAAGCGGGATGACGCGAATCGTCCGTACGTTGGACGTCACGTCTTCACCTTGTGAGCCGTTACCCCGCGTGGCGCCCCGGGCGAACACACCGTCGACGTAGGTCAGGGCGATGCTCACGCCATCGATTTTGAGCTCGGCTACGTAGTCAACGGCGCCGGCTGTGGTGCTGCCTTCGGACAACCCGCGACGCACCCGATCGTCGAACGCGCGCAGCTCTTCCTCGTTGTACGCGTTGTCGAGGCTCAACATCGGCTCGGCGTGCGCAACAGTCTGAAATCCTTCTGCCACCCGGCCGCTGACGCGTCGCGTCGGCGAATCGGCACTGACCAGGTCCGGATGTTCTGACTCGAGCTGCTGCAACTCCAGCATCAACGCGTCGAACTCGGCGTCGCTGATCTCTGGCTGGTTGGCGACGTAGTACCGCTCTTCGTGATAACGAATCTGGCGGCGGAGTTCTGCGATGCGGGAAGCGGGATCCATGCGGACGGTAATTCTGAATTCAGAATGCAGAATTCAGAATGCAGACTTTGAACTACAACCCGGTCAATCCTAACGGTCTCTCGAGACGACGTAGTCAGGCAGGAACATGAGCGCATCGCGCGCATCGGACGAGGGGAAGCTGTAAAGCACCTTCTTGGCGCGTTCGACGTAATCGGACGCGACGCGCCGCGCGTAGTCAATCGAGCGAGTCTGGGTCAGCAGCGCTCGAATCTCGTGCCACTCGTCAAGGCTGACCTCGCGTGCCTCGACAACCTTCCGCAACAACCCGGCGGCGCGCGGGCCGCCTCGATCGCGCATATGGATCACGGGCAGCGTCAACTTCCCCTCGCGCAGGTCGCCGCCCACGGGCTTGCCGAGCGCCACTTCCTCACCGGTGAAGTCGAGCAGGTCATCGACGATCTGGAAGGCCATGCCGATATTGAGGCCGTACTGCCAGAGCGCTTCCTGCTGGTCGCGCGTGATTGGACCCAGCATGCCGCCGATGCGCGCGCAGCCGGCAAACAAGTACGCCGTCTTGCTCTGGACAATCTCGAAGTGCTCGGCTTCCGTGAGGTCGACGTCACCATTCTTCGTCAGTTGGTAGATCTCGCCTTCGACGATCCGCAGGGTCACGTCACAGAGCAGGCGGATGACGGCGAGATCGTCCTGCGTCAGGGCGAGCGACATCGACTTCAAGTACAAGAAGTCACCAAAGAGCACCGTGACGTGATTGCCCCATCGCGTGTGCACCGCTTCGCGCCCACGGCGCAGCTGCGATTCGTCGATGATGTCGTCGTGAACCAGTGTGGCCGTGTGGATGAACTCGAGGACCGACGCGTACAACACGGCGCGCTCGCCCGTGTAGCCGGCCATACGTGCGGCCATCAGGAGCACCGCCGGCCGGATCCGCTTGCCTCCCCCGTTTTGAATGTAGTCCCCGATCGTCGGGATGAGGGCAACCTGTGACTGCACGTGCCGGGCAAACTCGCGCTCGACCTCACGAAGGTCGTCGCGAATCGGCTCGAACAATTGCGCGAGGGCGGCGGCTGAAGGTTTCTGCGCGGCGGGATTCAAGTTGTCAGAATCAGACCATATCGACGCGCGAGTGTCAACGCGCCGGGTGGCCTAATTCGTGTCCTCGCTTGGAGTTACGGGATGAACCGTTGCACGAAGTTCGTGCCGGTGGTCTCCGTGAACGACGTTCGCGAGATCATCGTCACCTCGGTCGAGCTGCGACAGGTTGGGAGACCTGGAGCTTTCCGGGGTTACGGGACGAACAGGCGCTCGAAGTTCGCGCGCGTTGCCTCCGTGATTGCGTCAACGCTGCCATTCCGTAACTCCGCGATCACCTCCGCAACCCGCACGACGCGCGCCGGTTCGTTGCGTGTGCCGCGATGAGGAACGGGTGCCAGAAACGGACTGTCCGTCTCGATCAACAGGCGATCGATCGGAACCATCTTCGCGACTTCCTTCAGCTCGAGCGCACGTGGGAACGTGACGATACCGGCGAGCGAGAGGTGAAAGCCAATCTCGAGGACCCGGCGCGCCATCGGCCGATCGCCAGTGAAACAGTGAAACACACCACCGACATCATGGGCGCGTTCCTCGTCGAGAATCCGGAACGTATCGTCTTCGGCCTCGCGTGTGTGAATCACGATCGGCCTCTTCAGGCGGCGCGCCAGCCTGATCTGCTCACGGAATACCTGCTGCTGGACGTCTCTCGGAGCGAAGTCGTAGTGATAGTCGAGCCCGATCTCACCGACTCCGCGCGCTCGCGGTTGCGCGTCGATCGCCCGTTGCGCGTGCCGCGCAGCCACTTCAGGGTCTGACGCGTACTTCGCTGCAGCATGCGGGTGCACACCGATTGAGAATCGCACCTCACCCCAGCGTGCGCTGACCGTTTCGGCTTGACGCAGCTCCGGATCGTCGTCTGCCGCCAGGATGACGAGCGCCCCGGTCACGCCGGCTGTTCGGGCGCGATCGACCACCTGGTCGAGATCCTGGGCGAACTCCGGGCCGGCGATGTGGCAGTGGGAATCAATCATGTCAACGCCCAACTTCCAACCCCCAAATCCCACAACTCCAAACAACCCGACGTGCAGCGCAGTCTCTTGGAAGTTGGGAGTTGGAGGTTGGCAGTTGCGTTAGCGGACGCGCGAGCCGGGAGGCAGCGAGGGATCGACCGCGACGAGATTCGGCAGCCCGCCCTCGGGGCTTGCGGCGAGCACCATGCCATTCGATTCGATTCCCATCAGCTTTGCCGGCTTGAGGTTCGCGACGATCACGATCGTCCGTCCGACGAGTTGTTCCGGCGGATAGGCTTCCGCAATACCCGCGACGATCGTCCGCTGATCCGTGCCGACATCCACCTTCAGCTTCACCAGCTTCTTCGACTTTGGTACAGCCTCGGCGTCGAGCACCTTTGCGACGCGCAACTCGACTTTCATGAAGTCGTCGATCGAGATCCGTGAGTCAGTTGGCTGAGCCGGGGGTGCAGGAGACGAAGCGGCAGGTGAGGCAACGCTTGCCGTGGCAGCCGGTGTCGGCGCCGGCGCCGGGATGGATTCGTTCGATGTCGTCATACCGCGTAGTTCCTCGATGGTTTTCTCGATCCTCGGGAAAAGAGCTTCAACCGGGTTCAGCTGCGCGCCAGCGGCCAGCGTTCCGGTCTTGAGTGAGTTCCATGGTTCGGGCGCGCTGATGTTCAGCATCCCTCGAATGCGATCCGCCGCATCGGGCATCACCGGATCGACCAGCGCCGCGATCACGCGCAGCGTATCGGCCGAGTGATACAACGTCCGGTCCAGCACCGCCGCGTTGGCCGGGTCCTTGGCCAGCACCCACGGCGCCCGTTCGACGATGAACTTGTTGACGTGGCGAACGAGCGCCCACGTGTCCTGCAGCGCCTGGCTCACCTGAATCGCGCGAAAGCCTTCCTTCACCGACGCGATCGCCGACTCGGTGGCGGCAACCAGATCGCGATCGAGGGCGTCCAGACCATCGGGCGGACACGACGGCACACGCCCCTCGCGATACCGGTGAATCATCGTGATCGCCCGGCTCACGAGATTGCCGAGATCGTTGGCCAGGTCGGCATTGAAGCGCGTCAGGATGATCTCGTCGGAGAAGTTCGCATCCTGGCCGAGCGGCATCTCGCGCATCACGAAGTAGCGCAGCGCGTCGAGCCCGAAGACCTCGACGTAATCCTGGTAGCGCGCGACGTTGCCAAGCGACTTGGACATCTTGGCGCCGCCCATCAGCCAGAATCCGTGCGCAACGATGCGGCGTGGCGGAGGCAGGCCCGCCGACATGAGGAAGGCCGGCCAGTACAACGCGTGCTGGCGGACGATCTCCTTGCCGATGAAATGCGTCACTGTTGGCCACAGGCGTGCAATGCGCTCGTCGGCCGCACGGTCGCCGGAGCCGAAGCCAAGCGCAGTCAGGTAGTTCGTCAGCGCGTCGAACCACACGTACATCACGTGCTTCGGGTCGTCGGGAACCGGAATGCCCCACTTGAACGACGTGCGGCTGATGCTCAGGTCCTGAAGCCCTGCCTCGACGAAGGTACGAACCTCGTTCAGCCGGAACTCCGGCTGGATGAAGTCCGGGTGATCGCGATAGAACTCGAGCAGCGGCTGGGTGTACCTGGACAACCGGAAGTAGTAGCTCTCCTCCTTCAGCCGTTCGACTTTCGCGCCGCACGTCGGGCATCGGCCGTCGACCAGCTGCGCCTCGGGCACGAAGATCTCATCGACCGTGCAGTACCAGCCTTCGTACTCGCCCTTGTAGATATCACCGGCGCGCTCCACCCGCCGCCAGATCTCCTGCGCAGCCGCGTAGTGCCGCGGTTCCGTGGTGCGAATGAAGTCATCGTTGGAGATCTTCAGATCTCGACACATCTGCCGGAACGCCGCCGACACCTGGTCGGCGAACGTGGGTGTGGAGATGTTCGCCTTCTGCGCCGCGCGCTCGACCTTCTGCCCGTGCTCGTCGGTGCCGGTCAGAAAGAACACCTTCTCGCCCATCAGACGGCGCGACCGCGCAATCGCGTCCGTCAGCATCGTCGTATAGGCGTGGCCGATATGAGGCTTGGCGTTGATGTAGTAAATCGGCGTAGTGAGGTACGACTCGCTCATAGTCTCCGTTTCGCAGATTCCAGATACGCCTTCATGGCGAGCGCCTGGACATGTTTGGTCGGCACCTGATGCTCGGCTGCCAATCGCACACAGTCATCGAACTCCGGCGCGGCATTGAGCAGCTCGCCTCGGCGGCGTGCCACCTTGATGCGAACGGCGCCGAGCTCAGTGGTGACCGTGATCGATTCCCGATCCAGGCACTCTCGGCTCATCTCCCGGAAGCGGACGCCGATGGTCGTCGTCTCGCGGAAAATGGTCGATGTCAGACGATCCTTCCTGTCCGGTGGTGCGACCACAGTCAGCAGCGTGCCCGGGCGGTTCTTCTTCATCTGGATCGACGTGTAAAACACGTCGAGCGCTCCTTCGGCCAGCAGCCGATCCATCAGCACGCCAAAGATCTGCGGGTTCATGTCGTCGATCTCAGCTTCGATGACGACGACCGAATGGCTCGGGGCAGAACTATCCTGCTCGCCGATCAGGACACGCAGGACGTTCGGCGAGTGCGGGAAGTCTCGCGTCCCGGCACCGTATCCGATGCGATCGACGCGCATCGCGGGAATCGGCCCGAACTCACTCGCGTAACCTGCGATGAGCAGCGCACCGGTCGGTGTGACGAGCTCGACCCGTTCGGCGCCCGAATACACGGGCGCGTCTTTCAGCAAACGAATCGTGGCCGGCGCCGGCACCGGGTATTGACCGTGTGCCGAGCGAACCGTGCCGCCGCCGACGTTGAGAGGTGACGACACGATGCGATCCACGCCCAACTGTTCGAGCGCGAACACCGTCCCGGTGATGTCGATGATCGAATCGAGGGCGCCGACCTCGTGCAGATGAACGCGTTCGATCGACGTGCCGTGAATGGCCGCTTCGGCTTCACCAAGAACCGTGAAGAGTTCCTTCGTCCGATCCTTTGCCGCACCGCTCAATGAAGATCCGTCGATCAGCTGGAAGATCTCGGTAAGCGTGCGGTGTGGCTCGCTCGACGAATGTCGGTGCGATCGTGATTCTTGTCGGTGCGAGTCCCCTGACGTGTGACTGTGCGGCATGGCCACAGCATGCTCATGGTCGTGGTCGTGAACATCGATCGCCCCGCTCTCGCCACGGACGTTGAACTTCGTCGCTCGAATGCCGGCGCGGACGACGGACTCGGTCCAGACCGTGTCGGGTGTGATCGCCAGACTGCCCAGCGCATGGCGAACATCCGTGAGCGCCACGCCGGCGTCGATGAGCGAGCCGAGGATCATGTCGCCCGACGCACCTGAGAAGCAGTCGAAGTAGAGAACGGTCAAGATCTTCAATCTTATAGCAGTCCTCAGGCCGGCCTCGGCATCGCCCCAATCTCGAGCAGCGAGCAGTACCGCCGTTCGCCGAGGATGATGTGATCGACGACGTCGATGCCCATCACGACACCCGCGCCGATCAGGCGATTGGTCAGCAGCAGATCGTCTTCGCTCGGCGCCGGATCACCGGACGGATGATTGTGGAAAAGCACGATGGCCGCCGCGGCGGCGGCCGCCGCCTCGCGGAAGACCTCGCGTGGATGTACCACGGCGGAATCCGCCGTACCGGTCGCAACGATCCGAATGCGAATCAGACGGCTCTTGCTGTCCAGCATGACAATGCCAAACTGTTCGACGGCGCCTGCTCCATACAGCGGCAACAGGTAGGCGGCCATCTGTGCGGGCGACTTGAGGTTCGGCCGCTCGCCCCCGCCACGTACGAGCGTCCGCCTTCCCAGTTCGACCGCGGCCAGCACCTGGGCCGCGCGCGCTCGTCCGATGCCGGCGACCCGGCGCAGGTCGCCAACCGTCACGCGTGTGAGCCCATGCATGCCACCTACACTGGTCAGCAGATCGTTCGCCAGATCGAGGGCGTTGCGTCGGCGCGATCCGCTCCCCAGTACGAGCGCCAGCAACTCGTTGTCGCCCAGTCCGGCAGACCCGAGACGCTCCAACTTCTCACGCGGTCTGTCATGCGGCGCTACGGCTTTCATCTATACTCAATTCCTTATGCGTCTCTCCACGGGGTTGACCCGTGGCGCGTGGCTCGCGATCGTGCTGGCAACGATCGCGTGTGCGTCGCCTCCACAACGAGAAATCGACCAGGCACAGGGCGCTATCGATGCCGCACGTGCCGCTGGCGCCGAACGGTACGCCACCGTCGAGTACACGGCCGCCACCGAGGCGCTCAAACAAGCCAACGGAGCCGTGACCGGCCGCGACTATCGTCTTGCGCTGAACTACGCGCTCGAGAGTCGCGAGCAGGCGCAGAACGCGGCGCGGACCGCGGCCGAGACGCGGGCAAAGCTGCGCGGCGATGTCGAGCGATCGATTGCCGAGGTCCGGGCGCTTATTACCCAGATACGCGCGCGTGTGGACGGTCCGACTGCGACGCAGATTCCCCGCAACACCCGCCAGAACGCGCAGCGGCGACTGAAGCAACTGGAAGGAGACCTGCAAAAAGCGGACGCAGCACTCAAGGCGGAGGAGTACGTGGAAGCAGACCGCCTGTTAATGGGGGTGAGGAGGCAGATCGAGTCGATAGCCGCTACCCTCCCTCGGGCCGCTGCGTCGCAATCCTCGCGTGGCCGCGGGGAGTAAAGGTACGGAGAAATGCGGTACCCAGGGTCCGGCTGAAGCCGGACACTACGGCAGCCAGTCGCCTTCCAGGATCACTTCGGCCCAACCAGTCAGATACACGCCGTCCTCGCGCCATTCCACGCGCTGCGTGCCGCCAGGGGCGACGACGTCCACTGATCGTGCCGCTCCACCATGGGCAGCAGCCGCGACAGCCGACGCGGACGAGCCGGTGCCTGACGATGTGGTTGGACCGACGCCGCGCTCCCAGATCAGGATGCGCACGCGATCGGCGCTCTCCACGTCAGCAAACTCGACATTCGTCCCTGCCGGAAACATCGGGTGCGTGGACAGCGCTGGCCCCAGTCGATTGAACCGATCCAGATCGGGAAGGGAGCCGAGCACGATGCACTGTGGGTTGCCGACTTCGAGCACCGACGCAGTAATCTGCTCGCCCAGGACCGCGATCGAGGTCTGTCGCAGGTTCGTGGGCTGCCCCATCGCCGCTCGAAACGTGTAGCGTTCACCCTCACGAGTCAGCAACTCGAGCGCTTTGACACCAGCGTCGGTCTCGATCGTGACCGTCGTTCCTGCCGCGAGGTTCTGGTTGCGAGCGACGAGCGCTGCCAGGCACCGCAGCCCGTTCCCAGAGAGTTCCGACCTGCTGCCATCGGCATTCAGCAATTTCATGGAAGCGCCGCGGTCGCGAGCGGTATACAGGAGCAGTCCGTCCGCGCCAATCCCGTGATGGCGATGGCAGATCGCGCGCGCCAGTGCCGGCAAATCCGTACCCGCGTCCGCGGCGGGGGCACACACGAAATCGTTGCCGTACGCGTGAGCCTTGACGACGGGGACGGTCGGCATCAGGGAATCTGGAACGCGTTGAAGACGTAGGTGAAGCCGGTCGCAAACCCAACGCTCGGATCCCTGGACGTCACGCCAAACAGGACAGCAGCATCCGCTCGCCAGCTTCCGATGGTGTAGCGGGCTCCCAATCTCGCGATGCCGCGCGACTCGGTACCGGGCGGTGGGTCGCCCTCTCGCGTGCTGACGTGGCCGTTGACCTCGCCAACAACCTCGGCCTGCTGCGTCAGCGCTCGCGCAAACGACAAGCCATAGGTCAGCACGTCGTTCTGCTGATCACCGCGTGTCGGATCGCCCAGGATGCCGAGGCCAACGTTGCCGACGATGCGGACCGACTGCACGGTCTTGGCGATCAGAAACGAGGCAAAGAAGTCGGTGGTGTCGAGACCGATCCCGCTTTCATTCGAGGCGTTCGGAAGCTTTGTGGCAAAGCGAAGGCCGAAAGACGGGCGCGACGCTGTTTCACCGGCGATTCTCACCTTGGTCCCGATGACGATGTCCTGGACGCTCGAGGTCGAGTCGCCAGTGGCAGTCACCATGTCAGACAGCGGCGCGTCCTCGCGGGACGTGATGTCGAGATGGTTGTAGAGTCCGCCGTCGATCTGAATTTCAGCGATCGAGCTCAGGCCGACACTGACTCCGATGAGAGGGAACTGGAAGAGATTCCCTTCCAGACCCGAGGCGGGATACTCTACGCTGCGACCGTAGTCGAGCCCGGCTTCGATGAGCAGGCGGCCGGCGCCGATCGTTTCCGGATCCTCGGTCACGAGCGGGCGCTGTTGCGCGAAGGCCAACGCCGGCTGCAGCACGAGCGCAGCCACCCACAGAGTTCGAAGTTTCATCAGAATTGTCGCCTGCTGTCGACGAGCACCGTGACCGGCCCGTCGTTGACCAGCTCGACCTGCATCATCGCCTGGAACTCGCCAGTCGCGACGGTGAGGCCGGCCGCACGCAATTCTCTCACGACACCCTCGTAGCTCGCCCGCGCAGCTTCTGGTGGCGCGGCCTCGTCGAACGACGGACGTCGTCCTTTCCGCACGTCGCCGTACAACGTGAACTGTGAGACGACGAGCACGGCGCCACCAACATCGGCGACAGAGCGATCCATCGGCTTGCCGGCATCGCTTTCGAACACGCGAACATCGTGGATCTTGCCAGCAACGTATCGGATATCCAGGTCGGTATCGTCACGGCTGACACCGAGAAGGACCAGGAGCCCGCGACCGATCTCGCCCACGGCGCGTTCGCCGACGCGCACGCGCGCCGAGGTGACGCGCTGGATCACGGCCCTCATCGCGAACGACCGATCAAGGTTGAATCTGGATCAGGTTGGCCGGCGCTTCCTCTTCGAGTCGGAGGGCGGCGCTGTCACGAAGCTCACCGCTCGGATTGAGACGCATGTCGAGGAGGTGTCGCGGCATGACGTTGCCGAGCGCCTTCAGCATCGACTGCTTGACGCCGGAGTGCTCGCGCTCGAGGTCGAGGATCAGGCGCTTGACACGCTGCCGCTGCAGGCTCAGGTCGCCGCACGCCGGACAACAGCAACCGATGATCGGCAGCCCGACCTCCTTGCAGTACAACCGAGCCTCGTCTTCACCGACATAGACCAGCGGCCGGATCACAACGTGCTCGCCGTTGTCGGACACGAGACGCGCGGGCATCGCCTTGAGCGCGCCGGCAAAGAACAAGTTGAGGAGCAGCGTTTCAACGAAGTCGTCGAGATGGTGCCCGAGGGCGATCTTCGTGGCGCCGACTTCCGTGGCGATCCGGTACAGCACGCCGCGACGAAGCCGCGCGCACAGCGAGCATGGCGTCGCGTTGGCCTCGAGCAGATCGTCCATGACCTCGCCTATCGAGGTGTGCTCGATGCGGTACTCCCAGCCGCGCTCCTCGCAGGCCCTGGCGATCGCGCCGTGCTTGAAATCCTTGTAGCCCGAGTCCACATTGACCGCGATGAGCGAAAACCGGATCGGCGCCCGCTTCCGCAGGTTGTCGAGCGTCTGCATCAGCGCCCAGCTGTCCTTGCCCCCGGACAGTCCGACCATGATCCGATCGCCGTCTTCGATCAGATTGAAGTCGGTGATGGCCTTGGTCGTCTTCTTGGAGATGCGCGACTCGAGCGGGCTTCGGTGAGACATTGGTATTAGTCTACAGGCTCCCGGCTCTGGTTATAATTTGCGCCAGCCTCACCGAGCCTGGCGGAGGCCGGAAACCCGGATCTCGTCGACCGTGCGCGACTTCATCAGCTGGATCTACACCTTCGCCCTGTCTCTTGGCGGGCCAGGGTTGTTCACCGTCGCCTTTCTCGACTCCTCGTTCGTATCGCTCCCACAGATCAACGACATCCTGGTCGTGCTCATGGTGACCGAGTCGAAGTCGCTGATGCTGTATTACGCATTCATGGCGACGGCTGGATCGGTGGTTGGCTGTTACGTGATCTACTACCTGGCAAACAGGGGCGGCGAGGCGTTCGTTCGCAAGCGCCTCAGGCCCGGGCACGTCGAACGGAGTCTTGCGTTGTACCGCAGGCACGGGCTGCTGGCGCTGATGGTGCCGGCGCTGCTTCCACCGCCCGCACCATTCAAGTTGTTCGTCCTGGCTGCCGGACTCGCGAACGTACGGCCGCTGCAGTTCATCCTCGCGATTGCGGTGGCGCGTGGTCTGCGTTACGTGGCGCTTGGCATCCTGGCGATCTACTACGGTGACGCCGCGCTCGAGTTGATGCGGACGCATGGGCGCACCGTGGCCATTGTCCTCGCCGCCATCCTCGTGGCCGTCGGCGTCCTGTTGTGGCTCAAGACCAGGAATTCGACAATCGACAGCCCCGAGCCGAGAGCCTAGAGCCCCGGAGCCGAGAGCCTCAGAACCTCACGCCGACCGTCAGGTTGTAGCTCCAGCCACCAAGATCGATCTTCGGCCCGGCAAAATCGTTTGGCAGATCGCCCTCGGCATCCTGAAAGCGAACCTCGCCTCCGGCCGTGAAGCGTTGGCCGGCGAAGCGAACGCCGCCCAGAAAGATCGGTCCGGTCGAACTGCCGCTCTCCTCGAAGGTGTCTTCGAAGATCTCGTTACCGGCGCCAAAGTCGACAAACTCTCCGGATTCGCGGTACCGCCAGTTGATGATGCCGAGGCCGCCCCCGACGTACGGCTGAATCGGTGATCGCTGTCCGAACGGCAGCAGCCTGACTGTGAACGAGATCGGCACGAGCCGCAATTCCAGATCCGAATCGATCTCGGTTCCGTCGCTGTCGATGAAGTCCTGATAGATGGCTGGAACCGACTGTCCCGTGTAGCTGATGCCCGCACCCGCTTCGAAGAAGTTGCCGAAGCCGACGAGCCACTCTCCCCCGAGCGATGCCCCGCCGAACTCGTCCTGATCGAACAGCAGGAACGTGCTGTTCTCGTTGAGCACGTCGCCGCGCGTACGCGAATCGAAGGTTTGCGGGGAAAAGTAGCCGAGCGTGAAATTCACGGTCTGTTGTGCGTGTGCCGGTCGCGCACACACCAGGAAGGTCGCCAGCATCAGCACGGCGCTGGTCACAGTTCTCTGCAGCATGTGATCTCTCCGAAGCTCATGACATCGAGCTTGGGAGGACGCGCTGCAGGTGTGATGCCACACCAGCGCTCGCGCTTTTTCCTTTACGTTTGCGCCTGCGTGCGCCTGATCACATCAAGCATCGCCTCGTGGATTTGTCCGTTAGATGCGACAAGGTGTGCGGCGGCGGGGTCGAAAGGTGTCCCATCCATTCCAGTCACTCGCCCGCCAGCCTCCTCAGCGATGAGCGCGCCGGCAGCGACGTCCCACGGCCTGAGGCTCTGCTCCCAGAAGCCATCGAACCGTCCGGCAGCGACATAGCAGAGATCCAATGCCGCGGACCCCAGGCGTCGCACCGCGCGTGCCTGACCGAGGAACGCACGGAACATCGCGATGAGAGGATCGAGCTTCTGGTGCACGTCGTACGGGAAGCCGGTCACCAGCAGTGCGTCGAGGAGCGCGCCTGTCTCCGACACGCGCAGCCGCGTGCCATTGAGAAACGACCCTTGCCCTCGCTCGCCAGTGAAGAGCTCGTTGCGCGTCGGGTCGTAGATCGCTCCGACCTCCGCACGGCCATCGATCTCGAGCGCGAGTGACGCACAGAACACCGGCAGGCCGTGTGCGTAATTCGTCGTCCCGTCCAACGGATCGAACACCCAGCGGTATCGCGATGCGGCAGCCTGCGCCGAACCGCCGCCCAGTTCTTCCGCCAGGATGTCATGGTCCGGAAAGCGTTCGGCGAGCACGCCGCGGCACATTCGCTCGCACTCGAGATCGACCTCGGTCACGAGGTCAATCGTTCCCTTCTTGTTCACATGAAACCCGGACTGGCGCCGGGACATCTGGATCTCGCCCGCCCGCAACACAATCTCTACCGCGGTGGCGAGAAATACCGGATCGGGTGCGGTCACGGGTTCAGGGAGTTGGTCAAACAGAATTCAGAATGCAGAATGAGACACTAGAGCCGTCGTGACTGCGAGTCCGACACCGCGTCTTCGCCGGCAGCGACGCGCTTGACCATCACGACTTCCATGCCGCCCTCCGGTGCCCGCTGCAACACCATCTCGTCCATGAAAGTACGGATGATGAAGATACCGCGCCCGCTCGACTTGAGCACGTTCTCGGGCGCAAGCGGATCAGGAATGCTCTCCGGATCGAAGCCCGGACCCTCGTCGCGAACCCGGATGGCGATGCCCGACGGAGTGGAGTTGCTCAAGGGCGTGAACTCCACGTAGACGTGCTTCTGCTCGTCGTCGCGGTTGCCGTGCTTGATGGCATTGATCACCGATTCGCGAACGGCGACGCCGACCCAGTGCAGCGC
This sequence comes from Acidobacteriota bacterium, assembly GCA_032156805.1. GTDB lineage: Bacteria > Acidobacteriota > Vicinamibacteria > Vicinamibacterales > UBA2999 > Gp6-AA40. Next base: position 17,840 of record JALDXQ010000135.1, read on the forward strand.
ATCGTCATCGAGTCCGGCCAGCCGTCCGAGGTGATCGCTGGCCACCTGGACGAAGTCGAGCATTTCGTACGTGCTGTGAAACTCCAGACAGACTGATTTCCGCTGCGTCATGCGCCTCGCCAAGGGAAATTATAGCGGCTAGACGGTTCGGCGGATCCGCAGCGAGTCCAGGGCACGCACGACGGGCGCAGAACGGTCTAAACTAACAAGATGTCCTCGCCGCTGACCGTCACAGTACTTCCCGCCGCGCGGGTGCGGGGACGGGTGCGGCCACCGGGCGACAAATCGATATCGCACCGCTATGCGCTCCTCTCGGCCCTCGCCAACGGGACATCGTCGATTCACGGATACTCCACCGGCGGCGATTGCCGTTCCACGCTCGACTGCCTGCGCGCTCTGGGCGTGTCGATCGATGAACTTCAGCGCACCGCAGACGGACTGAGCCTCCGCATCGCGGGCCGCGGGCTGGGTGGGCTGCGGGCCCCAGCCGCCCCGCTCGATGCGGGCAACTCGGGGAGCACGATGCGGATGATGGCGGGCGTCCTGACTGCCCACCCGTTCACGTCCACGATGACGGGCGACGAGTCGCTCAGCCGCCGTCCCATGAGGCGCGTCATCGTTCCGCTCGAGCAAATGGGCGCCCGGATTGCGTCCAGCGACGGCCGCCCTCCCCTGACGATCAACGGCCTCGCCACTCCGACACCGATCGACTTCGAGCCAGAGGTGCCGAGCGCACAGGTCAAGAGCTCTGTCCTGCTCGCTGGACTGCACTCGGACGGCGTGACCCGGGTTCGCGAATCAACGGCCACGCGGGATCATACGGAGCGCGCGCTTGCCGCGTTCGGTGTGGAGGTCACGCGCGACGCCAGCGGCATCGGCGTCAGGGGTCGCCAGCCCCTGACCGCCCGTGAACTGGCTGTTCCCGGTGATATTTCTTCCGCGGCATTCTGGATGGTAGCGGCCGCGTCGCTTTCGGGCTCGCAAATCGTTATAGACCACGTAGGCCTCAACCCGAGCCGGACGGGAATCATCGACATCCTGCGACGCATGGGCGCGCAGGTCTCCATTGAGGGAGAGACCCAGGGTCCGGGCGAGCCCATCGGGACAATTACGGTCCGGCATGGCGGCCTGACATCGACCGAAATCGCACCGCACGAGGTGCCCGGCGTCATCGACGAGCTGCCCGTTCTCGGGGCACTTGCCACGCATGGTGGCGAACTGCATGTCACCGGTGCCGGGGAACTGAGAGTCAAGGAAAGCGACCGGATTTCGGCCCTCGCGGACGGCTTCCGGAGTATGGGTGGCAGCGTTGAAGAGTTCCCCGACGGCTTCCATATCTGTGGGCGCGAACGCCTGAAGGGCGGCGACGTCGATGCGCGGCACGATCATCGGCTGGCCATGGCGTTTGCCATCGCCGCGCTTGGCGCGTCAGGACCGACCGTCATTCACGATGCAGGAGCAGCAGCCGTGTCTTACCCGGAGTTCTTCTCCGTGCTCGAATCGCTGCGCGCGTGAAGTCCGACAAGCTGTATCTTGTCGGCTTCATGGGCGCAGGCAAGACCACAGTGGCCCGCGCTCTTGGCAAGCGCACCGGCTGGCGGGTGGAAGATATCGACGAGCGAATCGAAGCCCGGGAACACCGGAGCGTGGCGTCGATCTTCAGTCACCAGGGAGAGCCGTATTTCCGGCAACTGGAGCGCATGGCACTCGGCGACTTATTGCCGATTCGGCACGTGGTCGTGGCCACGGGTGGAGGCACGTTCATCGAACCGGACAACCGCGCACTGATGCTGGCCGATGGCGCCGTGGCGTGGCTGGACCTGCCGTTGGCACAGGTGATCGAGCGGGTGCCGGCCGAGGGGCCGCGGCC
>JALDXQ010000136.1:0-19663 GCA_032156805.1 Acidobacteriota bacterium
GCAAGTTGTTGAATCTACTCGTCAGCTTTCAGCGGAATCCACCGCTGAGAAGGTGACAAAGTAGTGCTAAAGCCGGACACGACGTCAGGGGCCGGTTCGGCGAAAACCGGCCGCGACGTCATTGGTCTTCGATTGTAATGACTCTGTTCGTGCCTCGCTCGCCCCACGGCGGCGATGCCCCGTCACCGACACGAATCGTGATCACTGGAAACGGCGGGACCTCCGGCGGCCACGGCGTGTGGCAGTCGCTGACGACGACGAGGAGATCGATCGGATCGCTCCTTCGATCCGTGAACCAGCGCAGGCCGGTGCTGATGTCCGTGCCGCCGCCGCCATAGAGCTCCAGCTGCGCGGTGGTGAACACCTTTCTCACGTCATGGACGACGACATCACAACAGGCAACAAGGACTTCACTGCTGTACCCGAGTTGACGCGTGAGCCCACCCAACTCGGCGACGGCCCTTGCGAGCTGCGTATCTTCCATCGAGCTCGATGTGTCGATGAGGAAACCTGGCCTGGGTCTCGGCTGGTGGAACGAGGGCATCAAGAATTCGCCGTAGCAGGCTTGCCGGCGATGCGGGCGCCGGTATGTGCGGTCGTATCGGCCGAGCGTGCTGTCGCGCAGCGCCTTTCGCACGGCGTGGCGGATCGTGGCCATGTAGTCCACCTTCGGCTTCAGGACGGTACTCGCCCAGCGCCGCCAACCGAGAGGCACATCACCGGCGTCCCCCGAGCGATCGAGGATGCGATGCGCGACCTCGCGCCGCACGAGTTGTGCTTTCACCGGATCGACGCCAGGCACGCCACCGGGACTTCCATCGTCGGCAGGCAGCTCCCACGGCCGCCACTCGCCATGCGCACCGGAACCGCAGTCGTGAAGAACGGAGTTCCCGGTGTCCTGTGTTCCTGTACGGTCTTGATCTGGCTTCAAGAGCTGCCGGTAGTAGGTCTCGGCGTTCTCGCCCGTCACGAGCCCATACGTGCCCGGAAGCGGTGGATCGTCCGGTAACGGCAATCCCTCCGCGATCAAATCGTCATTGATCTCGCAATCGGTTGCAGTGTTCCACAGCCGGCCGTTCCTGACTGCGGCCGCTTGCTTTCGCGCCTCGTGATCGCGCAGCAGATGGCTGACCTCGTGGATCAACGCCGCCGCATTTTCTTCCACGGTATGTGACGCCACCCACTCGTCGTTGTAGTACAGACGCCAGTGTGAGTCGACAGCCATGCTGGCGATCTGGTCCGTCCTGACCGGGATCAGGTTGAAGAGCGCCGGCGCAAAGTACGCGCGCTGATACGACGCCCGAACGCGCGCGGCCTGGAGCGCGCGCGAGTATCCGCCGCTGCGTCGATCAAGGCCACGAATCAGCTCGGTCAGGCGGCTCAGCATGCGCGTTTGGCTATTCTCTTGGCACCAGCTTCGCTAACAGCATCAGCTCGTAGAACGGCCGGCACTCGTCGGGCAGCTTGATGGGCCCGTCCGGGCGATTGCGCTTGTCACACAGCGTGCGTGCCGCCGCGGTGGGAATGTCCGCGTTCTTCCGGCACGCCACGCCGAGCGCGATCATCGCGGCCTGCCACCGCTCGGTCGTCTTGTTGTTCAACACCGCGCCGACAAGGGAGTAGCACACGGCGTACGCGCGGTCGGTCCGATCTGGCAGGACCAGGCTGCGCGGGTCCTTGAGAATGTCTTCGGGGTCGGGCAGATTCAGGGTTTCGCGGTACTCGAGGAAGGGCAGTGCCTGATCGCCTACGAGACCGCCAAGCGCCGCTCCCTGGAGCAGGCGGTTGCCCGGAGACACGGCTTCAATGGCGGCGAGAAATCGCGATGCGAGGTACCACGTCCGGCCCGAGGGCCACGGACCACTCCGGCGTGCCGGATCGTCCGGCGGCGCCATCCAGGAATCGCGTCCTGCAGCCTTGACGTATGCCGCGATCATTGCGCGTTGCCGATGATGATGCGTGCGCAGGTAGTCGTCGGGGAGTACCGGCAGATTGGTGGGAGCTGGGAAGTCACTCACCATCATGTCGCACCAGGTTTCGTGGTCCATGGGGAACTCCCCGTGCCACAACCTGTTCGCCATTGGCGCCTGAATTTCCTGTCCGCCGGCCGCCCACTCGACGGCGTTGCTGGCGCACAAATACACCACGCCGCCCTGACCTGGCGAGTAGTCGGGCAATTGCAGCTCGCCGCACACGTTCTCGGTCAGCAATCGCAACATGGCTGCCTGCGTCGTCGGAGGCACGGTCGTGAGCTCGTCGAGGAAGACGATGACCAGGTAGCCGTCTTCGGCGAGTTGCTTGGCGTCGCGCGCCCATGCCATTGGCAGCAGTCGCACTCCGTCAGGAGTCGAGACCGGAAAACCGCCGAAGTCCTGTGGCTCACGAATGGACCCGACGAGGATGAAGACCTTGCACTTCACGCCGGCGCGGGTGAACCCGGCCTCGAGGCTCTTGGTGAACTCGGTCTTGCCGACACCGGGGAACCCGGTCATGTGCAACGGGATCCGCGCTTGCAGGCCGATGGCGATCAGTTGAACGAAGTGGGAGAAGTCCATGCCGTGCGCCGCCGCTCCACGTTAGACACCGACGGACACAAAACGGGCAGAACAGCCCGCTCTTTATTCGACGAACTGAGGTGCCTTCGGCAGCTTCGCGTGCGTGGCGATGTCGTGCTCGATCCAGAGCTCGGCCTTGTTCTGTTTCAGGAATGCCTCGACCTTCTGCCTCGATGCGCGTGACTGGTCGGCGTTGAACTCGAAGGTCGGGATCCGGCCGGTCGTTCGCTCCTCGGGGTAGTGATACAGGTCACCGCCGAGGAGGACCCCTCCGCGTTTGGCGAGGCGCACGAACAACACCTGATGCCCAGGCGTGTGTCCCGGCGTCGACATGACGACCACGCTGCCGTCACCGAATACGTCGAGATCTTCGTTGTTCAGGATGCGTGTCTTGGCATTCCGCAGCGCGCTGTAGTGGGCAGGCTGAATGATGCCCTGAGGTTTGTCGGCCAGCATGACGTCGCGCTCGGCCTTCTGCACGATCCACGTCGCCGAGGCGAAGTCGTTCGCGTTGGCGGTGTGATCGGAGTGGTAGTGCGACATCGCAAGGTAGGTGATGTCAGCAGGCGAATAGCCGGCAGCGGCCAGTTGTGGCTTGAGAGGCTTGCTGGCGCTCATGATGCCTTCCGTGACCGGGGCGCCGTCCTTGAAGTGGCTGTCTTGTACGGCTCCCGCTTCGAACATCAACGTGCCTTTCGGGTGGGCGATCAGGTAGGCGATGTTCACGAAATCAACTTCCTTCAGCTCTTCGCGCTTGAAGTTGAACAGCTTCGGGTCGAGCCCCCTGATGTTTCCCGCATCGAAGATGTAGATCCGTGGGGAGGTCACAGTGGGCCGTTTCGACTGGGCCTCCGGAGCAGCAGTGACACACAGGGCCGCCACCGCGGACAGCATGATGAACACTCGGCGCATCGACATGGCTTCCTCCACCAGCCGGCTTGACCGGCTCGATTGCTGACCACTGACCCAAGTCTTGCACGGTCAAGACGGCTCGCCCGCGAAGTGGGCAAAGCCAGAACGGTGCTCGCGAGGCAGCGCCTCGCTAGTCCCGTCCTCCCCGTTCACCCCACTGCAGCTTCTCGCGCAGCAACTCGAAGTAACTTCGCGCCGGCGCCTTGACCAGCCGAAGCGTGCGCTCCGATCGTCGGACGCGCACGACATCGTCCTGTTGGAGCGGGTAGCCGGCCTGGCCGTCGTAGGTCACATAGATTTCCTCCACGCCGCTGACCACCTGCGGCCGGATCTCGATGACCTCGTTCCCTGGGATGATGATGGGGCGGTTCGTCAGCGTGTGTGGTGCGATCGGCGTCAGCACGATGGCGTCGGCGCGCGGGTGGACGATCGGGCCGCCCGCCGCCAGGTTGTACGCCGTCGATCCGGTTGCGGTGGCAACGATGAGACCGTCGGCCTTGACCTTGGTGACGAGTCCCGCACCAACGGACACCGACAGCTCGATGATGCGCGACAGCGCGGCCTTGGTGAACACCACGTCGTTCAGCACGATGCGCGAATCGAAGTGTTCGCGGGCACGATAGGCATCGGCGGCGAGCATGGCGCGCTCGTCGAATGACGCTTCGCCTTTCAGCACCGACTCCAGTACGTTGTAGAGCTCGTCGATGCGCGTCTCGGTCAGGAATCCGAGGCTGCCGAAGTTCACGCCGAGAATCGGGAGGTCGCGGCCGGATACAGCGGTCCGCGTCGCCATGCTCAGCAACGTGCCATCGCCGCCCATGACGATGACGAGATCGACGTCGTGCGGCAGGTCGTCGCGCGAGCGCGTCTCCCTCGCCGTGCTGCTCAGCGTCGCGGTGTCGGTGTCGAAGACCGGCTCGATCCGGCGTGCACGCAGCCACGCGGCGAGATGATCGAGATGATCGGCAGCGGCGCGCAGACCGCGCTTGGCTACGATGCCGACACGCTTGAACTCGCCGTTCATGAGGGGCGGAAGTAGACCAGGAACTCGGTGTTGCCTTTCTGGCCGGTAATGGGAGACGGGGTCACTGCCACGCGGCTCAATCCTACCTCAGTGCCCGCGGTCGTGACTTCCTCGATGACCCGCGCATGGACCGCCGGGTCGCGGATGATGCCTTTGCGCACCTCGGTTCGCCCTGCCTCGAACTGCGGCTTCACCAGCGCCACGATGTCGGCTCCGGCACGGAGCACCGGTGTCACAGCGGGCAGAATCTGTCGAAGTGAGATGAAGGACACGTCGATGGTGACGAGGTCAACCGGGCCGGGCAGATCTCCGGGCGTGAGGTGACGGGCGTTGAATCGCTCGATGACGACGACGCGTGCGTCGTTGCGCAGCTTCCAGTCCAGCTGACCGTGGCCGACGTCGAGCGCGACGACGCGGGTGGCGCCGCGCTGGAGCAGAACGTCCGTGAAACCGCCAGTTGAGGCGCCAATGTCGAGGCACTCTCGACCCTCCACGGTGATGTGGAAGGTATCGAGTGCATGCGCCAGCTTCAGCCCGCCCCTGCCGGCGTACGGGTGATCGGGAGAGAGAAGCGCAACGCTGGCTTCACTGTCGACGGAGGTGCCTGCCTTGGATTGTGGGCGATCGTCGACCGTCACTTGTCCCGCGAGGATCAAGGCACGGGCACGTTCGCGCGACGGCGCCAGTCCACGTTCGACGACCAGCTGATCGAGACGGATGCGCGGCATCAGTTCGATCGGTTGACGATCCATTTCCCGATCGCGAGAAGACGATCGTCCTCGATGGCGGCGAGCCGCAGCGCCGTCTCGGCGCGCTCGAGGCACTCGGCTGCCATGCGGCGCGACGTCTCCAGCCCGTAGAGCGCCGGATACGTTGGCTTGCCCGCGGCCGCGTCCTTGCCGGCCGTCTTGCCGAGCGTTGCGGCAACCCCTTCGACGTCGAGGATGTCATCGACAATCTGAAAGGCCAGGCCGAACTCACCGGCCGCGCGATCAATCGCGTCAATCTGAGCAGACGTTCCACCGCCCATGATGGCGCCTGACACAGCCGAGGCGCGGATGAGTGCACCAGTCTTGCGCGCGTGCATCGAGCGTACGGCGTCGGCGTCGAGATGGGGGAGTCGTCCTGCGTGATCGGGTGTCACGGATGCGAGATCGATCGCCTGTCCTCCGACCATGCCGACGACGCCGGCGGCGTGGGCGATCGTCTCGATGACGTGCAGTTTGCGGAGGGCAACGGCGCGATCCTCGCTGACCGGCTGACGCGCGAGAAGATGAAAGGCCTCGGTGAGCAACCCGTCGCCGGCGAGAACCGCCATCCCTTCTCCCGCAACCACGTGCAGCGTTGGACGCCCTCGCCGCATGGTGTCGTTGTCCATGGCGGGCAGGTCGTCGTGGATGAGAGAGTAGGTGTGAATCAGCTCGATCGCGCAGGCCGCTGGCATCGCCATGCTGCGGACACCACCGACGGCATCGGCGCTGGCGAGGCAGAGAATCGGGCGCAGCCGCTTGCCGCCAGCCAGCAGGCTGTATCGCATGGCCGAGTCGACGACCTCGGGAGCGTCCGGTGATGTTGGCAGAAACGATCCCAGTGCGGCCTCGACCTCTGCCCGTCGAGCATCGAGATACTCGCGAAGCCCTTCCGCGATCTTCACTCCTTACCCTTCGCGGGACCGTGGGTCTCGGCGCCAAAGCCCGGGGGCGCCGGCTTCAACTCGCCGCGCTCATTCAGGATTTCGATTCGCTTCTCGGCCTCTTCGAGGCGGGCGTGGCAGAAGCGCGACAGGTGAACCCCGCGCTCGTAGAGCTGCAGCGACGCATCGAGCGCCAGATCGCCTTCTTCGAGTTTCTTCACGATGGTCTCGAGCTCGGCGATCGCGGTCTCGAAGTCTTTGATCGTTGGATCCACGTGGTCCTTCGTCTCCGGTCCTCAGTCTACGTTGTTTTCTTGTCCTTGACCTCGCAGCTCAGTTCGCCGCTCTGCAACGTCACGAGGACGCGCGATCCCTTCGCGACATCAGCCGCGTCGCGAACGATTCCCGTGCGGTCCGCATTCCAGCACACGGCATAGCCTCGCCCAAGTACGGCCAGCGGACTGAGGCTGTCGAGACGCGCCGCGAATGCACCAAGCCGGGCACTGGCTGCGTGTGTGCGCTTGTGGATCGTGGAGTGCAGACGACCATCACCGGCGATGAGCCTCGTCTTCACGCCGGCCAGCCGCCGGCGCAGGTCGAACCGCTCGAGCGTCAGCCGTAACCGTTGAAAGCTCCGCTCTCGCGCTGCCAGGCCAGTCTGCAGTGCCCGCCGCAGCTCGAACGTCAGCTCGTCGGCGTGGCGCCCGCGCAACGCCAGATGCCCACGCATCCCGGCAAACCCGGATCGGCTTTCGAGCGCGCGCAGCCTCGCTTCGAGACGGTGCTTCCGCGTCGACATCGCCGCCGACACACCCCTGACAAGCCGGTCGATGCGCGCGATGAATTCATCCTTGCGGGCAACCACCAACTCGGCGGCAGCAGAAGGCGTCGGCGCTCGAACATCGGCGACGAAATCCGCGATGGTCACATCGGTTTCATGGCCGACCGCAGAAATCACAGGCACGGGTGACCCGGCGATCGCTCGCCCGACTACCTCCTGGTTGAAGGACCACAGGTCCTCGATCGATCCACCGCCACGTCCCACGACAATCACGTCCACCCCTTTGACCTTCGCAATCGCCCGGAGTCCTCGTGCGATATCGAGGGCCGCACCATCACCTTGCACACGCGTTGGACGAATCACCAGGTGGGCGTTTGCATACCGGCGGCGGAGGACGTTGATGATGTCGCGAATGGCGGCGCCGTCGAGCGATGTGACGATGCCGATCTTGCGGGGAAGCGCGGGCAGGGGACGCTTGCGCGCCTGATCGAAGAGCCCCTCGGCGGAGAGGCGCTGCTTGAGCTGATCGAAGGCAAGCTGCAGTGCACCGAGACCCTCGGGCTCGAGATGCTCACAGACGATCTGGTACTCACCCTTGGGGTCGTACACACTGATCCGGCCGCGCGCGACGACCCGTAGCCCGTCCTGCGGTTTGAACCGGAGGAGCCGCAGCGACGAGCGAAACATGACGCCTTTGATCTGTGCGTTGCGGTCCTTCAGGGTGAAGTAGAGATGACCGGTGTTCCACACCTTGCAGTTCGACAGTTCACCTTCAACCCACAGCTCGAAGAATCGCTCCTCGAGCAGCGAGCGGAGCTGCGCCGTCAGCTCCGAGACGGTCAGGATGCGTCGCCTCGTCGGCGGTGGCTGACGCTCCTCTTCCTCCCGTGTCTCGTCGGGTTCTTCGAAGGGGAGATCGAAAAGGCTCATCTGAACGATGGTTCGGAGTTCGTCTGCGCGCGCACGTGCGACGCGAGCGCAGCAAGCTCCTGCTCCGAATAACTCAGACGCGTGACGGAAGTCGCCCGTCCGGTCCTGTCGTCGGCGCCGACCAGCACACCGTTGAGACGCGGGTTCGCGCTCGCGGGCTCGAACTTCGAGGGCATGCCACTCAGAAAGCGGGCGAGCGACGGTTCACGCTCCATCCCGATGATGCCGTCGTGTGGTCCGGTCATCCCGGCATCGGTCATGTAGGCCGTTCCGTTCGGCAGGAGCCGCTCGTCTGCCGTCTGCACGTGTGTATGTGTGCCGACGACGAGCGTGGCTTTTCCGTCGAGGTGCCAGCCCATCGCAATCTTCTCGCTCGTCGCCTCGGCGTGGAAGTCGACGACGATGAGGCGTGTCTTGGGACGCAGCTTTTCGATCTCCTGCAGGACCACGGCAAACGGATCATCGATGTTGAGCATGAACACGCGGCCCATGACGTTGACCACGCCGACGGCTCGTCCATCACCCGTGTGCGCCAGGTACGAGCCTCGCCCGGGTACGCCGGCCGGGTAGTTGGCCGGGCGCAGCAGGCGCGGTTCGCTCTCGATGTACGGGATCACTTCCTTCTTGTCCCAGATGTGATTGCCCGATGTCATCACATCCACGCCCCACTCGCGGAGCGAGTCGCCGATGTCCTTCGTCACGCCAAAGCCCGCCGCCGCGTTTTCCGCGTTGGCGATCGTCAGGTCGACGGCGTGATGCTCGATGAGAGGCCGGAGTCCCTTGCGAATCAGTTCGCGCCCGGGGCGTCCGACGATGTCCCCGAGGAACAGGATGTTCATATCGGCCGTCGCGCCTCGGTGTTGATCGGGATCGCTTGTGCGTGGCCGCGTCGATCGGCGCGCCGCGGGAGCACGATGGTCAATTCGCCGCTGACGAGACGGGCGTGGGCCTGACCGATTTCGAACGCCCCGCTCAGGCGCACTGCTCGCGCAAAGCGGCCGAAGCCTCGTTCGAGCAGGTGGAAGTTGGGTTCGGAGTCGGTCGTCGGGGGAGGGGCCTTCTCGCCCGCGACGATGAGTACGTCGTCCCTGAACAGCACCCGGACCGCTTCGAGGGGAACGCCGGCGACGTCGACGATGATTTCCACCGCCGACGCGGTCTCGACGACATCGAGCGACGGGTGGTACTCGCCGGAGTGGGCCCTTTGCTCGGGTGGAAGTGTCGCGGCCAGGTCGGCGAAAACCTGGCGGAGGTCGTCCACCAGCTCACGAGACTCGGTTGTTGGAAGAAACGAGAACTCGAGCACGGAGCCCATGATCGCACGGCTCTGGGCTCAAGGCTCTCGGCTCTAGACGCCCGCTGCGGTACTGATGAGCTGAGACCCGGTGCAGAGCTCGAAAGCCCAGTCCTCAAACCCCAGAGCCGAGGGCCCAAAGCCGCGAGTATATTAGCTAATAGCACTCATATTAGATGCTTGACATGCACTCATATAGTCCGTATCATTCCTCTCACGGGGGAATAGAACCAGATGAGCAAGGTCATTGGAATTGATTTGGGGACCACGAACTCGGTCGTGGCCGTGATGGAAGGCGGGGAGGCGGCTGTCCTCGTGAACCAGGAAGGTTCGCGCACGACCCCCTCGATCGTCGCCTTCAGCAAGGACGGGGAGCGGTTGGTTGGGCAGGTCGCCAAGCGCCAGGCCGTCACCAATCCCGAGAGCACGGTGTTCTCGATCAAGCGCTTCATGGGCCGCAAGCATGCGGAGGTGGCGCAGGAGACTGGCCGTGTGTCGTACCCGGTCATCAAGGCCAGCAATGGCGATGCGTGGGTCGACGTGCGCGGCAAGAAGTATTCGCCGCCCGAGATCTCGGCGATGGTGCTTCAGAAGCTGAAGACGGCGGCCGAGGACTATCTCGGTGAGAAGGTCACCGACGCGGTCATCACCGTGCCGGCGTACTTCAACGACGCGCAGCGGCAGGCCACCAAGGACGCCGGAAAGATTGCCGGCCTCAACGTGCTTCGGATCGTCAACGAGCCGACCGCGGCGGCGCTCGCCTACGGTCTCGACAAGAAGAAGGACGAGACGATCGTTGTCTACGACTTTGGCGGCGGCACCTTCGACGTGTCGGTGCTCGAAGTCGGCGAGGGCATCGTCGAAGTCAAGGCGACCAACGGCGATACGCATCTCGGCGGCGACGATCTCGATCAGCGCGTTGTCGAGTGGATGGCGGCGGAGTTCCGCAAGAGCGATGGCATCGATCTGCTGAAGGATCGGATGGCGCTTCAGCGCCTGAAGGAAGCGGCGGAGAAGGCCAAGATCGAGCTGTCGACGGTGCTCGAGACCGAGATCAATCTGCCGTTCATCACGGCGGATCAGAGCGGCCCGAAGCACCTGCAGATGAAGCTGACACGCGCGAAGTTCGAGCAGCTCGTCGCTGACCTGCTGCAGCGGTCGATGGGTCCGCTGGCGCAGGCGCTGACCGACGCCGGCCTGAAGCCATCAGAGGTGGACGAGGTCGTGCTGGTGGGCGGCTCGACGCGCACGCCGAAGATCCAGCAACTGGTGAAGGACTATTTCGGCCGGGAGCCGCACAAGGGCGTGAACCCCGACGAAGTCGTGGCCATCGGTGCGGCGATTCAGGGTGGCGTGCTCAAGGGCGAGGTCAAGGACGTCCTGCTGCTCGACGTGACGCCGCTGTCACTTGGGATCGAGACATTGGGCGGTGTGATGACGACGCTCATCAACCGCAACACGACGATTCCGACTCGCAAGAGCGAGGTCTTCTCGACGGCAACCGACAACCAGACGAGCGTCGAGGTGCACGTGCTCCAGGGTGAGCGACAGATGGCGAACGACAACCGCACGCTGGGTCGCTTCCACCTGGTGGGTTTGCCACCAGCACCACGCGGGATGCCGCAGATCGAGGTCGCGTTCGACATCGATGCCAACGGTATCGTCAACGTGACGGCGAAGGACGTGGCCACCGGCCGGGAACAGAAGATCACCATCAGCGGTTCCTCGGGACTCGCGAAAGAGGACGTCGAGCGGATGGTGAAGGACGCCGAAGGGCATGCGGCCGAGGACAAGGCGCGCCGCGAGCTGATCGACGCGCGGAACCAGGCGGATTCGCTCGCCTACTCGGTGGAGAAGACGATCAACGAGAACCGCGATCGACTGCCGGCGGTTGACGTCGAGCGTGTCGAAGGTGCGATTGCGGCCGTGCGTGAGGCCATCAAGGGCGAGAGTCTCGAGGCCGTGCGGAGCGCAAGCGCGGAACTGCAGAAGGCATCGCACGCGATTGCCGAGCAGCTTTACAAGCAGCAGAGTCAGGCGCCAGGGCAGGGTCAGGAAACGAAGCCGGCGCATGAGGAAGTTGTCGACGGCGAAGTCGTCGAAGCCTAACGAACGACTTTGGGCTTACCGCTCCGGGCGTTCGACCGGAGCTGGAAGTCCGAGAACAGAGAACACATGGCCTGGAGGCCGAGAGCCTAGAGGCGAGAGACAGAAGGAGCTACAGCAATGACCATTACTCGATTCGATCCGTTTCGTGATTTGAGCCGGTTCTTCGGCGACGTCTACCTGCGCGATGAGGAGCTGACCTCGCGCGGCAATTGGATGCCGCCAGTCGACATCTTCGAGACCGCGGGGCGTGACCTGGTCATCAAGGCCGAATTGCCGGACATGAGCCGCGAGGACGTCGAAGTGACCGTCGAGAACAACACGCTCACGCTGAAGGGGACGAAGAACTTCCCGTCGGATATCAAGGACGAGCAGTTCCGCCGCGTCGAGCGCCGGTATGGATCCTTTGTTCGCTCGTTCACCCTGCCGAATACGGTGGACGCGGCCAAGGTCAGTGCTGAATACAAGAACGGCGTGCTGACGGTGAAGCTGCCGTTCCGTGAGGAAGCCAAACCACGCACGATCAACGTCGAAGTGGCTGCGTAAGCAGTAAGCGCCGAGGGCGGGTCTTGATCGCGAGACCCGCCGCGTAGGCCGGGTCCTGCTCCCGGGACCCGGCGTCCATCGTGCCTCTGTGTTAGTCTTCCGGTATGACCGACACCGTCGATCTCCCGGGTCCGGACGCACCCGAAGAGCCGGCCCCGGCTCCCGTCGCACTCCCCAAGGCGCCTCCCATCGAAAGTCGATTCCTCTTCGTAGACGTCGCCGCGATGCGCGCAAAGCAGTTGCGTCGAGGCGCACTCGTTCGCCTGAGTGACGATGACGGTGTCGAGCACCGGGCGACTCCGCACAAAGCCGAGCGTGTGGCGATGGAAGAAGTGCGCCGCGGCCTCGTGCTGTACGAGGTGCCTTCGTCGGACAAGCCGATCCCGCGGGAGTAGTCGAGCCTCACGGAACCTTTCAATTGCGCCGCCCGTAGGGGGGAATAGGATGTTGACCTTCCTGTTCCTGTGCGCCATGGGCCTGGCATTCGCGGCCCTCATTGCGATTCCGGCGCTGCTGTTCGGGTTCTTCATCTGGCTCATCACGCTTCCATTCCGGCTTTTCTTTGGCCTGTTCTTCGGTCTTTTCGGCCTTGTCTTCGGGCTGATTTTCGGAATCTTCAGAGTCTTCTTCGGCATCATTGGCGGGATCCTGGGGTTGGTACTCGCACCTATCGGACTTCTTGTGCTCGGGGTTCTGCTGATTGGCGGTGTGATCGTCGGTCTGCTGTCGCTGCTGGCGCCGCTGGTACCTGTTGCGCTGCTGGCATTGCTCGTCTGGGCGATCTACCGGATCGGGTCGTCGCGGCGTCCTACCCCCACATTCTGATAATCTCGGCGACATGCCGAGAGCCCGTCTCCTCCTTGCCCTCTTACTGAGCGCCTGGGTGTTCGTCCCTGTGGGGGCGCAACAGCCGCCGGCTCCCTACCGAATCCTGATCAGCAACGACGATGGCGTGCGCGCGCCTGGACTCGCGGCCGTTGCCCAGATCCTCCAGGCGATCGGACAGATAGTCATCGTCGCCCCATCCGAGAATCAGAGCGGGAAGGGGCACTCGATCAATACCAGTGAGCCGATTTTCCGTGAGGAGATCACGCTGCCGAACGGGTTGAAAGCGATCGGTCTGTCGGCGACGCCGGCCACGACGGTCAACGTCGCGATCAGCAATATCCTCAAGCCGCTGCCGGACCTCGTCGTATCGGGAATCAATCGTGGATACAACCTTGGCTACGCGGCCTATCTGTCCGGGACTGTGGGGGCGGCGCGAGAAGCGGCAATTCACGGAGTTCCGGCCATCGCTACCTCCTTGGCCGAGGAGAACGCAGCGCGCAACTACGGCGCTGCTGCTGAAGAGGTGTTGGGAGTTGCCCGCCGCATCAAGCAGTACGGGTTGCCACGGAACACGTTCTTGAACGTGAACATCCCGCCCATGCCGCAGGGAGGCTACCGCGGCTATCGCATCACGACGCAGGCGCCTCAAAAGGTCGGGGACGAGAGATTCGCCGAAATGCAGCACCCTTCGGGCCGCACGATCTACTGGAACGTGTACAAGGAAGGCGGGACCGGCCCCGAGGGCACGGACATTCGAGCGGTCGAAGAAGGCTATGTATCTGTCACGCCGATGAAGCTTGGCGAGACCGATGCCGCGCAATTCGAAGCACTACGCACGATCTTCAAATAGCGAAGGAGCGGTCCGATGGTGCGATGGTCTGTCATCGTCGTTGCCTGCATGCTGGCGCATGCCGGGCCTGTCGAAGCGCAGTCGTCCGATCGTCCCAACGTCGTGCTCATCATCACCGACGATGTGGGATACGGAGACCTCGGTAGTTATGGAGCGCCCGACGTCCGGACGCCCAACATCGACAGCCTTGCGAAGACCGGCACGCGGCTGACAGACTTCTACGCGGCGCCGAGCTGCTCGCCCACGAGGGCGGCGCTCATCAGCGGGCGCTATCAGCAGCGATTCCGAATCGAGGTGCCGCTTGGGGCGTCGAACGGCCCAGCGGGTGCGCAGGGTCTGCCCGCCACCGGGCGTTCGCTCCCGCAGCTGCTGAAGAACAACGGTTACCGGACGGCGCTGATCGGCAAATGGCATCTCGGCTACAAGTCAGAGTTCAGCCCCGGCGCGCATGGGTTCGATTACTTCTTCGGCCTGAAAAGCGGACTCATCGACTACTACCAGCACACCGATCAGACCGGCCAGCACGATCTGTGGGAGAACGATCAGCCCGCACATGTCACCGGGTACTCGACGGATCTGTTTACTGAGCGCTCGGTCAAGTTCATCGAGGAGAACGCCGACAGGCCTTTCTTCCTCGAAGTGGCCTACAACGCTGCTCACTGGCCGTTCCAGGTTCCGGATCGTCCGTCCGTGGCACCGAACAATGCCCGGTTCGTTCAGCCTCAGGACGATCCCACGAGCACGCGGAAGGATTACGTCGCGATTCTCGAGCGTGCCGATCGTGGTGTGGGCGAGATCCTCGCGGCTCTCGAACGCCGCGGCCTGACGCGCAACACCCTGGTGATCTACACGCAGGACAACGGTGGCGAGTGGCTGTCGCGCAACGCGCCGCTGTTTCATCGCAAGCAGTCGATCTGGGAAGGCGGCATTCGCGTACCGGCGCTGCTCAAGTGGCCCGGGCGCATTCCGGCCGGCCGGACGTCGTCGCAGGTGGGCATCGTCATGGATCTCACGGCGACGATTCTTGCCGCCACCAATTCCCCGGTGCCGTCCGACGCGCGCCTCGAGGGTATGAATCTGCTGCCCTTGTTGCAGCCGGGGACGAAGGCCGTCGATCGGACAATCTTCTTCAGGTACACACTTCCTGCCCGCCGCCAGCGAGCCGTTCGCCAGGGCGACTGGAAGCTGCTCCTCGATGGCGCGAATTCGCTGCTGTTCAATCTCAGGGACGATCTGGGGGAGCGCAACGATCTCGCGAGCCAGCGCAGCGACATCGTCCGGAAGCTGTTTCCCCTGATTGGCACGTGGGAACAGGACGTGGATGCCGAGGCCAAGGGCCTCGGGAGCACGCAGTAGAACGAAGAATGAAGACGTCGTGTCCGGCTTCAGCCGGACCAGGAGCGAGTCACTGTGAAAGCCGTTCGAGTGCACGCCATCGGTGGGCCTGAAGTGATGCAGTACGAAGACGTCGACGTCCCGCGGCCAGGGCGCGGTGAAGTCCTCGTCAAGATCGCGGCAACGGGACTGAACTATCTGGACGTGCAGTACCGCATCGGCCGGGTGAAGGCGTCCTTGCCCTTCACCAATGGCACCGAGGCGGCCGGCATTGTCACCGAAGTGGGGAGCGGCGTCACGGACATCAAGGTCGGAGAGCGCGTGGCCTACACGATGATCCTCGGCACCTATGCCGAGTACGCGCTTGCTCCTGCCGCGCGCCTGGTTCCTGTGCCGGCGGGCCTCGATCTGCGAGTGGCGGCGGCTGCGTTGCTGCAGGGTCTGACCGCGCACTACCTGACGCACAGCACGTATCCGCTCAAGGCGGGGGAGACGGCGCTCGTGCACGCGGCAGCCGGCGGAATTGGAAACGTGCTGACACAGGTCGCGAGGATCGTTGGCGCCCGCGTGATCGCGACTGTCGGCTCGGATGCCAAGGCCGACCTTGCACGCCAGGCCGGCGCGCATCACGTCGTCAATTACTCGACGCAGGACTTCGAGCAGGAGGTGAAGAAGCTGACCGACGGACGTGGCGTGGACGTCGTCTACGATTCAGTAGGGAAGGACACGTTCGACAAGAGCCTCAACTGTCTTCGCCATCGCGGGTATCTCGCGCTGTTCGGCTTCTCGAGCGGGCTCGTGCCCCCGTTCGATCCGGCGATCCTGGGTATCAAGGGCTCGCTCTTTCTGACACGTCCAGGTCTCAATCAGTACATCGCCACCCGTGATGAGCTGATGACGCGCGCGCGAGACCTGTTCACGTGGATCGGCGACGGCTCAGTGAAGATTCGCATCAATCACACGTTCCCGCTGGCAGACGCGGTGAAGGCACACCAGGAGCTCGAGGCTCGCCGTACGACGGGAAAGGTGCTGCTCGAGGTTTCGTAGCGGGCGCAATCACGCCGCTGGGCGTCCGCGGCTGCCGGCCTGGAGGCGTTTGAGCGCGGCCTGCACAGCATCGCGCAGCGAACCCTGACTGTCTGCAAGTTCCTTGTTCAAGGCTTGCAGGCTGGCGAGGGCCCGGTCCTGCCTTCCCGCCCTCGCATCGAGCAGGGCAACGTAGTATCGAATTGTCTTTTGCCTCGAGTCATCCTTTGCCGCATAGTCCTCGAACGCCCATCCCAGCATGGTGATGTGATCGTCGGGCGAAAGGGCATCCAATAACAAGTCCCGCTCCTTGTCGCGACTGGCTGACATCGAAAAGTAATACGGTGCCCACAGTGCCTGCGCCTGCGTGGCAGTGAGTTTTTGATTGGCCCGGCGCATGCCATCTGCCAGTTGGACGCGTGCGACATCCGCTTCGGGCGTGCGAGCGTTGTCGTAGGCAGCCCATTGCAGAACGCGAACCGCGTCGAGCGCACGTCCTGACTGACTGGCCGTCTCAAACAGCGTCGCCGCGCGCGGGACATCATCGTCCTGGAGGAGCACCCAGTGCCCCAGCATCGCGTTGGCGTAGGGATTCACTGGATCGATCTTCAAGGCTTCCTGATACGTCTCAGCCGGATTCAATCGGCCATCCCCGTCGCGGCGCAACAGGAATGTGGCCCAACCGGCATGTGCGAGCAGATCGGCGCGACGAACACCGGTGGCCGACGGCAGTGCCGCATCGATCACGGTCAACGCCGGCGTGATCGCCTCGCCGAACGACGTGCCACTCTCGACCCGGACATTGCGGATCCAATCCATCGCAACGTCCTCCTGGGTTTCTTGGACCCTCGGCGAGGACGGTGACAATTCACGGGCTCGCGCCAGTGTCGCGAGCGCTTCGACGAACTGGTTGCGGCGGCGCTGTGCCAGCGCTTCGGCGACGAGCGCGTCGGCGCGTTCTGTGTCTTCGACGCTCGTGTTCCGGGCGGTGTCGGTTTGCCCGGTCGGCACATTGGACGTGTCTCGAGGTCGCGTGTCGCCACCTCGCAGAGCCATGAATGCGGCGAGGCCCGCTGCGATGACGACTGCAACGGCTGCCGCGGGCCACCAGCGCCACCTCCCGCCCAGACGTGTGGACGTGCCACTTCCCATGACGCCTTCCAGACGATCGCAGAGACGTTCGGCATCGTCGTGAAACTCGGCGTGATCGAGACTGGCCGCTTGCCGCGTCACCAGTGGAGCCAGTGACGCGGGTAAGTCCTCGACGCGCGGCATCCTGGCTCCCTGGACGAGCACGGGCACGACGGGGATGTTTCGGCCGAGCGAGGCTTCGACCTCGAGGCGCACGAAGTCGTTCGGGCTGTCGAGCCGGCGTACGCCGGTGGCGTCGGCGAGCGAGGTCCATCGCGGTCCGATGACCACGAGCACCGCGGCCGTCTCTTTCAACGACGACTTCAGCACCTGCACGAAGTCAGTTCCCGGATCGATGGTGTCGATGTCGAGAAACACCCGGGCCTTGCCGAAACGCCGGTGCAGGTGGTCGGCAAGCCGGCCAGCGTCGCCGGCGGCATCCTCTCTGCGATAGCTGATGAAGATCCGTGGTGGCATGGGGTGCGAGCGCGCGTTGATATGATCCGCGACGTCCTGCGAGTTCGCAACTCAAGTCAAATCGGCCTGCTTACCATCGCATCCATGAACGAACGGACCACGACTCGCAGCGACTACGCCATGCGCTTGGAACGGGTCTTCGTGTGGCTGGCCGATCACCTCGACGACACCCTCGACTTGACGCGCCTGGCAGAGGTCGCGTGCATGTCGCCGTATCACTTCCATCGGATCTACCACGCCATGCAGGGAGAAACCGCCGCTGAGACCGTACGGCGGCTGCGCCTGCATCGTGCGGCGGTGGAGTTGATCACCGGTGAACTGCCGGTGCCTCGGATCGCGCGGCGCGCGGGATACGGCAGCCAGGAGGCATTCACGCGAGCATTCAAACTGGCCTATGGGGTTCCACCGGCGCGCTACCGGGCCTCGTTCGTTCCCACACCAACGGCAGGACGCAAGGAGGATGCGATGGAAACGACGATGACCTACAAGGCGGCGATCCGCGAAGTACCGACTCTCAAGGTGGCGGCGCTCGCGCATCGGGGCGACTACATGGCGATTGGCAGCACGTTCGAGCGGCTGGGTGCGATCGCGGGCGGCCAGGGGCTGTTTGCGCCAGGCACGCGTTCCTTTGGCATCTACTACGACGACGTTTCGGCAACGCCACGTGATGCGCTGCGCGCCGATGCCTGCCTGACCGTGCCCGATGGCTGGACGCCGTCAGGAGATCTTCGCCTGCTCGAGATCCGTGGCGGCCGTTACGCGGTGACGCTTCACGTCGGCCCGTATGCGGAGCTGGAACACCACTACAAGTGGCTGTTTGGAACGTGGCTGGCCGAGAGCGGAGAGGAGCCGGCGGATGCACCCTGCGTGGAGGAGTACCTGAACGACGCGCGCACGGTGCCGCCCACAGAACTGCGAACCGAAATCTGGCTTCCGCTGAAGTGAGAGCGCGGCGCGAGAGAGGCGAGTCCTGAGACCCGCCTCTCTCATCAAAGCTACTTCGTTCCGGCAGCGGCAGTGACATCCGCTCGCGTGAGCGGCTTGTCGGGATTGGGCGGGTGAGCCGGAATCCACGCGTTGTAATCCAGCTTCAGTTTGTCAATCGTCCCGGCCGCCGCCTGCACGACGCCCAACTGGTTCGGGTTGGGATTCACGACGGTGATGTCGGCCGACCACACGACCTTCTCGGCGGGCAGATAGACGATCAACATGCCGTCGCTGTGCTCGTTCGGCACGCGGTGCAGCTCGACCACCTTGCCGTTGCTTCCCTTGCGCACGTCTCGATCACCAACACCCTGAATGACGTTTACGCGGCGAACCGAAACCTTCGACAGGCTGTCGCCCGTCAGCGTGCGTGGGCCGGACATCAGTCGCTCGAGGACCGGCTCGTTGTTGTTGTGCGTCAGGATCGTCGCACCTTCCGCCACCGCGGCTGACAGGCCGCTCGCGTGGTCGAAGTGTGGATGCGAATTCACGACGAAGCGGATCGGCTTGTTCGGGATGGCTTGCTTGGCCGCTGCCATGACCGCCAGGCCGCGCACGTCGCTCTGGCCGCTTTCGACCACGAGGATGTGATCGCCCATGTCCACGGCGAGCGACGCGTAGTTGCCGCCAATCTTGAAAGCGCCCTCACCGAGTTTCTCGACCGGTGGAGCCGCCGGCGCTGGCGGCGGACCGCCAGGCGCGCCTCCGGGGCCGCCGCCGCGGCCGGCCGGAGGTGGCGGCGGAGTGAGCAGCGCGGTCAGGTTCGATGGATTAGGTGTCGCCGTCTTGATGTCCGCGTCAAAGGTCGCCATCCCTGCCTGTTTCTGGACAATGCGCGCCGGCACCTGAACGCCGTTCATGTTCTGGTAGTTCGAGTACTCGAACTCCACCAGCAGATCGCCAACAACGTTGTTATCGGTGCGCGTTTCGACCTTCGTGACCAGGTTCTGGTTGTTGATGTAACCAGTGACGCTGTAGGTCTGACCCGACGGTGACTTGATGGTCGGCGGAGTGAACGAGACCACCTGCTGTCCGCCCTGCTGCCGCACGGTGGCGTTGTTCGCCGCGGCTCCCTTCAGGAAGCCCCATGGCGTCGTCCAGATGTTCAACGCCTGGTTCCAATTGGTCGAGGCCTGCGTCCCGTTGATGTTCTGGTTGAAGACCCCGGGCATCGGCGCCGGTGCGCCGGGCACTGTTGGCGGCTGAGTCGGCCCGGTCGCCCGGGAGACGAGCGCCGCTGCGTCCCCACCG
>JALDXQ010000137.1:0-19608 GCA_032156805.1 Acidobacteriota bacterium
ACACACGCGGCGAAAACGAATACGACACCCGCGTGCGCCCGAGGTTGGTCACGAACTGTCCCCACGGCAGATCCACGTCGTTGCGATCCCAGGTGATCTCGGTATTGAACCGGTCCCCGACCCGCACCTGGAGCCCCGGGGTCAGCCGCAGCCGATCGCCGCCAAAGAACCCGCCTGCGTTCACCTGCACTCGGCCCGACACCGGTGCGCCCTGGTTGGTCTGGAGCATCACCTGGCCTTCGGTGTGATCGTAGTTACCGGGTGGAACGAAGACGCCGGGATAGATCTCGAACGGCGTGACGACCCCTTCGTGCGTCAGGTTGACTCCGGTGCTGAACTCCCATGCGTTCTTGAGCTCGAACGATGAGTCGATGTGCCAATAGCCGGTTTCCCAGAATCCAGTGTGATCCCAGTACGACCGATAGTTCATGTGCGGCCTGAGCTCCTGGAACTTCGTCCACGACTCCGGGCGCAGGCGCGTGAACACCAGCCCTTCGACTTTCCTGAAGCCGCCAGTCCGGCTGAGGAATCCGACCTCGGGGTTGAAGTTCTCGCCGGTCTCCAGGTACGTCAGGCTGAGCGTCAACGGTTGCGTGTCCCTGCGTGCCTGGATCTGGTAGGCGTGCTGGTTCTCCGATACGCCGGGCGTGGCCGATCGGGCGAGGTAGCCAGTCACGAGACCGGTTTCACCGATGCCCCATCGGCCGTCCACCGCGAACGCAGCATTCTTGTCGTTGTCAGTTGCAAGGTCGCCCGTGCTGACCCGGCCGACGACGATGGCGCCGAGATTGGAGCGGTTCGTGAAGTCCTTGCGCACGCGTGCGACCGTGAAGTTGTCAGGCGGTTGTCCGTCAGGTCCGTGGCTGGTCTGCATGTTCAGCAGCCCGACGTTGACCGGGCCGGCGCGTCCCGACAAACGCCCACCGCCATAGATCGGGATCTCTTGTCCATCGTCTGCGATACCGATGCGGCGGCTGAAGAACACTTCGACCTCACCCGGCGTGCCGACGGAGAACAGGCCGGCGTTCTCGAGGAAGAACGGCCGCTTCTCCGGAAAGAACAGGTTGAAGCGATCGAGGTTGATCTGCTGCTCGTCCACCTCGACTTGTGCGAAGTCCGTGTTGATGGTGGCATCGAGCGTGAGAGCTGGTGTGACGCTGTACTTCGCATCGAGACCGATGTCGCCGAAGAACTTCGTCTCGGGTCCCGACTGCGCGCGCTCGCGCGCCTCGCCGAGCGCATAAGGCACCAGCTTCAGGTTCCGTTGGGTGGGCAGATCGAGGCCCGTGAGCCCGCCTGCCAGCGAGACGCGCATCAGGTCGAACTGAATCGGTAGTGGCGCCCAGTACGCCGTCTCCTTGCGCCGACGGATCGTGCGCTCGAAGTTGACGCCCCACTCGCGGCCCGAGCCCGGCTCGTAGCGGAGGGTGCGAAACGGGATGGCGAACTCCGCCGACCAACCGGTTTCGAGCGTTGCGGTCCGGACCTCCCATGCGCCGTCCCAATTCAGGTTGAAGCCGCCGCCAGACCCGGACAGTTGGCGGCCACCGCCGCCACCGCCCGCGCCCGCGCCGAAGGGATTGTTGTTGCCCTCGGCGGTGACCTGGCCGTCGTACTCGAGAGCGGCGGGGTTGGTCGCGAAGATGAAGCCGTTCTGCCGATCGCGATAGGTATCCAGGATGATGCGAAAGCTGTCGGTGTCGTCCAGCGGTGAATCGCGGCGCGCGTCGGATACCGTCAGCCCCGCGGGGTCTCGATCCCACAGCACGACGCCGACGTAGAGCGTGTCGGCGGTGTAGAGAATCCGAACCTCGGTCCGCTCGGAGGAGGCGGCTCCTGCGTCGGGCGCCGTTTGCCAGAAATCAACGAGAGGATCGATCGAGATCCACGCTGGGTCGTCTGTAACGCGGCCATCGATCACCGGCCCTTCGGCGACCCTGACGGCTCGAGCCGTGGGAGGGCCTGATGGAGGTGCCTGCGCATGGACGGCCTGTGCGAACAGGAGGCAGCAGGCAGAGCCGACGAGGAACGCCGAGCGACGGTAGCGACAGGGTACCGGCAAGAGATAACGCGTGATATGAGAAGAGCCGGGTGATTCTATCAGGCCCCCTGCAGTTCGGCGGCGTGATAGTAGAAGTCTGGGTGGGTAAGGTTGGGCGATGAAATTGCGGCCCGCGATCCGTCGACCGCGGGCCGTACCCACGTAAAACGACCGGCGACTAGAAGTCGACCTGTAGGCTGATTCTGGCGTACCGCGCCGGCGTGATGGTCGTGGGCGTCAGCCACGAGCCACCCGGCACGAACCCGTAGTTGTAGTTCGTGACCGTGTCGGCATTCAGCAGATTGTAGATGTCGACACCGACCTGAGCCCGCGTCGCACCGAAGCGGAGAATCTTCGCGATGCGCATGTCGATGTTGTTGCGCCGCTCGCCCCACATCGTGGCTGGCGCGATCAGGTTCACCTGGTTGAGGGCTCCGGTGAGGTTCCGACCGAGCGGCACCGGCCCTGCGTTGACCCACGCGTTGGTGAGCGTGAAATCCGCGCGCAGCGAGTCTCCAGGGATGCTCGCCCACGTCGCGGACAGCTGAACGTCGACCTTCGGGACGATGTAAGTGGCGAGTCCGCGGAAGTCGGTGCGGTAGGGTTCCTCGATGCGGCAATAGGGGTTGTTCGTCGAGAGCGAGTATGGGCCACCCCCGAGGGCATTGACGTTTGCCGTCACGGAGCTGTTGGTCGCAAATCCCGTCGGGCCTGGGATGGGGCCGGTACCGAGCTCGGGCAATTTGGCCCGCACGGCGCAGCCGTCGGCAAGCCTTCGTCCGGTGCTCGTGCCAGCCTGCACCGTCAACCCGTTCTGCAGCCGCGCCGCCACCGAGAAGTCCACACCCTGCCAGTTCTCCGTCTGCTCGCCGAAGTTCTCGTAGGACTGGGCGAGCTCGTCCACCAGTCCGACCTTGGCCGGCACGAGGTTGTAGAGGCCGGCGATCGGATAGCCCCCGCCGCCCGGCAGTCGGGAATCAAGCGGAGCGTTGATCGTGAACGCCGTGTAGTCCTCGAAATTGGTGGCGCGGTTGTCCACGACGTACCAGTTGCCCCACCAGTTACGGTTGTAGGCAACGGTTACCGACACGCGAGGCACCACTTCGTGCTGAACCGACAAGCCCATCGACCAGTTGTTGGCACGGTTGCCCCAACCGCCAACGTAGCCGGGATCGAAGGACCGGACGAACACCGGCTGCCCCAGGGTCTGGTTGTCCATCCTCGCGCATTCGCCATTGGCCTGCGAGTTGTTGAGATCGCAATCCGGAACGAAGTCGCGGTCCGCGTCCGTCCACCCGCGCGTCGTGTTCGTGGCCGTGCGGATCAGAGGGTTCATGTCCAGATCGTTGTTGCTCGCGGTGATGGCTTCCAGATACTTCCCGATGTTGAACTTGACCGCGGTCTTCCCGTTCCCGAACAGGTCATAGGCCACGCCAAGTCGCGGCGTAATGTCCTTCCACTCATATCCGGGAGTCGAGCGGCTCGGGAAGAAGATCTCGGTGGGGGCGTACGGCCAGCCAGGGCCGCCAATGCCCTGGTCGGGATAGTTCGAGATCAGGGAGTCGAACCGCACGCCGCCCTGCACCGTCAGGCGTTGGTGCGTCCACTGGTCTTGCGCGAAGAAGTTCGCGGGGATGAGGTTGCGAACGTACTTGGTGTCCGGCCCCACGGAAATAGTCTGTGTCAGCTGGTTCGGAATACCGTTGTTCGTTCGGACCTGAACGACCTGGGTGTCGTTCTGGTAGGTCTGGGACGGGTTGCCGAACCCGCCCTGGTAGCCGAACTTCATGTTGTGCGAGCCGGTGACGTACGACACCGACGCCCGCAGACTGGCGAGGTTCCCGATCAACGAATGCGTAAAGCCGCCTTGCCCGGGTGCTCGCGGCATCCGGGAAAGCAGGCCAGGGACGCAGTCTCCTCGTTCTGCACAACCCGGTTCGCCGGTCTGCTCCAACCGCTGGATCATTGCGGGGTTGTGTGTCCCGTCGTTGCGCTTCCCGAAGCGGTAGCGGGCCTGATACATGCCCCAACCAGCCTCGGCCAGCAAGCGCCCCGAGATTGGCGACTGCCATGAGGCATGAGGCTGACGCGAGGGGATGTACAGCACTCGACTGGACGCTTCCGGTGTCGTGGGCGGCACCCCGGCACCGCCTCCGGTTCCGTAGTTTGCGTCGTTGTATTGCTCGGCCCAGTGGAAATTGAACTTGTTGCGCGGCGTCGCCTGCCACGTCAGCCGGATCGTCGCCTGGCGCTCCAAGCTGTTGTTGAATGCCTGCTGTGATCGATCGAAGTCCACCGTCCAGGAATTCGGGTTGCCCGCGTTCCTGTTGAAGAACATACCCGGCACCGTCCGCTCGCCCCCGACCTGACGGTAGACGCCGTAGAACCAGAGCTTGTTCTCGATGATCCGGCCGCCGTACATGGCACTCACGTCGTACACGTTGATGAGCTCGAACGGCGCGCGCAGTCCCGCGGCCCGAAGCTCCTCCGTGTAGTTGCTGCCTTGCAGCGAGTCATTCGAGCCGCTGAAGTTGAATTGGCCGGTGAAGTTGTTCGACCCCTCGCGTGGAATCGCGTTGAACACCAGACCGCTCGTCTCGGCTTCGGCGAGCCCGCCCGAAACGGTCATCACCACCTCCTGCGAAGCGGCGACCTGCGGCATCTGTCCGCCGCCGCCGCTGCTTCCGGCCCACCCCATGTTGATGCCGTCCGCATAGATCCGGGAATCGTTCGTGCGCCCGCCATGGATGGCAGATGCCCCGCCCTGCATCGTGCCCGCGATGCCACCGTCATCTCCGGCCGTATTCATGCCGGGAATGATCGCCTGGATACCGTTCACGTTTCGCGAGGACGGAATCGCAGCAAGCACGTCCCGGTCGATGATTTGCTGTGCCCGTGCGCTCTGCACGTCGACGATGGGCGACTCGCCGGTCACCGTGATCGTCTCTTCGAGCGAGCCGACCTTGAGCTCAGCGTTCACTGTGGCGATGAAGCTTCCTGACAGCTCGATGCCTTCACGCTTGACAGTCGAGAACCCGGTTAGCGACACAGTGACGGAGTACACACCAGGTCGCAGATCGACGATGCGATACTGACCAGCATCGTCGGTGACGACAGATCGAGCCTTTTCAATCAGCGCCGGACTGGCTGCTTCCACAGTGGCACCGGGCAACACGCCGCCAGAGGGGTCCCTGACGACGCCGGTGATGGCAGCCTGGGCATAGACGATGGACGGGAAGAGCAACGAAACCAATGCGACCGCCAGGGAACCCCGGGATCGCTGGGTTAGCTTCAGCATCACGGTTCTCCTCACTAGGCCACGAGTGGCTCTTGTGAACACCGACAACGGTTGTCACGACGACCGAGGGGATCGACCGATGGGAACGAACCAGGGGGAACGACCGAGGAACCGATGAGAGCGATGACGCCGCGGGAAACGACGCGGATAAGGGGATGGATTAGGCGAGACTAGGTAACACCAGCACGCTGGCGTGGTCAAGCCTTAATTCAGCTAGTTCACCGGTGTTCCGTACCAGACGATGAAATCGCGGATGCTCTCGGTGGCGGTGCGGGCGTAGAGGGTGGTCGTGGTTTCGATCGGCCGAATCGCGATCGACGTCAGGCGCGGCGCGGAGACGTTTGCGAGCAGGACGCCGCCGCGCCTCAGCATCGCGTCCACGTTCGACAACGCCAGCGCCTGCTCGAACACGTCGTAGTAGATGAAGACGTTGGTGGCGACGACGAGATCGAACGCCTGTCCGTCGAGTCGCTCGGTCACGATGTTGACGTCCAGGATCGACATCCGTTGCACGACGGATGGCCTCGCCCGGACGGCTCGCAGCTCGGCCAGTCCCGCAATTGTTTTCGATACGCGCGTGGACGCGGGAGCGCTGATGCGATCGCCAAACGTCTGCCAGTAGGTTCGAACCTCCGGAAGCCAGGTGGTGCCCGTCGGCAGCGGAAGGTTCAGCGTGTAGCCGACGTTCTTCATCGCCCGTGCTCGAGCCTGCTTCACGTGATCGATGAGCCGCGGGCTGATGTCGAGCAACACGACCTCCGAATCGCCAGAGGCGGGCGTCAGGCCCAACCGGGCGAGCGAATCCAGGACAGCAAACGGCTGCAAGGTCTGTTGAGGATAGAAGTCGAAGCCGACGTCCTTGTCCGCGAAGTCGAGGCCGGGACCGACGATCGCAATCCGCTTTACAGCACCCGGCTTCAGCAGGCCACGCGCCTTCATTGCCGAGAGCGCCTGGTCCACCGAGTAGTTGGGCAGGAGCGACGTGTCGAGCGACAACCCGCGCGTGCGGTAGAGCGTGGATCGTTGGGCGAACTCGGCGACCGGGTTGCTGCCGGCGGTCGCGCCAAGCTCCTGTTGAACCTGATCCTGTTCGTTCGCCACGCGGATGACTGCACTGAGGAGATACTCGCGCGCAGCCTCCCGGTCCGCTGTCGTCGCGAAGCGAAGCCCCTTTCGCTCGAGCAGCGATCGGGCGAACAGCCGGCGTTCGTCAGTGCCAGGAGCCGCCAGCGCCTGAAGAAGATCGTCGAGGCGGGCCGAGATCAGCTCGATCGTGCGGCGCAACACGGCTTCAGGATCACCGCCCGCGTCGACGGCGCCGAGCACCGCTCGAGGTCTCGATGTGAACGAGGTGCCGAACAGCAGCCAGTTGACGATGGTGTCTTCGTCACCCTGCGCGAGCCGCGCGCGGATCGCGCGATCGTGACGTTCGACCCAGTTTGCCCAGGCGGTTTCGATTTGCGCCGGCGTCAGTGCGTTGAGCTCGGAAGGAAGGGCGCCGGACATCTCGCCGAGAATTGGCCGGGCTTCACGATAGGAGATGAACCGCGCCGGGGCGGCGGCGATCACTTGGCCCCGCCCGCCAGACACATCGCCCAACACTGCCGGCATCCCACCGGCCGTGATGAGGATCAGGACGCCGAACGTCCGGATGTGAGCTGCTGAAATGGGCCGATCCTATCAGTTCGTCGCGCTACTTGTGATCGAGTGAATCGTGGCGATCGGGCAATAACCACACGCACACGAGGCTGACGAGCGCCGTTAACGCCACGTAGGCCGCAACAGCCATCGATGTCTGGTACGTCTGAAACAGGTAGAGCGCGACAATCGGTGCCGGCCCCCCTGCCGTGATGGACGCAAGCTGATAGCCGAGCGAGGCGCCGCTGTACCTCAGCGTTCCCGGGAAGCGCTCGGCGATGAACGCGGCCTGCGGCCCGTACTGCAGATCCTGGGACGGCAGCCCGAGGGCGATCGCGAGGAACACGATCCACACCACACCCGTATCGAGCATCCCGAAGTAGATGAACGGGAACACCATCATCACCACGCACCCGATGGCCGTGATCCGGCGGCGGCCGATGACGTCAGAGAGGTGACCGAAATACGGAATCGCCGCCATCGAGATGAGGGCCTGGATCATCACGAAGCCGAGGATGAGGCTGCGATCGAAGCCGAGTTGCTGTGTGGCGTATGTGAGGACGTACGTCGTGAAGATGTAGAACGGCGTCTGCTGTCCCGAACGCAGCAGCGCCGTGAGGATGACCTCGCGCCAGTGGTGGCGCACCACCTGCACGAGCGGCGTGCGCTCGACTCTCCCCTGAGACTGGAGCTTCGCGAACACCGGTGTCTCGAGGACGCCGGTCCGGATGTAGAGGCCGACGAAGACGAGCGCCACACTCAACAGGAACGGCACGCGCCATCCCCAACTCAGGAACGCTTCCTCGGTCGTCAGAAGCGAGGTGACGGCCAGGGCGCCATTGGCGAGCACCATGCCCGCAGGCGCGCCGAACTGCGCGAAGCTCGTCGTGAAGCCGCGCCGCTTCGGGTCGGTCCACTCTCCGGCCATCAGCACCGCCCCGCCCCACTCGCCGCCGACGCCGATGCCCTGCAGCACGCGGAAGAAGGTGAGGAGCACCGCGCCCCAGATGCCGATCTGGTTGTAGTCGGGCACCAGGCCGATGCCGATGGTCGCGACGCCCATCAGCACGAGCGTTGCGATGAGCGCCGCTTTGCGGCCCATACGATCGCCGTAGTGACCGAAGATCGCGGCGCCGAACGGGCGCGCGACAAACCCAACGAAATAGGTCGAGAAGGCGAGCAGCGTCGCCACGTACGGATCGGAGCCAGGGAAGAACTTCTGCGGAAAGACGAGCGCCGCGGCAACGCCGTAGAGGAAGAAGTCGTACCACTCGATCGTCGTGCCGGCAGCGGACGAGATCACCGCGCGCCGCATCATCCGACGACGTTGTGCCGCATCGAGCTCTGCGGTCGGTTCCCTCCGCGACGTTTCAGCCGTTGCCACGCTGTCCTCCTGTCACGAATTCCTCCTCGAAGAACTCGAGGGGCAGGCGTTCACCCTTCGTTCGCCGCTGGCGCTCCAGCTCTCGCAGCTCGACGCGGCGGATCTTGCCAGACACGGTCTTGGGGAGCTCGGCGAATTCGATCCGCCTGACGCGCTTGTAGGGCGCCAGCCGATTGGCCGCGTACGCAAGGATGCCCGCCGCCAGCTCGCGCGTCGGTTCGTGACCGGGTGCGAGCACCACGAATGCCTTTGGCACTGTATGCCGGATGTCATCCAGGCTGGGCACGACCGCCGCTTCTGCGACCGCATCGTGTTCGACCAGCACGCTCTCAATCTCGAACGGGCTGATGCGGTAGTCCGCGCTCTTGAACACGTCGTCCAGGCGGCCGACGAACGTGAGATAGCCCTCGTGGTCTCGTATCGCCACGTCGCCGGTGTGGTAGTAACCGTCGCGTATCGCGTTCGATGTCGTGGTGTCGTCCCCAAAGTATCCGGGCGTCAACCCGACCGGCGGGTTCGAGAGATCGATGCAGATCTCGCCTTCATCCGACGGGTCGCCATCGTGGTCGAGCAGGACGATCGGCATGCCGATGAGCGGCCGCCCCATCGACCCCGGTTTGAGCTCCATCCCGGGCATGTTGCCCACCAGCGCCGTTGTTTCGGTCTGACCGTAGCCGTCGCGAATGGTGATGCCCCATGCCTCGCGCACCTGATCGATCACAGTCGGATTCAACGGCTCGCCCGCACTCAACGCTTCGCGAAGCGAGACCCCATAGTCGGTCAACGGTTCCTGGACGAGCATCCGCCACACGGTCGGTGGCGCGCACATCGTCGTGACGCGGTGGCACGTCAACACGTCGAGGACAGCCTTGGCGTGAAAGCGCGCGTAGTTGTAGATGAAGACCGTCGCCTCGGCGTTCCACGGTGTGAAGAAGCAGCTCCAGGCATGCTTGGCCCAGCCGGGCGAGCTGATGTTCCAGTGACGGTCGCCTGGTTGGAGGCCCGTGTAGAACAGCGTCGACAGGTGACCGACCGGATAACTCTGATGTGTGTGCAGCACCATCTTCGGCTTGGCCGTCGTGCCCGATGTGAAGTAGAGCAGCAGCGGATCATCTGCGCGCGTCAGACCATCCGGCTCGAAGGCAGCAGGGGCGGCATGACTGTCGTCGTACGTGATCCAGTCGCGGTGCGGTGGTCCGACAGCGATCCGCGTGAGCTCGCCGCTCACGTGCTGGAACTTTGAAATCAGAGCGCTGCTGGCAATCACGCCGCGGATCTCGCCGCGTTCGATTCGCTCGCTGACGTCGTCCTCGGTCAACAATCCGGCTGCCGGGCTGACCACGGCGCCGATCTTCATGAGCCCGAGCAGTGACTCCCACAAGGCGACCTCGTTACCCAGCATGAGGAGTACACGGTCGCCTCGACGGATGCCCTGAGCGCGAAGAAAGTTGGCCACCTGCGATGAGCGGCTCGACATGGAGGAGAACGAGCGGATCTGCTCGGACCCGTCCTCGTTGACGACGTGGAGCGCCGGAGCGTCGTTGCCGGTGGCCATCCCATCGAAGTAGTCAAGTGCCCAGTTGAAGTGTTCCAGTCGCGGCCACGTGAACTCGCGCTGCGCCGTCTCGTAGTCGGTCCGATGCCACAGACAGAAATCACGCGCGGCGATGAATGCCTCAGCTGATTCCGTGAGCCACCTTCGAGTCATCGTGGGTTACACCGACGCGGCGTATCATACGTGCGCCGACACGGATCGCGTATCGAATCCCGCACGACCTGCAGTCCAGATGGGGGAACGCATGGCAGCTCGATGGCGTCCCGGATCCCGCGCAGCCCGGCTCGTTGCCGTCCTTCTTCTCATTTCGTCACCGTCCCTGCACGCGGATGACTGGCCGCAGTGGCGCGGCCACGGCCGCCTGGCCGTCTGGAATGAGACCGGCCTGATCGATCGCTTCCCCGAGACAGGGCTGAAAGTCACGTGGCGCGTGCCCGTGCATTCGGGCTACAGCGGACCTGCGGTCGCGGGCAGCCGCGTGTTCGTAACCGATGGTCGTCGCACATCGGGAAGCAAGATGGTCGAACGGGTCCTGGCTCTCGACGAGCAGACGGGCAAGATCCTCTGGTCCAGGGAATGGGAGACCAACTACTCAGGTCTCGAGGCGACGTTCGCGCTCGGACCGCGGGCCACGCCGACGGTGGACGGGGACCTCGTCTACGTGCTTGGCGCGATGGGCAACCTGCTTGCGCTGAACGTGAAGGACGGGAGCATCGCGTGGCAGAAGAACTTCGTTGACGACTTCGCCGCCACGATTCCATCCTGGGGCGCAACCGGTGCGCCGCTCGTCGATGGCGATCGGCTGATTACTCTCGTCGGCGGTGAGCCTGATGCGAAAGTGATCGCCTTCGACAAGCGCACTGGCGATGAGTTGTGGCGAGCGCTGTCGTCGGACTGGGAGCCGGGCTACTCACAGCCAATCATCGTCGAAGCCGGCGGCGCAAGGCAGTTGATAATCTGGCATCCGACAGCCATCAGCTCTCTCGAACCCGCGACGGGTCGCGTGCTGTGGGAGGTGCCGTTTCAGGTTGACCTCGGAATGACTGTCCCGACGCTCGTGCAGAGCGGATCGCATCTGCTGGTGACGACGTTCTACAACGGTGCACGGATGTTGAAGCTCGACGAGCACAAGCCCGCCGCCACGCTGCTGTGGCGCGGCGACAGCTTTGCCCCGCATTCGATCATCAGCACGCCGATTGTGCAGGGCGACTACATCTACGGCATGAGCCAGGGTCAGCTGCAATGCTGGGAACTGGCGACGGGCAAGCAGGTGTGGCGGACGCGCGATCTGATTCCCGGCCGGACGACGCCGTTTGCCACGGCGTTCTTCGTACGAAACGGCGATCGGTACTTCATCAACACCGAACGCGGCGAGCTCGTGATCGCGCAGCTGAGCCCGCAGGGGTATCAGGAGATCAGCCGGACTCATCTCATCGAGCCGACGCATCCGTATGCTCGTGAGCCGCAGGGCACCGTTCACTGGTCGCATCCCGCCTATGCCAACCGGCACGTGATCGTTCGCAATGACAAAGAGATCCTGCGAGCCTCGCTCGCGAAGGACTGACGCGATGACGAGGGCGCGTCGTGTGTCGGTGGTCGTGGTCATCACGATGCTCGCGAGTGTCGCCGCGCTGAAATCGCAGGCGACTGTGTCGAGGTTCGTCGTCATTACGAGTGACCTGCACCTTGGTGCGGGCAAGAGCTCGAATGGTGAGTGGCTTCCGATTGAGGATTTCAGATGGCAGGATGACTTCGCCGCGTTTCTGCGAGCGATCGACGAAGCTGGCAAGGGCGCGACCGATCTGGTGCTCAACGGAGACACGTTCGAGCTCTGGCAGTCGACCAGCGATGACTGTGGGCAAGGGCGATTCGGTTGCACTGAGCCGGCAGCGCTCAATCGTCTCAATCGCGTTATTGGCGCGCATGCCGCGGATCTGTCCGCGCTGAGCACGTTCGCGCGCAGCGGTACGAACCGGGTGATTCTCGTCCCGGGCGATCACGACGCGGCGCTGCTTCTCCCGTCGGTTGGCGCCAGGGCAATCGCCTCGTTCAACGCTCCGGGACGTGTCGAGGTGGCCACACGCGGCTATTGGCTGTCAGCTGATGGCGCGGTCTACGCCGAACACGGTCATCAAATGCCCGGTGACCCTTACGCGTTTGCGGCGTGGCCAGAGCCGTTCGTGCGCAACGCCGGCGCCGTGCACGTGGAGCGCTCCATAGGTGAGCGGGTGGCACAGTCGGTGTACAACGACGTCGAATCTCGATTTCCGATCGTCGACAACTTCGCGCAGGAGGGCGCCGGGCTGAAATACGCGGCTGCTGCGGATCCGGCGGCGCTGCCCGCCAACTCGATCCAGCCGCTCCTGATGTTCTTCCTCGCCCGGCCGACGTGGCAGCAGTTCCGCCTGGAACTCGATGGCGGAGACGTGCAGCCGCCCGAATGGGACCTCGAAGCCGTGAGACGCAGCGGCGTGTCATTCCTGGCCGAATCACTGCTTCCCGACGATCGCTTTCGCCCTGTCGTCGACAGCGCACTCAAAGACGGACGATTGTCGCTCGATCCCTCGATGCTCACGGATGTGCAGCTCACTGCCATGTGCGACTACCGCGCGGCTCTGCGCCGCTCCCGTCGCCGGCTCGAGCGATCGATGACACAGGCACTGACGACCGGACGGGCACCGCCCGAGTGCCCGCGAACACCGGCCACGCGCGGATCGGCGTTCGACTATTTCTGGCGCTCGCGCGACGACCTCATGGTGAGCCGATTCGATCAGGTGCGTGCGACGCTCACGGCCGACAAGCGGCCTGCGCAGTCGATCAAGGTCGCGGCGTTCGGCCACACGCATCTTGCCGCAGCACCCGCTCCACTCGCACGAAGCAGCGAGACGCCGGTCGTCCTCAACTCGGGCGCCTGGCAGCGAACCGTGACGCCGTTTCAGATCGAGGGCGTGATGCAGGATCGCGGCTGGGCTGAAGGAGAACTGTTGCGTCAACTTCGCCCGGAAGACTTGCCGGTATGTTACGGTGTCATCTGGATCGAGCCGTATGAGAGTGACCCGAAGCCGCGCCTTCGCTTCTGGCGTGGAGAGGGCAGATGGGGCGCACTGCCGCGAGATGCTGCCGGCATTTCAACAGCATGCGGAGGGGGCGGCGGCCCTGCGGCCTGAGGTGAAGGAAAGATGAACCGACATACCGTGTGGTTGTCGCTCATGCTTGCGATAATGATCGCGACGCTGTCGCCGCGTGTTGCCGAGGGACAGTCGGCTCGCCCTGCTTCCAGCGCATGGACACCGCCCCGCATGGCTGATGGTCGTCCCAGTCTCGAAGGCGTATGGGAGAACAACAGCGCGACGCCGCTGGAACGTCCGGCACAACTGGCCAACAAGCCGAGACTCACCGACGAGGAGTTGGCCGAACTCGAGCGTCGCGCCAGGGCGCTCTTCACGCCGGAGTCGGACGCGATCTTCGGCGACGGGTTGTACATAGCGCTCCTGGCGCAGAAGCCTGCGCCCGGCCTGGGAGCCACAGGCACCTACAGTCAGAACTGGCTCCCCGATCGCTACTTCGAGCATCGAACGTCTCTCATCGAGGATCCGGCCAACGGCAGGCTTCCGGCTGCAACGCCCGACGGAGATCGTGCACGCAAGGCGGCCGCGGGCAGATTCGGGCGACCGGCCGCGTCGGCGCAGGAAATGTCGATCCAGGATCGCTGCGTCCATTACGGCTTCCCCGATTTGTTTGCCGCCTACATGAGCGTCTATCGCATCGTCCAGACCGCGGACTACGTCGCGATTCAGATGGAGAAGATCCACGACGTGCGCGTCATTCCGCTCGACGGCCGCCCGCATATCGCGCCCGCACTGCGGCAGTATCTCGGCGATGCGCGTGGCCACTGGGAGGGCGACACGCTCGTGGTCGAGACAACCAACTTTCATCCGAATGGAAACCCGATGGGCGGGTACTTCACGTTGTCCGATCAGAATCTTCGACTCGTCGAGCGTTTCAGACGCGTGGCCGAAGACACGCTGGAGTACACCTTCACTGTGGACAACCCGACGATGTGGACCCGGCCGTGGACGGCGGTGATCAACTGGAAGCCGTCCAAGGGTGAGGTGCTGGAGTATGCGTGCCACGAAGGCAACTACAGCTTGCCCGGCATGCTCAGCGGGGCGCGCGCGGACGAGGCGGCCGCGCGGTAACTCCGCGCTTCACAGCAAGATCCGACAAATCGGCGCAAGCGTTGGACAGACGCTTGCTAATCCTCCGTGTGATTGTTGTCGAGTCACGGCGACCACGATGTCGATCCCGCCCCCCCTCATTCGACGTCTAGATAGAAGGGCAAGATCAAAACCGCGATGGGATCGGAAGTCATTTGAAGAGGACAACATTCACAAGGAGTTGAGCCATGCGTGTAATCGTGATGGTGAAGGCGAGCAACGAGTCCGAAGCGGGAGAGATGCCGAGCCAGGAGCTCCTGGCCCAGATGGGCAAGTACAACGAAGAGTTGGCCAAGGCGGGCATCATGGTTGCTGGCGAAGGGCTGCATCCAAGCTCGAGGGGGAAGCGCGTCCGGTTTTCAGGTCCGAAGCCCACAGTAATCGACGGACCGTTCAGCGAAACCAAGGAGCTCGTCGCGGGCTACTGGCTGTGGAAGGTCACGTCGATGGATGAGGCAGTGACCTGGCTGAAGAAGGCGCCGTTCCAGGACACCGAGGTCGAGATCCGGCCATTGTTCGAGACCGACGATTTCGGCGATGCGATGACGCCTGAGTTGCGCCAGCAGGAAGACCGAATCCGCGCCACGATCGAGGGTAAGCAGTAAGAGGAAGTACGTCTGACATGTGGCCACATGTTGATCCGGCCGGGTCGTGTTCGACTGGTCAGTAGAGCGGAGGGGACGTCATGAACATCGTGCTGTGGATCCTGCAGGTGCTGCTTGCGCTGGCGTTCTTCGCGCACGGGCTGCTGTTGCTGATGCCGCCTCCCGACATCGCCGCACAGATGGTCGCGCAGCTCCCGAGAGGGTTCTGGCTGTTTCTCGGTGTGGCGGAAATTCTGGCCGCCGTGGGGATCACGCTTCCCGGGTTGACCCGGATTCAGCCGGGGCTGGTCACCTGGGCGGCGGTCGGGATCATGTTCGTCATGATCTCGGCGACGATCTGGCACGTCGCGCGCAACGAGATCAGCTCGGCGTTCATCACGTTGCTCCTGCTCGCCATGGCGACGTTCGTCGCGTACATGCGTCATCGCGTCGTACCGATCACGGCACGGCGCGCCGCGTGAGTACTGTCCGGCCGCACGCCGGACCGGTCATTCCGGAGTGTCCGTCTTTAGCCGGACCTCTCTTTCTTGAGACTTTGCCGCTCGATGTACTCACCCTGAATCAGCAGATAGGTGACGTAATACTTGTAGATGTTGCTGACGTAGGTCACGGTCTCACGCCCGATGCGCTCGCTCGCGATGCGCTCCACGTTGTTGAACCAGACGTTCGGATCGAGGCCGCGCGCCATGGCCTCACGCCGCAGTTGACGCACCCGCCCGGGCCCAGCGTTGTACGCTGCAAACGCGAAGAACACTTTGTTGAGATCGTCCATGGGTTCTTTCGCGTAATAGCGATCGACCATTCCTCTCATGAACTTCACGCCGGCGTGGACGTTGGTTTCGAGCACCGTGATATCCCCGACATTCAGTTCTTTACCGGTCGCCGGCATCACCTGCATGATGCCGATCGCGCCGACATGGCTGCGTGCGCTGTGATCGAGGCGTGATTCCTGATACCCCTGCGCGGCCATCAGCATCCAGTCCATGTTGTATTGAGCGCTATATTTTCGGAACAGCCCGACCAGCGCCGTGAAACGTTTGCGCGCGGCCTCCGCAGTCGCGCCTTTGACGTACTGCGTGTTCAGCAGGTACCGTCGGAAGATCATGCGGGCGTTGAGCGAGTCACGGCCGCTCGTCGCAAGGAACGTGTTCAACGTCTCTTTCAGTCCCGGACTGTCCTTCCTGATGGCCCACGCGATCTCGCCACCGTCCCGCACCACCACAGTCGGAAACAGTTTCAGCTTCGGAAAGATGCGCTGCCAGAACCACGCCTTGTGGTTGTCCACGACCAGCAGATCGACCAGACCGGCGCTAGCCATCTCGAGCAGGTCCTCGTCCTCCAGTTCTTCGGGCGCAGGAATAATCTTGATCGGAGCCTTTCCTTCGCTCGCGAACCTCGCATTGAGCTTCACAAGGCTCTCGTGGTAGCTGCTGGACACCCGAACGAATACGTCTTTGCCCGAGAGGTCGTCGAGCTTGGTGATCTCCGGACCGCCCGGTCGTGCCACCACGATCTCCTGGACGCCGCCAATCCACGGATCGGCGAAGTCGACGATGTCCGACCGCTCTGGCGTAACGGTCAGATTCGCCATCACGATGTCACCCTTGCCTTCGAGCAGCGCGGGCAGGAGTTCATCGCGCGAGAGCGGGATGAACTGGACACGAATCGTCAATCTCGCCGACTTGAAAGTCTTGTTCAGATGCTCTTCGAGGAGCTTTCCCTGGTCGTAGGCCGTGCCGCGCGGCGTGCCATTGTCGATGAAATAGAGCGTCCTGCTGTACGCCGTCAGCACGCGCACGGTGCGCCGTTCCACCATGCCGTCGAGATCACCCGTCCACGGCTTTGTGATCTCGGTGAGCGCCAGCCCGAGGCGTCCCTTTTCAGTCGGCGCCTGTGCGTTCACAGTGGCCGCCAGGCATGACCACACGGCAATCGCAGTCAGCATTCGCATCGGCATCTCGCTGGCCGCGCCGGCGCAAGGCGACGTGGCCGTGCGAGCGGGTGCAAGCTCCAGTCCATTACTGCTGGGATTGTTGGACGTGGCGCGATGGCACAGAGCTACAAAGACTTGCGGGCGGCGCGTGCCATCGCGATGCAGCAGTCGCGCGATGCCAGGACTGTGGGATGCCGTGGCCGCGCCATGGCCGCTCATCGGGCCAGACACGCCTTGACCCGGTACTCGCTCGAGCGGCCGTTTCCGGTAGACTCGCATCCGTGCACAGACCCCTCACGTTCTTTGTCGTTGTCACGTGGGTCGGCGGAGTGATCGCTACGACGTCTCCCGCTCTCGCGCAGACGGCCGAAAGCCCGGCCGTCCCGAGCCAGTTGTCCGCCCTGGCACCCGCCAATCTTTCGAAACCGCACCCGAAAGCGCCCTTTGACGTCACCGGCACCTGGCAGCACGACGGACGCGCCAACACGTGGCGTTTCGTGCCCGAGACGTTCAAGCTGACGCCCGAGGCGCAGGTGCACTACGACCGCGGCGTGCAAGCGCTCAAGGATGGCGGCGTGTACCGCGACGATATCGGGCAGTGCTGGCCCGCCGGACTACCGCTCATCATGACGCGCGTCTGGCCCATCGCAATGATCCAGTTACCGACGGCCATCTACATGGTCAGCGGCTTCATGAACAACCTGCGCGTGATCTATCTCGATGGCCGCTCACACACCGACCCCGATATCGTCGTCAGGACTTTCAACGGCGAGTCGATCGGGCAATGGGAGGGTGACACGCTGGTCGTCGACACGATGTACTTTCCCGGTCATCATCACTGGTTGGACCAGGGTGGTGCCTCCGTTCCCGCGAGCGAGGACCTGCACATCGTGGAGCGCTTCCGTATGCAGAAAGACGGCCGCCTCGACATCGAGTACACGATGACCGATCCCAAGAGCTGGGTCGGCGAGTGGAAGATGACCAAGACGTTCCGGCGGCGCGACGACACCGACATCACCGAGGTGCAGTGCCTGCCTGACTTGAATGATCGGTTGCCGGCCACGCGATCGAAGGGGCTCGTGAAGTAGACGCAGTCGACGACCAAGGAGACGAGACATGAAGCGCGCAGTTCTGGCGTGCCTGGCACTCATCGTAACCACCATGGGTGGTTCACTGCTCGCCCATCACTCCCCGGTGATGTTCGATCGCACTGTCAGGAAGACGCTCGTCGGCAAGGTCGTCGAGTTCGCATGGACGAACCCGCACTCGTCGATTCAGCTCGACGTCCCCGGCCCGAATGGCAGCGTCGAGCGCTGGGGCGTCGAAATGGGCAGCCCGAATTCGATGGCCAAGGCGGGCTGGAAGTCGACGCTCCTCAAGCCGGGCGACAGCGTGACAGTCGTGGTCAATCCGTTGAAGAGCGGGGAGCCCGGCGGCATCTTCGTGTCGATCACTCTGGGTGACGGGCGCACGCTCGGCGGGCGCGCCACGGACTGACATCTTGTCTTCAGATTCGATGCCCCCCTCACGCGGGCTGCCCTCCTGGGGCACTATGGCCTTCGTCATCGGCGTGACTCTCGTCGTGCCCGCGATGGCACTCGCGCAGCAGCGACCCGTGGAACGTCTCCCCCGGACGCAACTCGACGTGCTGCCGCCGTCCGCGCGCGTCAGTGGAGCACCCGGCGCGATGACCATTCGTCAGACGACGTGCCGCACCCTTCCCGATGCCGAGATCCGCCGTCGCCTCGTCGACGTGGCGGTGCAGGAGTGGGCCTTCTTCGGGTTCGTCACCGTCGAGCAGACTCCGCGCGAGCCGAACGGCGAGCCACCAAGACGTCCGCGCAGCTTTCGCTGGCTGAACGTCGAGGAGTCGACGCGCGTCGCGTCGACCATCGCGGGGTACTGGACGGCGACAGCCGAAGGCAGCTGGGTCCTTTCGAATCAGAACGAAGAGTGGAACGGACCGGATGGCATTGGTTCGCGGTGGCGCTACCCATGGTCGGCAGCGTTTCTATCGTGGGTCATGTGTGAGGGTGGACTGGGCGACGCGACGAGGTTCAAGCGCGCTGTGGCCCATCACGTCTACATCGATCAGGCGATCGCGGCGCGTGACGCCTCAGAGTCCCGTGCGGCGTTTGCAGCGTACGACATGGGAGAGGTATCGATCGAGCCAGGCGATCTGCTGTGCAGCGCCCGTCGTCCGGGTTACCAGACGATTGCCGAGCGGCGCCGGCAGACCGCAGACGGTGCGCGCACGCACTGTGACCTCGTAGTGAAGCTTGACGATCGCGGCTCACGCATCCTGGCGATCGGAGGCAACGTGCGCGGGTCGGTCAGCCTGAAGCGGATTCCTGCCGTGCGAGACGCGAAGGGTCGGCTCAGGCCTGCGATCTCTCCCGAGCGCGGCGGCGCATTCGCCCACCTGAAGCTGCGCATGCCTTCCATCGAGCCCGACGCGCTGGATCGAAGCCTGGCGGTGCGGGCGCTGGGGTGCGAGGTCGAAGCGATCGCGCCGCTGGTCGCCTCGACTGCCTCGCCGGGATCGACGCGCGACCGCTGCTAGTGCAGTTTGCAGTTCGGTGTTTTCCGCGCCGAATCGCGGGCTTGTCGGGCATCCATACGCAAGTGCACCACGCGGGGCCGTCGACGGGCGGGCCGACAGCCAGCCGCGGCGAGCGGTGCCCGCAGCTGGCTGCCGTTGGCCGGCGCCGACGCTGCACGGCGGAAATCGGCTTCTGCTCGCGCTCTTTCGCTACGCGGCGAGTAGTTGCCGCCTCGGAGCGACATCCGTCACACGGCTCAAAGCGCCTGTGCTGACTCGGTACGTCGAGAACGTGGGGACGGAACTCGCCGCGGAAGATTCGCGCCAGCCGATTTCCCGCTGCGCACCGATGTGCCGTTTGCGCAGGCGCCGGCCAATCCGGCAGCCAGCCGCGG
>JALDXQ010000138.1:0-19566 GCA_032156805.1 Acidobacteriota bacterium
CCCTTTCGAAGGTGGTTGGGGGAGCCGACATCAGCCGGCGCCCACGGCGCTCATCGAGTTCCGCGCTGCAGTTGGCCGGAACCGCCAGCATGAGTTAGTGTACTGGCCCCGCTACCGGAAGAGAGGGAGGCCGCAGCGGTCGGTTGCTCAGAGACATCGGTTGATGATCGAGCCCGGGCACCGCGTCGACAAGTATGAAGTCCAACGCCGGCTGGGCCACAGCGGCATGGGCCCGGTTTACCTCGCGCACGATACGGTCCTCAAGCGCCTGGTCGCCATCAAGCTGTTTCTGGGGGAATTCCACGCTCACGCCGGATTCGCGTGTACGACCCAGGTTCATGACGCTTTCAGACTGGCGCGCCTGTCGCGCGAGCCTCGTCAGGTGGGGGAACAACCCGCTGAGCGTGTGACATGCTGCTGACCCTTGAAGTCATCGGACAAGCCGGCAAGCTCGCGGGCAGCCGCAAGCTGTTTCAGGCGACTGGCGGCACGATCGGCCGGCAAGCCGGCAACGACTGGGTGTTGGCCGATCCGTATGTTTCGAACCGGCACGCGTCGATTCATTACAAGAACGGTGTCTTCTACCTTGAAGCGACAGAAGCCAGGAACCCGGTTTACCTGAGCTCAGGAGGCCACGAGACTCGCCTCGAGAAAGGCCGCCTGCATCAGTTGCAGACTGGCGACCTCGTCCTCATCGAGCCCTACGAGATCCGCGTGTCGATCACCGATAGCGCACGCAAAGCGCTGTCTGATATTGATGATCCATTCGCTGCCGCAACCGGGGTCCGTGACGTGCCTAAGCAGGCTCGCCCGGAACATCGTTCGTCGGTCGATCCTCTCGCAGCGCTTGGACTGGAAAGCCTGATATCGGAAGACGAAGAGGTCGACCCCGAGAGGCTGCTCAACATCGAACCCGCCCCGCCAGTTGAGAAAGTCCGGCGGAGTGAGCACTTGCAGAAGCACTCGCCGCTGGCTGATCACTTTGCCGTCCCTATGACTGTTGATCCAGACCCTGGCCAGGAGGCACGACCACTCATCCCGGACGATTACGACCCGGTCAAGTCGTTGCCCACCAGTGGTCAATCGTCGGCGAGCGGTTCGGCGCAGAACCGATCCGTTCAGTCAGTTCGCTCTCAGGCCGGCGAGGCGGGGCGCAGCCATGCCGTTGCAGCCAAGCCTGTGACCGTTCCCCAGCCTGGCGGAGGAAGTCCGATGCAGGCCAAGGGCGCAGCAATTTCACAGCCCCGCAGCGACACGACGATACAGGAGTTGCTCGAGGGCGCGGGACTGGCCGGTGTGCACGTCGATCCGGCTTTCGCGCATGACCTTGGCCGGATCCTTCGGGTCGTCGTGACGGGCCTGATGGAACTACTGGAGGCGCGCAAGGACTTCAAGTCGGAAATCGGTGTCGGGATCACGACCTTCAAGCGTAGCGCGAACAACCCGATCAAATGCTCCGCCAACGCGGACGAGGCGCTGCAAAAGCTGCTCGCAAAACGCAGCTCCGCATATCTGCCGCCTGTCGCCGCGTTCGAGGAGGTATTGCGGGACATGCAGGATCATCAACTCGGCATGCTCGCCGGCCTGAGAACGGTATTCGACAAGATGCTCGAAGAGTTCGATCCCGACCGATTGCAGGCGCATTTCGACGAACAGGCGAGACGGGGAGCGTTGCTGGCCAAGCCTGCCCAGTGGCGCTACTGGGATCAGTATCGTCAGAAAGTCGATGCCATGATCCGCGATCGCGATCACACGTTCCGTGCGCTGATCGGAGACGAGCTGGCAGACGCTTATCAGGAACAGCTGCAGCGCCTCAAAGAGCGCGGTTCGTCGAGCAACCGCCACCCGGGGGTACCCGAACGATGACGCGCTCGACCTTCATCATCGAAGCACTCCTGTGTTTGAGTGTGGTTGTGTTGTCTGCGTGCGGCAAGACGCCGCCGCCCGTGGTGCCACCGCAA
This sequence comes from Acidobacteriota bacterium, assembly GCA_032156805.1. Lineage (GTDB taxonomy): Bacteria > Acidobacteriota > Vicinamibacteria > Vicinamibacterales > UBA2999 > Gp6-AA40. The sequence goes on from JALDXQ010000138.1 coordinate 1,962, forward strand.
CTGCCTCCCATAACCATCGCAGCACCTCCTGAAACGAAGGTGAAGGCCGTGATGACGCTCGCGGTCAGCCCGGATGTCAACCCCGACGCAAACGGACGGCCGTCCCCGGTCATCGTCCACGTCTATCAGCTGAGGACGGATGGCGCTTTCCGGAGTATCGATTTTTTCGAGCTGATGGACGACAGCGCCAAAGCGCTCGGCGAGGTGCTGATCAGCCGCGATGAGTTCTCGCTCCAGCCTGGAGAACGACGAACGCTCGACGTCACGGTTGCAAACGAGGCGGCATTTGTCGGGGTGGCAGCGGAGTATCGCGCCTTTCGTACGGCCGAGTGGCGCGCGATCGTCGCCGCTCCGCGGCAAGCCTTCACTATCTCGGTGGAAAAATCGCGCGTGGCTGTTGCACCAGGGCCATGAGCCGAACCTGATAGCCTCTACGTCGATGTCCACGCATAATCGAGTGATCTGGTCCGAAGGCCTCTTCCTGCAGCCGCAGCATTTTCAGCAGCAGGAGCGGTATTTCGAGCACTACGTCGAGACCCGATGCCGGGAGCTCATCCCCCACAGTTGGGGCTTCGCCGAAGTCGAGATCCGGCGCGACTTGCTCGCCATCGGAAAATTCGGCCTGCTGCGAGCAACGGGAGTGTTCCCCGACGGGACGCCCGTGCGGCTTCCCGACGACGACCCTGAGCCAGCCGCCATCGATATCAACAGCAGTGTGCGGAACCAGGTTGTCCATCTCGCGGTGCCGGTGCGGCGTGCCGAGGCTGTGCAGGTTGACAGATCGACAGGGGTGGAGGCGGTCGCCCGTCAACTGGCCCGCGAGCTCGAAGCGCACGATGTCACGTCAAAGTCCGGCGAGGGCGCGGTCCTCGAGGTCGGTGCCCTGCGGACACGATTGCTGCTCGCTCCAGACGCCGGCGGTGCTTACGCGTCGATCCCGGTCGCGCGCATCATCGAGTGCCGGCCAGACAACCAGGTCGTCCTCGATGAAGGGTTCATGCCGACCGTGCTGCAGGCGCGGGCGGCGCCGCCACTGTCGATGTTTCTTGGCGAGCTTCTCGGATTGTTGCGCCAGCGTGGTGAGGCGCTCGCCGGCCGCGTGTCCGGGGCTGGACGCGGCCCCGCAGCGGAACTGGCCGAGTTCCTGATGCTGCAGGTCATCAACCGGTACCAGCCGGTCGTCGCGCACCTGGCGGCATCAGCAACCGTGCACCCCGAAGACCTGTACAGGGTGTTCGTTGCAGCCGCCGGTGAGCTGGCCACGTTTACGACCACCGCCAAGCGTCCTCCGAACTTTCCTGGATACACCCACGAGGCGTTGCGCGAGTCGTTCGAGCCGGTGATGGCGGCGCTTCGCAAGTCGCTCAGTGTCGTGCTCGAACAGGCGGCCGTGCCGCTCCCGATCGAGCCGCGCCAGTACGGCATCAGCGTCGCGACAGTTCCAGATCGGACGTTGTACACCACGGCGATCTTCGTACTGTCGGTGAGGGCCGACATGCCGGCGGAAGAGTTGCGACGGCGCATCCCGAAACAGTTGAAGATCGGGCCGGTCGAAACCATCAAGGACCTGGTGAACAACGCACTGCCGGGCGTGACGGTCGCACCGATGCCGACCGCCCCGCGCCCGATTCCGTTTCACGCGGGCTCCGTGTACTTCGAGCTCGATCAGAGCGACCCGCTCTGGAGCAAGATGAGGAGCTCGGGCGGGATCGGTTTGCATCTGGGCGGAGAGTTTCCTGGCCTCGGACTGGAGTTCTGGGCCATTCGCAGCGGATAGGAATCCTGTATGTCCGACACTGGCGATCCGTTCAAACCACCCGACGGCGTGACGATCGTTCGGCCGCGTCCGGGTGCAGGCAGGCGTCAACCGGGAGGGGCTGGCGGAACCGTTCACACGCCTCCGTCGTACATGCCGGCCGACGCGGTGCTGCCTCCGCTTCGCGATGCGCTCGCAAGCGGCCTCAACCCGCTCGTTGCGGCGGCGACGCCGCTGCTCGTTCTGTCGGGACAACTTCGTGGAATGGCAGCGTCGCCTGATGTGGCCGCATTGCGACGGTATGCGCTCGATGAGGTCCGGCGATTCGAAGCGAGCGCTCGATCGGCCGGGGTGTCCAGCGAAGTCGTCGTGTCGGCTCGATACGCTCTCTGCTCGGCGATTGACGAAGCCGTGCTTTCCACGCCGTGGGGCTCGCAGGGTGACTGGGCTCAGCAGACTCTGCTCGTGGCGCTCCATCGGGAGTCGTGGGGTGGCGACAAGTTCTTCAAAGTGCTCAATGCCCTGATGGCGTCACCGGAACAGCATATCGACTTGCTCGAATTGCTGTACCTCTGTATTGCCTTTGGATTCACCGGCAAGTACAGCGACCAGGTTCGCGGCGACGGACGTGCTCGGCTCGCGGAAATAGAGCAGGACGTCTACCAACTCATTCGCAGCCAGCGAACGAGGCCCCAAGAGGCACTGTCATTGCGATGGCAGGGCATCAAGGATCGCCGGAACAGGTTGATCCGCTACGTGCCGCTGTGGGTGATTGCCGCAGCAGCGTTGGCCATTGTCGCCGTCGCCTTCACGTTCTTCTACAGCTGGCTGACGGGAGCGGCAACGCCCGTCCAAGCCAGGCTGGCTCGTATCGGTACAGAGGATTTCACGGGTCCGGTCGTATCCGCACCGGTAGCCGGGCCCACGATTAAGCAACTGTTGGCGCCGCAGGAAACATCCGGGCTGCTCAGCGTCGAGGAGCAGGGCGCACGGAGCGTCATTACCCCTTTGGCGGGCGACTTGTTCGCGTCGGGCCGCGCCGACGTGAACAGGAAATACGATGAACTGTTCGAGCAGATCGGGCGGGCTCTCAACCAGGTGCCTGGGCGCGTGCTCGTACGAGGGCATACCGACGACCAGCCGATTCAGTCGATCCGCTTCAGGGACAACTTCGATCTGTCTCGTCAGCGTGCTGCGGCTGTGGTTCAGGTGCTCGCGGCGAACGTTCCTGTGACGCGAATGGATCCAGTCGGCGTCGGCTCCCAAGAGCCCAAATTCGAGCCGGTATCGACGGCGGAAAACCGCGCGCGCAACAGGCGCGTGGAGATCGTGCATGTACGCGGAACGTAACCGCCATCTCGTTTCCTGAGAAGGGCTCGGCCATGTCGCTCCTTCCCAAGCGTCGCGTCGTCATTGCGGTCGTGGGCCTGGTGCTGCTCGCGGCGTTCATCTGGTACGCCGGCCCGCTGTTTGCCTTTGACCGTTACACTCCGCTCGCGTCCCAGAACGCTCGCATTGTCGCGATTCTCCTGGTCGTTGCGCTGTGGGCGGCGAGTCAGCTGCGCACGCATCTGCGGGTGAATCGCGCCAGCAACCAGCTGGCCGCGGCAGTCGTCAGACAGACGCCGACGGAGCAACCCTCCGCGGACGCGGTGCAGCTGCGCGAGAAATTCGACGCTGGAGTCAAACGGCTGAAGCAGAAGGGTCGCGACGGTCACACGCTGTACGAACTGCCTTGGTACGTGATGATAGGCGCGCCAGGATCCGGCAAGACGACGGCGCTCGTGAACTCCGGGCTGCGCTTCCCCTTGGAGCAGCACATGGGTCGCCAGCCGCTCCAGGGCGTAGGGGGGACGCGCAATTGTGAGTGGTGGTTCACCGACGAGGCAGTCTTACTCGATACCGCCGGCCGATTTACCACGCAGGACTCCGATGCCGCGGCAGACAAGGCCGGGTGGGCCGAGTTCCTCGCGTTGCTGCGAAAGCATCGCCCCCGCCGTCCACTGAACGGCGTCATCGTCGCCGTCAGTGCCGAGAACCTGATGGTGGACAGCCCCCGGGAGCGTGAGGATCACGTCGAAGCCCTGCGCCGTCGCCTCGACGAGCTCAATCGTGAGCTGCGCGTCCAGCTTCCGGTCTACCTGCTCGTCACCAAGTGCGACTTGATCGCCGGATTCAGCGAGTACTTCGACGACCTGACCCAGGAGGGGCGCGCCCAGGTGTGGGGCGTCACGTTTTCGTACGAGCAGACAGTAAACGGGGAAGGCATCCGGACCTTGCCCGGTGAATTCGATGCGCTCGTCACGCGGCTCAATGAGCGCCTGCTGCCACGTATTGCAGACGAACGCGACCGGCGCCGGCGTACTCGCATGTTCGGATTCCCGCCGCAGTTTGCCGCGCTGCGCGAAGCGCTCACGGAGTTGATCACCGCCGTCTTCACGTCAACGCGCTTCGACCGTCCCGTGCTGCTCCGAGGCCTTTATTTCACGAGCGGTACCCAGGAACGGACGCCCATCGATCGACTGCTCGGTGCGATGAGCCGCCGGTTTGGCGTTGCACCGGAGGCCGTGGCGCCGCCACCCGGAAAGGGCAAGGCGTACTTCATCGAGCGGCTGCTCAGGGAAGTGATCATCGCCGAGTCCGGCCTGGCGGGATTCAACCTCCGGCTCGAGGCGAAACAGGCGGCGGTGAAACTCGGCGCCTACGTGGGGATTGCAGCCGTGACCGTGCTGGCCGTGTCAGCACTCTGGATCAGCTACCGCAACAATCGCGCGTTCGTCGCCGAAGTGGACGCGGCGACAGCGCGCCTCGACGCGGTGCCGCCTTCCCCCGCGGGTGCGCCGCTCGACCGTGTGCTGCCGCGGCTGGACGCGATTCGCCAGGTGTCCGACGCGGCGAATCGGTATCGTGACGACCGCCGCTGGCTCACGATGGGCTGGGGCCTATATGAAGGAAACTCGATCGGCGATGCCGCGCGCGATGCGTATGCGCGCGAATTGAACGGCGCGTTGATGCGTTCGCTCAAGGAGCGTTTCGAACTGGCGTTGCGTGAGCACGTGTCCAATCCAGCAGCGCTGTTCCTATATCTCAAAGGATATTTGATGCTCGGATCCCCCGAGCGTCTGGATGCCGACCTCGTTGGGGCGTTGGCAGACCGGGAATGGCAATCGCTGTACAGAGACGACAACGAGGCGGCAAGCAGACTGTCTGGCCACTTCAAGACGCTGCTCGACGCTGAAGGAGGTCTTCGGCCCATCGCGCTGGACGACCGGCTCGTGGCGCAGGCGCGGCGCAGCCTTCCGTTCGAGTCCGTTCCGATGATGATGTACACCGATGTGAAACAGAGATACGCGGACGACGGACGCGGCCTGCGGCTCGACCAGGCCGCAGGGATCGGCGCCGAACGTGTATTCAGACGAAAGAGCGGCGTTCCTCTTTCTCAGCCGCTCGAGGCGATCTACACGAAGGACGTCTTCAAGGAAATTACGACGCGCAGTGCAGTTGAACTCGTCGCGCAGTTCGGCGCGGATCAATGGGTCTGGGGAGAGAGTCGCCCACCGCTGACCGCGTCGGCGACGCTTCGCGACGAGTTCATCCGGATTTACGAAGATGACTACATCAAGGCATGGGATGCGGTGATCGCCGACCTCCAGCTGGTGCCACTCGGTACCCTCGAGAGAACGAAGGATGCGCTTGCAACCCTCGGAGGGGAAGCGTCGCCGCTCAGGACCTTTCTCAAGACGGTGGACGAGCACACCTATCTGACGGAGCCCGCTGAGGCCAGCCCGAAGAGCGAAGGTATCAGAGCGACAGTCGACAGGGTCCTGGAAGGGGTGAAGAAGCAGGCGCCTATCCCGACGGTGCAGCCGGGTCTCAGGGTCACGCAGCACTTCGCGAAAATCCGCCAGCTCCTGACGGGCGAGGGTGGGACAGCAAAGCTCGATGGCGTGTTGCAGCAGATTCAGCAGATCCAGCAGAAGCTCGAGCCAGTGGGACGAGAAGTCGGGCAGACGAGCCCCGACGATCCCAAGCTGATGGCCAGTATCAAACTCAGCGCCGATGCACTCACGCGCAGTGCGGCCCCGCTGCCACCGTCAGTGGGCGAGATCGTCCGTGACCTCGGCAACCGGACAGCGTCGGTGTCGGCGTCCGGGTTTCGGGCGACGCTCGAGGAGCGCTACCGGCAGGACGTCGTCCTGGAATGTCGCGCCCTGACAGCCCGGCACTACCCGTTCGTCCCTGGTGGGCCAGATCTTCCGCTGGCGGACTTTGCGCGGCTGTTCGGGAGTGGTGGACTCTTCGACACGTTTTTCAGGAACGAGCTCGCTGATCTGGTGGACAAGCAGGATCAGGGCTGGAGATGGAAACCCGGTGTGTCAGCGTCCATTGAGCTGCAGCAGTTCTACATCGCGGAACAGCTTCGGCGCATGTTCTTCCCGCAGGGGGCCGAGATGCCCGGCGTGACGTTTACGATTACGCCTTTGGAGCTGGACGCCCGATCCAAGCGATTCGTTCTGGAGATAGACGGTCAGGCGGTCGACTACTCGCACGGTGCGGTGCGCATGGTCACCATCAAGTGGCCGGGGGAAAAGGTTGGCGGTGCTGTTGTTACCTTCGAGGAGCACTCCGGAGTTCGGTCGCCGATGGTATTCGATGGTGCTTGGGCGTGGTTCCGGCTGCTGGATGCAGCGAAACTCGCCAAGGAATCCGAGGTCAGGTACTCACTCATCCTTGCCAGCGGTGGACACGAGGCGAAACTTCGCATCGACGCGAACAGTGTGTGGAATCCGTTCAGGCAACTGCCGCTACTGAAGTTCCGGTGCTGACGAAGGAGGAAGCAGCTGTGCCCACGGTCGACCCGGGATCAGTGATTCCTATGAGTCCCTCGGCTCGTGTTCGGGCCGATGTCGGCTTTTACGGGAAGCTTCCAAGCCACGGCGATTTCCTGGCGCGTCGGACGCTCGACGGATTCGTCGGCGCATGGGATCCCTGGCTGCAGGAAGCCATGACGGCAAGTCGCCTCGCTCTTGGGGACCGCTGGCTCAACGTGTATCTCACGAGCCCGGCGTGGCGTTACGTGTGCGCGAGTGGTGCCTGCGGTCCCGCCGCCGTCGCGGGCCTCGTCGTGCCGAGTGTCGACAAGGTTGGACGGTACTTCCCGCTGACGGTCGTCGCCGAACTGCCGCACGACACGATCCCGGTGATGGCAGCGGCATCCCTCGAGGAGTTCTTCGACGCCGCCGAGCGCCTGCTGCTCGAGACCATGGCGCTCGAACATGTTGAGTTCGATCAGTTCGACCAGGCGGTAGTGGAGCTCGGTGACGCGCTCGCCCGCGTGTATCAACCCGCGGGCATGCTGCTCGAACCTGCGGCTGCGGCATTGCTGGCCGACACCGCAGCCGGCCCATGGAGTGTCCCCATTTCCACACCATCCGCCCTCTCATCGACGATTCTGCAGGCGGCCGCCCATCGGCTGGCGGAGCTCTACGCGCCGATGGTTCTGTGGTGGACCGCAGGTTCGGAGATCGTCCAGCCCAGTTGTCTCGTGACGAAGGGACTGCCTCGCCCCGAGCAGTTCGTGGCAATGATGAACGCGTCGTGGGACGAATCTCGCTGGACCCTTCTTTCAGCGCATGTCGAACTACCTGCCGTTGCGGACGACACGGTGACGGACGATCCCACTCCGCCGCAGTACCGGTCGGCCGCGGCGACCCATACCGGCGTGGTTCGCGAGGTGAACCAGGATTCGTATCTGGAGCGTTCCGACGTCGGATTGTGGGTGGTGGCGGACGGCGTTGGCGGTCATCAGGAAGGTGACGTGGCGAGCCGCATGGTATGCGATGCACTGGCTGGCTTCGCTCCCACGGCAAGCTTCGAAGAGATGATCGATGCCGCACGGGAGCGGCTGCACGCGGTGAACGATCACCTGCTCCGTGCGAGCGTGCGGCCAGTGAATCCCGTGGTCTCGGGAAGCACCGTCGTGACGCTGATGGCCCGCGGTACTCGCTGCGCTGTGCTGTGGGCCGGCGACAGCCGTGCGTATCGGTGGCGGGACGGAAAGATGACGCAGTTGACGCGCGATCACAGTGTGGCGGAGCTCGAAGGGGAAACGACGTCGCACGCCATCACGCGCGCCCTTGGCGGCGAGGCGACGCTTGCGCTCGACTTGTTCCGCGACCGCGTCCGGACCGGCGATCGCTTCCTCTTGTGCTCGGACGGGCTGGTGCGGGTGTTGCGGGACTCGGACATCGCGGAATGGATGGCGGCGGACGACATCGCCGTGGCCGCTCAAGGACTGGTCAAGGAAACCGTCGACCGCGGTGCACCAGACAACGTGACGGCTCTCATCGTCGAGGCCTACGGTGAGTCGGCACCGTAAGGCAAGTCATCGTACATCGTGGTCGCTACGGAATCGGTGTTCAGTCCAGCGAGAAACGGCGTTTACGAAAACAACAGAGGTCGGCTGGTCGCTGCGCTTGCGGCCTGGGAGACGAACGTGCGGCTGCTTATCGTTGGCCTGCTCGCGTTGAGCGTTTACCCTCAACTCGGCTGCTCGGCTCCGGGTGGCGATCGCTCAACAGGCACGAAGGCCGCCATCGAATCGGTCCGCACGGATCTTAGCGCCGGGTCATGCGCGAAGGAGATCGACAAGAACGACCCGAACGAAACGCCCTACCTGTCATGTCCCGGCGTTGCGGATTACACGCTGATCCTGCGTCGAGTCGACGCGGGTCGGCAGTCGATCGACGTCGTGGACCCGGCGAAACGTGTGCTCCCGCTCAACTACCAGGAGTTCGTTACACGTCACATGTCAACTCTGGATGGCATGGTGGAGTGGCGGGTTGCGACGAAAGACGGACAGCCGGTTCCGATCGCGTTGATCGTTGGCGTGCACGCAAGAGAGGACAACGACCAACCTGAGAAGGTCACCCACTCCTATATCACCGTGGCGAAAATCACACCGAACGAAACGTGCGTCACAGACAGGATTGTGGAGGGCACGCAGTCGGAAGCCGAAGTTCGGAGCAGGGCGGACTCGGCGCAGGAGCGGCCATGCGCGCCACCTCAACCGCCCATGACAGTCGATGGAGACGTTATTCGCTGAGCGTCAAGATTTACGAGAGAGCAGAGCCATGCCGACAGCCGCCGAGTTCATGAGGCAGTATCGCAATCTCAATGTGAAGGCGGTGATCGAGGATTCCGTCGCGATGGTCTCCCGTCTCGGTACGCACCGAGTCCAACTCACGAAGTACTTCATGATGGATTGGGCGGATGGCACCGAGGAACACCGTGACTACCGCACGGTGACGCGTGGCTCCAAGAACGACACGTGGTTCCAGGCGAATAAAGAGCGCATTCGTACCGCGGCGATGGGCAAGGGCGCTCCCCAAGACTATGAGCTGGCCCTCGAGTGGGCGGTGCGGTCGGGAAAGGTCGCTACGGTGACCCAGGCAACGCTTCAAACTTTCTGCGACGATCACTTGGGTATTGACTGCTCAGGCTTTGTCACCAACTACCTCGTTGCCTGCGGAAAAAAGACGTACTCCAGCAAGACCATGCGCAACACTAGCGCTGCCTCTTACTACAAGGCGTCCAACGCCATCAACGATCCGACCCAGATCCAAGCAGGTGACCTACTGGTCTGGATGAATGGCAATTCAGTCAAGACCAATCCAGGCCACATTGCCGTCGTGGAGTCATACGCTGCCCAGAGCAGAGTTGGTGGAAATATGCGGGTCGTCGAGGCGACCGGCGCTTCCGGCGCCCATCCAAAGTTGCTCGACTCGACATATACCGTCGAAGGGATCGTCCCCAAGGGAGGCGCGGTGCCCTCCATGATTCTCGTGGTCAGGCGGCACGGTGTGTCCGGAAGTCGTGTCGCCGTGATGCGCGCGTAAACTCGGAAAAGGTGCTCCCGCCACTACTTGTCGTTGTCCTTCTGTGTGATTCCCGCTCGCTTGAAAATCTCGTCGCGCGTCGACTTGTCGGTGATGAGTTCCGAGAGCAGATCAGGCAGCGACATGTGTGCCCATCTGACCGCCTGCTCCAAAGCATAGGAAACGGGAGAATGCGGCTCGGTGCGACGGAAGTACTCCGAGACTCGCAACAGAGTACGTAGAGCTTCCTGTCGCGTTTCAACGGCGGAACCGTCCGCCGAACCGGATTTCTCTGTCGATGTGGCTGGCACACCCACCTCCCCTGCGTCCCCAGGTTCTTCCCGGTGCAGGATGTCCTTCGTCAACGATCGACACAGACGGAGACAGTCATCCAGTGTCTCGCGGATACGCGATGACGGTGGAAGCGAGGCTTTGTCGGCGACTCGTGAGCCGAGTAGCGTCGTGAAGCTGGTGACTGCCTCAGTGGCCTGCTGCAAGTCGTCGAGCAGATTCTCGAAGAAGTCCACGCTTGTCTCAGCGATGGCCCGCTGGAACATGTCGATGGTGACTGCGCCCTGTTCGACCCGGCGACTGCGAACCTTTGGGTCTTTGCGCTCCAGCTCGGTGGCGTCCTTATAGTCGGCGTACGAACACGGCCGTATCGTTCGGGGCGCCGTAATGGGTACGTTCATGATCGCGGCGACCAGCGTACCCTCTGAATCGGACCCATTGAGATTGCTCAGCTGCATGAATCTTGGCGTCAGGCCCTCTTCCTTGGTTGGCTGGGGATGAACGTCGTCCCAGAACCTGTCGCACAGGAGCTGGGCGAGGCGAACACCATCGCGCAGGCCGGCAAAGCCGTGCAACCGAGTCAGAGCCTCGATCAACCACGCGGTGATCCACAGGTCCTTGGATCGGGCGAGTGCAGCGATTGACAGTCGGCTTACTGCCTCCCAGTCCGCCGGTTCCGGTGAGCCAGGTTCCTGCTTCCGTTCCTCTTCGGTCAACAACTCGAAAGCACGAACGCGCCGCTCGGCATCGCCCGCCTTTTTGCGCGCGTCACGCACTGCGTAGTACAGGTTTCGTTCTTCGCTTTGCGCTGCAGATTTCAGCTCCGGACCCGCAGGCTGCTCGCCGGAAACCGGTGTCAACAGGCGGTCGAGGTCGAGGACCGGTGAAGTGGCCATTGAATAGTCAGTCTCGCTAGAGTTTGGACGTGGGGCACACCATACCGCCCCGGACACATCGTTGCAATCGTCGAGCGTCGCTTGGTGGGTTGGCCAAAACTCATCAGTTGCCCCCATGCGCCTGTTCGGTGGTGTGCCCCGTTCTCGTTAGGCATTTCAGTGAGGCATGCGCGCGCGAACCTCGTGGCGTGAAGGCGCCGTCCACTGGCAGGGGGGCCGAACAGGCGAATTCGTGGCGAGAATGGGGCTGGACTAGCGAGCGGGAATTGATAGAATGCGCCAACATCTTTCGGCAAAACGAGTTGAGGGCCAGTGGCGGCGTGAGGCTCGTCTCCCGGCCAGCATGCGGTTTGCGGTGTTTCTCATCGCGGAACGTGGCCTTTCCGGACCTCTCAATGCCGCCTGATCCGGTCCACAAAAGTGCGGGAGACGTCACCGGCGGGTATTACACAAGAGCCGCGACTTGTTCGCGGTCCGGTCGCACGCGATGTATGTAGAACATTCTCGGAGATAGGCGATGCCTGAAAGCATTCAACAAAAACTGAAGCGCGTGCGAGCCCCCCGAGTCCATCTGACCTATGAGGTCGAGACTGAAGGTGCCAGGGTCGTCAAGGAACTGCCGTTCGTCATGGGTGTTGTTGCGGATTTTTCCGGGAATCCCACCAAGCCGCTCCAACCCCTGGAAGATCGCAAGTTCATCGAAGTCAACCGCGACAACTTCGACGACGTCATGAAACGGATGAACCCCGGATTGAACATGCGGGTGGCCAACACGATCAAGGGAGACAACACCGAGATCCCCGTGGAACTCACGTTCAATTCGCTGAGCGATTTCGAGCCGGCCAACGTCATACGGCAGGTCGAACCGCTGCAGAAGCTGCTCGAGATGCGCAACCGTTTGCGGGACCTGGCCTCGAAGGTGGACCGCAGCGCCGAGTTGGAGGGCATTCTGGAACAGGTCCTCCAGAACACCGACGACTTCAACAAGCTCTCGTCCGAGCTGGGCGTGGCGAAGGAGGCTGGTGGTCCCGCCGGCCCCGACAGTGGATCGAGCCCCGACGGTCGCAAGGACTCATAACCGGAGAGCCACATGACCCCAGTGGAAAGGCAGAAGCAGCCGGACAGTCAGGGTGCCACGACACGCGAGAGCCTTCTCGATGCAGCCATTGGCGCGACCAAGCAGACCGAACCCGATCGCGCGCGAGAGCTCATAAAGACGCTGACGGAAGCCGCCGGCGACGAATCGCTGCGCGGCGCCATTCGGTTCGACAGGAACGTCATCAAGACGATTTCTGCCGGAGTCGAGGCGATCGACAAGATCATCTCTGAGCAGCTGGCGGCGATCATGCACCGGCCCGAGTTCCTCAAGCTCGAAGGAACCTGGCGTGGACTGCACTATCTGGTGAGCAAGAGCGAGACAGGTGAATCACTCAAGCTCCGCGTATTGAATTGCTCCAAGCGCGAGCTCTTCAAGGACTTCGAGAAGGCGACCGAGTTCGACCAGAGCAGCCTCTTCAAGAAGATTTACGAGAGCGAATTCGGATCGCCGGGTGGGGCCCCCTACGCGGCCCTCATCGGCGATTACGAGTTCGAGAACCATCCGGACGACATCGCGCTGCTGGAAGGCGTCTCCGGCGTGGCGGCAGCGGCGTTCTGTCCGTTCCTGACTGCGGCCTCTCCGAAGATGCTTGGCTTCGGCAACTGGCAGGAGCTCCCCAAGGTTCGCGACCTGAAGACGATCGTGCAGTCCGTGGACTACACGAAATGGATGTCGTTCCGCGACAGTGAAGACTCGCGGTTCGTCGTGCTGACGATGCCGCGTACGTTGGCGCGGCTGCCGTACGGCATGAACACCAAACCCATCGACGAGTTCCACTTCGAGGAAGTGGCGCTGGGTTCGAAGGGGGAATCCATTGCCGTTCCACACGACCAGTATTGCTGGATGAACACGGCGTATGTGCTGGGAACCAAGCTCACGGCAGCCTTTGCCTCGACGTCTTTTTGCACCGCAATTCGCGGCTACGAAAACGGCGGCCTGGTCGAAGGCCTGCCCGCTCATATCTTCTCGACTGACGAAGGTGACCTCGATCTGAAGTGCCCGACGGAAATCGCCATCACCGATCGGCGCGAGAAGGAACTGAGCGACATGGGGTTCCTCTCGCTCAATCACTACAAGGGAAAGGACTACGCGGTTTTCTTCGGAGCGCAGACCACCCAGCGGCCCAAGAAATACGATCGGCCGAATGCCACCGAGAACGCGCAGATTTGTGCCCGGCTGCCTTACGTGATGGCCACCTCGCGTTTCTCGCATTACTTGAAGGTCATCGGCCGGGATTGGATTGGCTCGTTCAAGGAAGCCGAGGATCTGGAGCGGGAGATCGATCGCTGGATCCACAACTACGTGTCAGCCGATCCGAACGCCACTGAGGCGGCACGAGCTCGCTACCCGTTGCGCGAGGCGAAGGTGCAAGTGCGCGCGGTGCCTGGGCAATCGGGTGCGTACGAAGCCATTGCCTGGATGCGGCCGTGGTTGCAGCTCGAAGAGCTGTCGGCGTCGATGCGGATGGTCGCCAGGATTCCTCAACTCGGCGGTTGATGATGTTCCTTACCGAGGTCATGCCTAACTGAGGTCTTCGCTTTCAGTTCCGCTCAATAGCCAGCCGTAGCTGGAGGACGCAAGGATGTCGGTCTCCCGCATACCAGAGCCCATCCACGCGGCCGCAACCGAATCCGCTGGCATGAGCCTCATCGACGCGCTCTTGGCAGACGCGAGTCATCGCAGTCTACCGGCGTCAGAGCTTGCCGATCGGTTCCCACCCGACTTCTCGCGCGTGCTGCGAGAGTGGATCGCGCGATCCTCGCAGACGAAAAGTACTCAACACCTGCTGACAGCGCTGAACTGTGCGGTGGCGTCGATCGATCGGATGATCGACGATCAGGTCAACGCCATCCTGCACCATCGCAGCTTCCAGCGTCTTGAAGCGAGCTGGCGCGGTCTCGACTTCCTCGTTCGACAGCAGGAGGGAGAAGGCTCCGCCGCCGTCAAGATCAAGGTCATGACGGTGAGCTGGTCAGAGTTGGCGCGCGATTTCGATCGGGCGATTGAGTTCGACCAGAGCCAGTTGTTTCGCAAGATCTATGAAAATGAATTCGGCTCACCGGGCGGTGAGCCGTTCGGCGCGCTCATTGCCGACTATGAAGTCCACCCGCAGCCGGTCGCAGGCGCCACGTATCACGACTTGGATGTCCTCGAATCGATTGCCGGCGTCGCGGCTGCCGCGTTCTGTCCCTTTTTCGCCAATGCCAGCCCTGGCATGTTCGACCTCGGTGACGACTTCGTCGGCCTGCAGCGCACCTTCGATCATGCGCACACCCTGAAACAGAGCCCGAAATGGCGAAGCCTGACCGAGCACGAGGATGCCCGGTTCGTCGGGCTCGTCATGCCGCGCGTGCTCATGAGGCTGCCCTACACGGCGGATAGCCAGCGTGTCGACGGATTCTGCTTTGCAGAGGACGTGGGTGGTCCACATCACGGGAACTATTTGTGGGGTGGGGCCGCCTTTGCGCTCGGCGCAGTGATCATGCGCGCTTTTGAGAACTCGGCGTGGCCGGCGGACATTCGCGGAGTGCAAAGGGGAGTCGAGGGCGGAGGCCTCGTTACCGGACTCTCAGTCGATGAACCCGGCACGGACAGTCCAGGAGTCGCGCACAAATACAGTACGGACGTCGTGATCACCGATGACCTCGAGAAGCAGCTCGGCGATCTCGGGTTCATCCCGTTATGCCATTGCTACGACACACCGTACGCGGCGTTCTACTCGGTTCCTTCGGTTCAGAAGCCGCGCGTCCTCGATCGCGCGCCGGCGCAGGCCAACGCGCGCCTGTCGTCGATGATGCAGTACATCCTGTGCGTCTCCCGCTTCGCCCACTACATCAAGGTGATCGGCAGGGACCTCGTAGGATCTGTCACGGGCGCTGAGCAGCTGGAAAAGATTCTCGAGGGTTGGTTGAAGAAGTACGTGACGCCGGATGAGAGCGCCTCGCCCGAAACCAAGGCGCGGTACCCGCTGCGGGAGGCCGGTGTCCAGATTCGGCCGAAGCCTGGCGTGTCCGGAGCGTACCACTGCGTGATTCACCTGGTCCCCCACTATCAGTTGGATGAGATCGCTGTGAAAGTGCGTCTCACGACGGAGATTAGTCGTTTGCCTGCGAGATAGCCGCTCCGCGGATCGCAGCGTGACGATATGGCCCTGGAACGAGCGATGACACCGTACGAGCTCTATAAACAAGCCAAGCTGGACGAGTCAATCGAGGCGGCGTTGCGCACGGTAAAAGCGGCGCCGACCGACGTCGACGCACGGTTGTTGCTGTGCGATCTCTTGTGTTTCGCAAACCAGCTCGAGCGGGCCGACCGCCAGTTGGATGTGCTCGTCCAACAGGATTCCAGTCTGACTCCGGGAGTCGCCCTCTACCGGCAGCTCATTCGCGCGGAGTTGAGTCGGCGAGAAGTTTTCGAGTCTGGCCGCGCTCCCGAGTTCATGGGTGAGCCACTCGCGGTCCTCGAGCTGCATCTGCGAGCGTTGATCGCGCTCCGCGAAGGGGCCGCAGGCGCGGCGAGCGAGTCGCTTGGCCAAGCCGAGCGACTGCGCGCGACAGTGCACGGCGAGTGCGACGACGCATCGTTCGATGATTTCCGTGATGTGGACGATCTGACCGCCTCGTTCCTGGAGATCCTGACGAGCACAGGGAAGTACTACTGGGTGCCCTGGGATCGACTCGAATCGCTGGACTTCCGTACCCCGAAACATCTGCGTGACCTCCTGTGGCGGCCGGCTGAAATGGTGGTCCGCGGCGGACCAGATGCTCTCGTCTACGTGCCAGTGCTCTATCCGGGTTCGCATCGCAGCCAGGACGGAGACCTCCGCCTCGGGCGGAAGACTGACTGGATACAGACGCCCGAAGGACCGACCGTTGGCCTTGGTCAACGGACCTTTCTCGTGGGTGACGCGGACAAGTCGATCCTGTCGATTCAGAAGATCACGTTCTCCAACACAACCAAAGTCGATGGCTGACGGCATCGGCATCGAGGCATCTTCACGAAGATGAGGGACAGAAACGACAAGCGCCGACTGGTCAGTTCAATCCTGGACCGTTTGCTTGACGATCCGCACGGCAGCGACCCGTCGCGGTCGGCAGGGCCTCAGCTTTCGCAGTTGAAGCGGAGTGTCAGCCGCGACCTCGAGAACCTTCTGAACACACGGCGCCGATGGAAAGAGTTGCCTCAGGAGTCGCGCGAGCTGGAAGGCTCGCTCATCAACTACGGCATCCCCGACTTCACGGGCCTGAACATGAGCGTTCCATCCGAGCGCGAGCAGACGCGCGCCGAGATCGAACGGGTCATTCGCCGGTTCGAGCCGCGTTTGAAGAACGTGGTGGTCACCATTGAAGCCAATGCGGACGCGTTCGAGCGCACGCTGCGATTTCGCATCACCGGCGTGCTGCGCACCGAGCCTCTGCCTGAGCGCGTGGTGTTCGACTCCGAATTGAAGCCGGCCACAGCCGAAATCGAAGTCAAGGCAGTGCCATGAGCGACGAACTGCTGCCCCACTACAAGCAGGAACTCGAGCACTTTCGGCTGATGGCGCCGGAATTTGCCAAGGCGCACCAGGCGATTGCCGGCCGTTTGCGGATGTCAGAAGAGGAAATCGACGACCCGCACGTCGAGCGGCTCATTCAGGCGTTCGCGTTCCTCAACGCGCGCACGCGCCGCAAGATCGAGGACGACTTCCCGGAGATCTCGCAGGCGATGCTCCAGGTGCTCTATCCGCACTACCTGGCGCCATTTCCGTCAGCGGCCATCGTCCGCTTTGCGTTGGCCGAGGATCAGGCGGGGCTGGTACAGGGTTTCTCGATCCCCAAAGGCTCAGTCCTTGAAACGGAGCCGATCGACGGCGATCCCTCTCGCTTCAGGACGTGTTATCCGGTGACGGTGTGGCCGATCAGAATCGCCAAGGCCGGTGTGCGCAGCTTGTTCTCGCCTCTGCCCGCCGTACGCTGGAAGGAGCGCGTGAGGTCCGTTGTCAGGCTGGAGCTCGTGTCCTATGGCGAGAAGACGCCCATCAGCGCCGTCGGGTTCGAGAGTCTGCGTTTCTTCCTCAACGCGCCAACTCACCTCGTCTATCAGTTGTACGAGACGGTCTTCAACAACACACTCGGTGTCATCGTGTCGGCGGGCGCTGGCGACAAGTCCGCTGTCATTCTCGACCGCGATTGCATACGGCAAGTCGGCTTCGAGCGCAGCGAAGGTCTCGCGGATCATCCGGCGCGGTCGTTTCCCTCGTACCAATTGATGACCGAGTATTTCGCCTTTCCCGAAAAATTCCTGTTCTTCGACATCGTCGGACTCGATCGAGGGGCCGTGGCTCGATTTCAAGACGCTCGTACGATCCACGTCGACATCTGTCTCGATCGCCACGTCGAAGCCCTCGAACGTTATGTGACAGCCGAAGTGTTCCAACTCGGTTGTTCGCCGATCGTCAATCTGTTCCGACAGCGGGCTGAATCGATTCGACTGACTCACACGCAAACGGAGTATCGCGTCATCCCTGACGCGCGGCGGCCGCGGGCGTACGAGGTGTACTCGGTCGATCGCGTCACCGCGCTCTCACCAGACAATCGGGAGATCGAGTTCGCGCCCTTCTATTCTCCGGCACACCATCGCCCAATGATCGGAGGTGGCGACCGGTTCTGGCATGCATCACGCCGGCCGGTGGCGTCGTGGGGCG